>DASWLV010000066.1:0-19494 GCA_036400075.1 Pyrinomonadaceae bacterium
AACTTCTTATTTGGAAAAAGTGAAAAAAGCGAGCAGGAAACAAATTAAACAAAGCATTATTCCGAATCATTTTGGCGAGTTTGATGATAAAGACTATAGAGCAACAATTCAGGAATTAATTGATTCAGGAAAATTAGTAGCAGAACATGGTAAGAAAAGAATAAATGATGAAGTTTTACTGACGTATTTAGGTTAAATGTTAAATATTTAATTATGAGCGCAAAATCACCAATTGAATGGACAGAATCAACTTGGAATCCGGTAACAGGCTGCAACAAAATCAGTGCAGGTTGTAAAAACTGTTACGCGGAGAAATTATCTTATCGTCTAAAAGCGATGGGACAGCCTAATTATGCGAATGGTTTCAAACTGACACTTCAACCCCATATGCTTGAACTTCCGCTCAAATGGAAAAAGCCTCAAACGATTTTTGTTAATTCAATGAGCGATTTGTTTCACGTTGACGTGCCGCTCGATTATATTCAGAGCGTTTTTAATGTGATGAATCGAGCGCATTGGCATCGTTTCCAAGTTTTGACAAAGCGAGCCGACCGGGTTGCTGAATTAAGCGACTTTTTAAATTGGTCGGAAAATATTTGGATGGGTGTAAGCGTTGAAAACAAAAATTACGTTCAGCGTATTGATTATTTGCGACAGACAAAAGCTCACATCAAATTTTTATCTCTCGAGCCTTTATTAAGCCCTTTAAAAAACTTGAATCTTTCCGATATTGATTGGGTTATCGTTGGCGGTGAATCAGGATTCAAAGCGCGCCCGATAAAAGAAGAATGGGTAATTGACATTCGCAATCAATGCCATACGGCAGATGTCGCTTTCTTCTTCAAACAGTGGGGTGGAAAGAACAAGAAAAAAACAGGGCGAGAATTGCAGGGCAAAACATATAATGCTTTACCCATTTAAGGTACGACACAATATTAATGTTAAAATTCGTCTTATGATGCAGACACTCGAAGCGATTGTTGATGAAACGGGCAAGATTAGCTTGCTCGAAGAAGTGCGTTTGGAGAAAAGCCGTCGGGCTTTGGTGACGATTTTGGACGAAGAACCGAAAACTGCCGCCGCGTCGAAAAAGGAAAATCTGCGCCGCGTGTTCGGCGAGATGCGAAAAGCCGAGATGTTTCTCGCGGTGGAAAACGTGAGCGATTGGCAAAAGAATCTGCGCGATGACTGGGAAAATGGTTATTCAGAAAATAACAATAATGTGACTTCGATTGAGTTCGACAACTGAACCATTTTGTAATGTGTGAATAATAAGTAAAAGATTTTTGTCGAAAAGGCTTAGTAAATCTTGATTGCTGATATTGCCTGTCGTCAGATATAGCAGTTTATAAGGCTCTTTGCGGGCAGTATAACTGTCGTAGAAATCACCATCCTTTGTGATTACGACGCGATTTTCAGCAAACGAAATGCGGTTTATTTCCAAATCATCGGTGATATTTTTGTTTGGCAAATCCAAAGTGTGAATTGCATCAAAACCGCGCTCTGATAAAAAACGAGCCAGCGATTTAGGGAGTTGAGCGTCAACGATAAATTTCATGCAACCAAACGGCTGACGCTTTTCACTTCGGCGAGTCTGGCGGCAAAAAGCAGGCAGGCTTGCAAATCGGCTTCTTCCAAATCTTCGTAATCGGCTAAAATTTCCCCATTCGACATTCCGGCAGACATCAATTCAAGAATATTGACGACCGGATAACGCATTCCGCGAATCACAGGTTTGCCGTGACAAATATTTGGGTCAATTGTAATTCTTTTTAATAAATCGTTTTCCATACCTATTCAACGAACCGAACATATTATACAAAAGTTCACTTCGGAGTAAGCAGAAAATATATTATCCGTTAGGATTAATTTGCCAGACAACAGACAGTGCGGCAGATGACGATTGAAACTTTGCAACAGACTTTACCTCAAATTCTTTCCGAAATGCTTTCCGGCTATGCTTGGCAGCAGAATTTTACGGGATTTTCGAGTTCGCAGGTTTTTCATCTGAAAAGCTCAAGCGGCGAAAATCTTTATCTCAAAACGGCTCCGTGCGTTGATTCGGAATTAGCGGAAGAAAAGCAAAGATTGGAATGGCTCAAAGGAAAATTGAGCGTGCCGGAGGTGCGACTTTTTGTGCAAACGGACGAGCGCGATTATCTGTTGATTTCCGAAATTGAAGGCGCGGGAGCGCACGAAGATTTGTGGAAAGAGGATGTTCCGCGAGCGATTGAATTGCTGTCGAAAGGCGTGCGGATGATTCATAGTTTGCCGGTGGCGGATTGCCCGTTTGACGAAACTTTGGAGGCGAAAATTGAACGGGCGCGGCGGAGAATAGAGCTTGGATTGGTTGACGAAAGCGATTTTGACGACGAACGACAGGGCAGAACGGCGGAAGATTTGTTTCGGGAATTGATTGCGACAAAACCGGCGAGCGAAGATTTGGTTTTTACGCACGGCGATTATTGTTTGCCGAACGTTCTTTTTAAAGATTGGCAAATCAGCGGTTTTGTAGATTGGGGACGCGCGGGCGTTGCCGACCGTTATCAGGATATTGCGCTTCTGACGCGCAGTGTTTGCTATAATTTCGGCGAAAAATGGACGCCGTTTGTATTTGAAGCGTTGGAGATTGAACCGGATTGGGAACGAATTGATTTTTATAAGCTGCTTGACGAGTTTTTCTAACAGTGAGATTGTTTTCTTCGCCACAGAGCTAAAAACAAAATGGTTTATTCGGACAAAAGTTTAGCGCAAAAATTGGAAAGAACAGAAGGCAGCGCCAATGCCGCGTTTGTCGAAGCGCGGGCGAAAGTGCAGCCGGAAAGCGGCGCGGCATGGATTGAAGCGGCGGGCGCGTATGCGATGTTCGATGGTGTTGAATCGCCTCTGACTCAGACTTTCGGGCTTGGCGTTTTCGAGGACGCGACGCACGAAGTTTTGGACAAAATCGAAGCGTTTTACAAAGAGCGCGGCGCGCCCGTTTTTCACGAAGTCAGTCCGATGGCTGATTTGTCGCTGTTGTCTTTGCTCGGCGAACGCGGTTATCAGCCGATTGAATTGACGAGCGTTTTATATCGTTCTATTGAAAGTGATTTTAGCGTGTCGCTCAATCCGAATATCAAAACGCGAATCATCGAACCGGGCGAAGAAGAACTTTGGGCGCGAACTTCGGCGAACGGCTGGAGTACGGAAGCGCCGGGGCTTTTAGATTTTATGTTTGATTTCGGGCAAATTATTTCGCGCAGCAGCTTGCCCTTTTTAGCAGAACTCGATGGCATACCAATCGCCGCCGGGGGATTTTTTATCAAAGACGATTGCGCGCTGCTGGCAGGCGCGAGCACAGTTCCCGAAGGTCGGCGGCAAGGCGCGCAATTGGCTCTGCTCGATGCGCGTTTGCGTTATGCCGCCGAGCAAGGCTGCAAGATTGCAATGATGGGCGCTTTGCCCGGCAGTCAGTCGCAGCGAAACGCCGAAAAACAAGGCTTTCGCATCGCTTACACCCGAATCAAATGGCAGTTGAAGTAAGACGGTAAAAGCGATTGAACGAAAAAGGCTTGACGAGCGATTTTCAATCGCTCGTCAAGCCTTTTTTAATTTTCGTAAAAAAGTTATTGACGCAAACGGTCTGTGCCTGCGACTTTAACAATCTTGTTATAAACGCCGAGGAGCAGGAACGGAGCTACCCACTGACCGACCCAGTGCGCTTTTTCGGTGTTGCCCGACATTTCGAGAATCAACGACGCGCCGATTGACCCGACCGCCGCCCAGAGAAATAAATCCGACGGTAATTTAGCGGTTTGCGATTCAATCGCAGTCGCCACCGTGCCTTCGGTGTGCGAAACCGGGTCTTGTCCGCCTTGATAAAATTCGCTTGAACTCATACCTTGTTGTGTTCCAGTTGCTGTTGCCATAAAAATCCCCCTTCACAATATCGAAATTTATTCTATTTTAAATTCTCTGTTCAAACTTACCGTCCACTACCGTACAAAAGTAAAATTTTATCCGGCAAATTTGCTTAAAGGCTGATTTCTTGCGAAAATTTTGTTTTCACAATCGGCTATGCATATCACCCGAGTCGAACTCGAAAACATTAAATCTCACTCCGCCGCCAATTATGAGTTTCATCGCGGGACGACCGCCATCACCGGCTCGAACGGCGCGGGCAAAACCACGATTATCGAAGCGATTGCGTGGACGCTGTTTGATTTGCTCGATTACAAAAAAGACGATTTTTTGCGTCGAGGCGCGAAAAAAGGTATCGCTCGCGTTTCATTTGAAAGCCATTTGGACGGGCGACATTACACCGTTTACCGCGACACCGGAACAGGTTATTACGTTTACGATCTGGAATTGAAAACGCGCATCGCCGAAAAAAAAGGCGAGGTTTCGCGTTTTTTGCAGCAGCATTTGGGCGTCGAACCCGGCACGGATTTGGAAACGCTGTTTCGTTCTGCAATCGGAGTTCCCCAAGGCACGCTGACGGCGATTTTTCTCGAACCGCCGGCAATCAGAAAAGCATCTTTCGACCGGCTCTTAAAAGTCGAAGAATATCGCGAGGGCGCGGAAAAGCTGCTTGCGACGGTGCGTTATGTCGAGCGGCGTCTTCAGGATGTGCGAACAAAAATCGCGGTCGCCGAAAACGAATTGTCGCGTCTTGAAGAAATCGAAAACGCGCACCGCGAAACTGAAAAGAAGATCGGCGAACTCGAAACAATTTTAAAAGATTTACGCGCCGAAATTGCTCAAAAAACCGGCACGGTCGCCGAATTTGACCGGATGGAAACGAGAGTCAATGAAACTCGCGCCACGCGCGACCGCTTGGAAGTGCAGCTTCAATCGGCGCGAACGGCGCAAATTCGATTTCAAGCCGAACGCGACCAAGCAGCCGCCGCGCTCGCCGCGCAAACCGCCGTCGAAAGCGATTATCGTTCACATCTAGCCGCGCTGGATGAACTGAATGTTTTGGACGCCAAGCAGATTGAACGAAATCGAATTCAAACCGAAGCAAATCGCGCCGAATCGTTTTTGAGCGAAGCAAAATCGGAGTTAAAACGGCTCGAAGAAAATCTGGCAAAAGCTGTTGATGCCGCACGGCAAGCTCAGGATTTGCAGCCGAAAATCGAAGAACAGACTCGTTTTGAAACCGAGCGCGAAACCTTGCGAACCGCGCGCGCAGAAGCCGAACAAGCGGCGCGTCAAGCTGCGCGTCTCGAAGCCGAAATCGAAGGGCGGCGCGCAAACTACAAGGAAAGTCTGGAAAAGATCAAAGACGCCGAACGCGGCGCGGACGCCGAAAAGCGCGTCGCGCAGCTTGAATCGGAAAAACGCGCAATCGAAACCAGGTTAAAAGATGCGCTCGAAGCCGAAACCAGCTTGCGGCTGCTTGTTCCGCAACGTGCCGGACTGAAAAAAGAAATCGAAAAATTACAAATTGCGCTCGTTGAAAATGAACGGCAGTTTAAAGATTTTGACGCAATTTCGCGTCTCGCCCGCGATGCGGTCGCTTTAAATGCGAAGGAAAATGATTTGGTCGCCGAAATCGCTAAAATGCAGGCGAAAATTCAACACGACGAAAAGTTTCGCGGCGAAGTCAGAAACGGTTTGTGTCCGATTCTTTCCCAAAAATGTTTAAACATCCGCGAGGGCGAAACGCTTGAAAGTTATTTCCAGACAGAGCTTTCCACAAATTATGTCAGGCTGAAAACTCTCGAACAGGAACAAAAGTCGGTGAGCCGAAATCTTTCGGCGGCGCGAGAAGCCGAGCGACAGCTCGCCAAATTTGAAAGTTTGCAAAATCAGGTTGAAACCGGACGCGGCGATTTAAAACAACGCGCGGCAACGCTCGAAAAAATCGAGAGCGAAATCGCTGCTTTTAACGGTTTTAAGCCGGAAACGCTGGAAGAATTAAAAAACCGCCGGGAAAAAATCGAAAACGAAATTGCGACAGCAAACGAAGAGGCGAGAAAATATTCCGAGCTGCAAGGTATGAAAAAAGGCTTGGAAGATACGAAACAGCAAGGCATCGCTTTAAAAGCCGAACAGGAGAAACTCCAATTTGCTGCCTCCAAGTTGCCTGAAATCGAAAATCGCTGGGCGGAGATAGAAAATAAATTAAAAGAGCTTGGCAATCCGCGCGAGCGCGCCGCGAGCTTAAAGCGCGACGCCGAGCAGGAAACCGCTTGGCGCGAGCGAATCGCGGCGTCGAAAAACGATTTGACTGAAAAAGAGCGCGCCGTTCAAATTTTATCGGAAAAGCTGACGCCGTTTGCTGCGCTCGATGCGGATTTGGCTCGGGTTCGCCGCGAACGCGACCGAACTTTGTCGGCGTATCAAACATTTCTGGCAAATCAGGCGATTGCCGCGACTTTGCCCGCGCGAGAAAACGAATTGGCAAACGCCGTCGAAGAAACCGAAAGACTCGAAAAAGAGTTTCAAGTAATCTCCGGCGAATACAAAACGGCGCTTGAAAATTACAATCACGAGCAGCATTTAAACGAAAAATCGGCTTTGCTCGACGCGCAACGGCGCGAGGCGGCGACGACAAATGAATTCGCGCAGGAGCGGCGGCGCGAGGCTGATTTGCGGCGGGAAATCGAGCGCCTGGCGGCGGTCAGAAAACAGATGCAAGCCGAATTTGCGGAAAAAGAAAAGCTCGACCGCGTTTTTGAGGCAACCGATTTCATCCGCGACACGCTCAAAAAGGCGGCGCCCGAAGTGGCGAAAAGTTATTTGTTTTCGATTTCGCGCGAAGCAAACGAGATTTTCCGCGAAATTTCCGGCAGCGCCGAAAGCTCGCTTCGCTGGACGGAGGATTACGAAATCGTTCTCGAAGAATTGGGACACGAACGCCCGTTTATCAATCTTTCCGGCGGCGAGCAAATGGCGGCGGCTTTGAGCGTCCGCCTCGCGCTTTTAAAACAATTATCCGATGTGCGCGTCGCGTTTTTCGATGAGCCGACGACAAATCTGGACAGAGAGCGGCGCGAAAGATTAGCGCAGCAAATCGGGCAAATTCGCAATTTCGATCAACTTTTCGTCATCTCCCACGACGACACTTTTGAGGAAAACGTGGATTACAACATTCAAGTTAGCGGAAAACAAAGCGCGGTTTCGGCAGAAAATTAAACCTCGCAGAAAGATAAGCAACGAGGCAAAATGAAAATGGTCAAAACGGCTTTGAACTATCAACTATAAACTATTAACTATCAACTGTTTTGCATAACATACAGTTGATAGTTAATAGTTTATAGTTGATAGTTTCCGCTTTGTTTTGCGGCGTTTGCGTGAAAATCGAGTGAAAGAAGTTTTAATAGTTTGCGACGGTTCGAGTATCGGTAACGGGCGGGAAAATCCGCGTGCGGCTGCCGTCGCGCTGCTCGGTTTTAAAGGAAATTGGAAAGCCGTCGGTCAATTTTTGGGCGAGGCGACCAATCAACAAGCCGAAATTGCAGCCGCAACGCTCGGTTTAAACGCTTTGCGCGAGCCTTGTACAGTTAAAGTGTTCAGTGATTCGCGTTATGTCGTCGAAACAATGTGCGGCAGATTTCGTAAAAAAACGAATCTCGATTGGTGGCAAAAATTGGACGATGCCGCACGCGGTCATAAAATTACGTGGCAATGGATGAAAGGTCACGCCGGAGATTTATTGCAGGAAACGGTAGATAAAACGGCTCGCAAAATCGCCACTGTCGGCGCTGTTGACGAAAAGCTATTGGCGGACGCCGCCGAAATTGCTAAAACTGCAAAGATTTAATGAAGCATTCAACCACAGAGACACAGAGACACAGAGATAAAATAATCTTTATTTTGTTTCTCTGTGTCTCTGTGTCTCTGTGGTTGAATGTTGTTTCGGCGCAGGATTTCCGACCTAAATGGGAGTGGCAAAATCCTTTGCCGCAGGGAAATTCGATTTTTGCGATTCGCTTTGCAGCAGACAAATTAACCGGCTGGGCGGTTGGAGCGGACGGGACGATTCTTTACACCAGAGACGGCGGTTTTAATTGGCGGCGGCAAAGCTCACCTGTCAGCAACACGCTTTCCGGCATTTTTATCAAAGACAAGAAAACAGCGATTATTGCGGGCGGGCGCGGGACGATTTTACTGACCGATGACGCAGGCGAAACTTGGCGAGAAATCAAGCTCGACGGGAGAGATCATTTTTACGCCGTCGCATTTGCGCCAAAAAACTTTCAAAAGGGCTGGGCAGTCGGAAGCTACGGCGCGATTTATCAAACTTCCGATGGCGGTTTGACATGGAGCAAACAAAAGAACGCGACCGGGGAACATCTCGTTCAAGTTTCATTTTTTGACGAGCAGCGCGGTGCTATTGTCGGCGCAAACGGCTGTTTGCTGCTGACGGAAAATGGCGGCGAAAGTTGGACGGAAAAGATTTTAGAATCGAGCGGACTTTTAACCGGAGTCGCGTTTTTGTCAGAATCCGAAATCGTTATTGTCGGACAAAAAGGAACGATTCTGCGGAGCGAAGACGCGGGCGCGACGTGGGCTAAAGTGAACATTTTCGCGCAGCCGGATTTTCTGTCGCTCAGTTTTTCAAACAAACAAAATGGCTGGGCGACCGAAGCGAGCGGCACAGTTTGGCTCACATCCGACAGCGGGCGGACTTGGCTGCCGTTTACGGTCAGAACAAATCCGCGACTCGTTTCGGTTCATTTCGCAGACGAATTTACCGGCTGGGCGGCGGGCGAAGACGGGCTTTTGGTTCGCACCGACGATGGCGGTTTTCAATGGCGGCGTCTTTCGGAAGGCGGGCGCGATTCGATTACCGAATTGTTTTTCCTTGACGACTCGATTGGCTGGGCTGCCGGAGCGCGCGGGCGCATTTTGATGACCGAAGACGGCGGCAGAAATTGGATTCCGGTTTATGCCGGAACGCGCCAGAGAATTAATTCGCTTTATTTCGTCAACGAAGAACGCGGCTGGGCGGTCGGCGACAACGGAACGACGATGCGCTCGATCAACGGCGGGCAAAGCTGGGGCGTCGGGATTTCAAACGTCAAAGAAGATTTGTCCGGCGTGTTTTTCCTGACAACTCTCAAAGGTTTTGCTGTCGGCGCGAACGGCACGATTTTAAAAACCACGACCGGGGGCGCAAATTGGCAGCCGGAATTTGCCGAAACAAACGTCTGGCTCGAAGACGTTAAATTCGTCAACGAAAAAATCGGCGTAATTGTCGGCGGCGAAGGCACGATTTTGCGAACCGTTGACGGAGGCGAAATGTGGACGCCAATTAAAACAAACTTGAAAGATTCCCTGAACGCGGTTGTTTTTGCCAATGAACGACGCGGTTATGCCGTTGGCGCGGGTGGAACGGTTTTGCGAACTGACGATGCCGGAGCGACTTGGCAAGGCATCGAAACCGGAATCAACGCGAGATTTTATGCAGTTTCTGCTGCCAGCGCCGACGATATTCTAGTCACGGGCGAACAAGGACGAATCTTGCATACAAGCGACGGCGGGCGGAATTGGGAGTTAATTCAAACGATTACGAGCAGCCCGTTGTTTTCGGTCTATTATCGCGGCGGCTCGAAAACTTGGCTCGCGGGCGGCGGCGGCGCGATTCTCAAGCGAACGGACAACGGCGGCGGCGTGAAAATTCCGCGCCCGAATCTGCCGCCGATGTTACGTCCGAGCACCAGGAAGCCGCCGAAACAACCGCTCATTCCAGTCCCGGACGACGGCGATTTACCGCGAGCCGTTGCGCCGCCGGAAATCAAGAAAAACAATTGAGACGAGCGCCCGAACAAAAATCTCAGGGTTAAAAACGCGTCGTATTCGGTTTTTATTTTTTCTGCTTCGGCGTCGTTAACTCGAAAACTCCAACGGAACGCGGCGACGATTCATCTCCGATGCTCCATTTGCTGATCGAAATTGCCCAACCGTCCGCTTCCATTTGCTCCATCAGCCGCAGGCTTCCGCTTCTAAACGGGTCGGAAAGCAGAACCCGCCCGCCGGAAGCGAGGTTCGATTCAAAAATCCGGCGCAGATGCGGCTGCATTTCGATTCCGTAAAGAATATCCGAGCCGAAAATCCAATCGTACTGCCCCGCATCGCTCCAATCCGTCCAATCCGCAATCTGATGTTCGACTTTTTTGACGCCGTTTCGCTCGCAGTTGCGTTTGCAAAGCGTCATTGCCAGACGGTTTTTGTCGGTCTGGACGACTTTCGCCGCTCCGAGCGAAGCAGCCGCGATTCCCGGCAATCCGGTTCCCGCGCCTAATTCCAGGATTCGTTTGCCGCGAATCGAATCGGCGCGGGCGCAGATGTCGTGCGCAAGCGCAATGGTGGCAGACCAGAGCTGGACCCCATACGGCAGCGGATTTTCGGTTTCGAGCAGAAAATGTGATTCATCTCCGTGACTGAGCATTGCCGCGACGTGCAAAATGCTCAATTCTCGTTCGCCGAGCCGCAGACGATATTCATCGAGCGGGAAATCTCCTGCCGTAGTTTCCAGCAATCGGTTTTTAAAATCGGATGACTGCATTGATTAAAACTCAGCAGCGGTCTGTTTTTTCCGCCGCGTTCGCCAATTCCCTTTTGAATCGTCAAGGCTTAAAATCGTTTCACAATTTATCTGTTTATTCTGTTATGCGTCGGACATTTAATTTTTGTCAGCGGTCATTTATGTTATCTTTTTAAAACTATTCAGCGATTCTTCGCTATCATCACCGGCGATAAATTAAAATGTTCTTAAGTTTTTTAAGAGTTTTTCCCGAATCGCCGCAGTAAAAAGAGGTTTTATGGACGAGCAAACTTCCAGTCTTCCGCCGTGTATGGCGAATTCTCATCTGAGAAATGAAGACGAACACGATCAGGCAAATTCGATTGATGAATCACGCCGCGAGTTTTTAGGGCAGGTTTCCGCCGCCGGATTGAGCGTTTTCGCCGCGCAACTGCTGCTCGAACAGCAGGCGCTGGCGGCGACCGAAACGTCCGAATCGGCAGTTTTTGCAGAATCCGCAGCAGATAACATCGCGGTCAAACTTAAAATCAACGGCGCGGAACGCACCGTCAATATCGAGCCGCGCGTAACTTTGCTCGACGCTCTGCGCGAGCGGCTCGGTTTGACCGGCTCGAAAAAAGGCTGCGATCACGGTCAATGCGGCGCTTGCACCGTTTTGGTAAACGGGCGGCGCGTCTTGTCGTGTCTGACTCTGGCGATGCAGGTCGAAGGCGAAAACATTACGACGATTGAAGGTCTGGCAAACGGCGAGCAGCTTCACCCGCTGCAATCCGCGTTCGTCAAACACGACGGTTTTCAATGCGGTTACTGCACACCGGGACAAATTTGTTCGGCTGTCGCTCTGCTCGAAGAAGCCAAACGCGGCGAGGCGAGCTATGTGACCGCCAATATGCGTTCAAAAGCCCGAAGCATTCAGCTTTCGGACGACGAAATCCGCGAGCGAATGAGCGGCAATCTCTGTCGCTGCGGAGCGTATCCGAACATTGTGGCGGCGATTCGGGAAGTTCATACCGGAAAAGCGGTCGCGCAGAATTGGGAATTTGCCGGAGAGGAGAAAAACGATGAGACCGTTTAATTATTCGCGCGCAACTGATCCAGCCGCAGCCGTCCAAGCCGTCGCCGGAAATAAAGAAGCCAAATTTTTGGCGGGCGGAACGAACATTTTGGATTTAATGAAAGAAGGAGTTGAAAATCCTTCGGCGCTGATTGATGTTCTGCGTCTTAATTTATCGCAAATCCGCGAATTAAAAGGCGGCGTTTCAATCGGCGCTCTCGCGCGCAACACAGACACGGCGAATCATCCGATTATCAGGCAGAATTATCCGCTTCTCTCGCAGGCGATTTTGGCGGGTGCATCGGGACAAATCCGCAATATGGCGACGAATGGCGGAAATCTAATGCAGCGGACTCGTTGTCAATATTTTTATGACACGGCAATGCCCTGCAACAAACGCGAACCCGGAACGGGCTGCGGCGCGCGAGAAGGAATCAACCGCATTCACGCCGTTTATGGTTACAGTGAACAGTGCGTCGCCACGTATCCGGGCGATATGGCAAACGCGCTTTACGCGCTCGACGCCGTTGTTCGCGTAAGCGGCAGCAACGGGCAGGAGCGCATAATTCCGATCAACGATTTTCACCGCTTGCCGGGCGACCAGCCGGAAAAAGACAACAATCTCGCGCACGGCGAATTGATTACTGCCATTGAGCTGCCGAAATCGCCGTTTGCCGCCAAATCTTATTATTTAAAAGTTCGCGACCGCGCGAGCTATGCTTTCGCGCTTGTCTCGGTCGCCGCCGCGCTGGAAATGAGCGGTGATAAAATCAAGTCTGCGCGCGTCGTTTTGGGCAGCGTCGCACATAAACCTTGGCGCTCATCGGAAGCCGAAGCCGTTCTGACGGGCGGGAAAGCCGACGAAAAAACTTTTCGTCAAGCCGCCGAAGCCGCTTTGAAAGACGCGAAACCGCTCAAACATAACGCTTACAAAGTCGAACTCGGCAAACGAGCCGTCGTCCGCGCGCTCGAACGCGCGATGAGCGGCGTCGCTTAAATCGAATCGGCTGAAATTTTTCGAGGAAGAAAATTTAAAAACAGAGATAAGTTTCTCCATTAAAAAGCTGCTGATTAAAGGCGGCTTTTTTACTGATTTTTACGCTTCTAAATTTAACAGAAAATCCATAAAAATCACCTTGACATGACCATAGAATAGGCATAATATCCTTCGCATACAAATAGCTCATTACAAACGCAATTAAATTATTGGTGAAAATAATGTTTTTTTATTTTTTCACCGTCTTGTGGGAGAGACATTTTAAAAGCGAGATCAAACATCTTTCGACTCTAACAAAATTGTCTTCTCTCATCGTTGTTAATTAATCTGTACCGCAGACGATAAATTAATACGCCTGCATCCACCTGTAACAAGCTTGGCATTTTCCCAAAATGCCATTTCTCAAAGGAGAGAGGAATGAAAAACAAGAATCAAATAACAGTAACTTTGGTGTTGACCATTGCCGTCACAACTTTGGCTTTCGGAAGCCAATCGGAAATAGCCAGAAATTTGTTTGGTTTTCAAACACAAGCAAATGCTCAACTGCCTTCTCATGTTCTTTACGACAGATTCTTTCGGATGACTGTCTCATTAAAAAGAAAAACCGAAGCTCAAGGAGCAAATAATGAGAAGTCGCTCGGTACAAAAAACTATTTCAAAAATCGAGCTAACGTAAGCGAGGCAGAAAATCAAATTCTACAAAATCTTGCAGAAGAATATACGCGTGAATTAATTCCGATTGACAATCAAGCCAGAGCGATAATAGTGCGAACCAGACAAACTTCTCCTAATGGCGTTGTTCCAAGAGAGCAACCGCCCCCGCCCGAATTAGTTCATCTGCAAGAACAAAGAAACGCTTTAGCTTTACAGTTTCGTGATCGCTTGAAACAGTCGCTTGGTACAGATGCATTCGATAAATTCGACGGATTTATCAACCGCGATTTCGCATCTCGTTTTCGAGCGGTTCCGCTTTCAGAAGTCAATTTCGACCAAGCTCAATGAAGGAGGTTAGAACAATGAAAAGAATAGTTTTTGTTTGTATGTTGTCGCTATTTTGCTGCTTGGTCATGACTGTTTCAAAAGCCCAAGCTCAGTATGTTTACTATTACACGGACGTTCAATATGTTCCCCAGTATCGTTATGTGGACGGTTACACCACGACGTGGTTGGATTATTATGCCGGTCTTTATTATGACCCTGCTGTTTTGGGCGAGCTTTATCGAACAGATATAAACGAAACTCCTCTCGATGCAGGTTATGATGAAGGATACGCTGATTTAATTGATGCCGAGGTTTACCTCTTTACAAGAAATTATGTCGAAGGTAAAACTTACTGCACCTCGGGCGTTCACTTCATCATAGACGCATATACGGGACAACGAACAGTTGTTCAAAGGTATTACCCGTGCATCACGATTGCTATTCAAACGCCAACTCCTCCTCCATCGCCCAGACCTGTAGCCAATGTTGAATCTGTTGAATTTCAAACAATAAACAGCCCTGTTTTGAACGACAATCCAAGTGCGCTTGGCGGAGGCAGCAGAATCTTCCCTGATAGATTAGCGCCCGATAATGATACGAATATGCGAATTGTTCGTGTCGAAGCAAGACTTAATCAGGCGGTTACTGGAACTAGAGTGTACTTTAGAAATTTTGACATTGATGATCCAGAGTCTGATCCTGAAATTGATCCAAATGGTAACTCCGCTAACGACAATCGAGGTGAGCGAGGTTCACAAAATGAATGGACGCCTCAATCGGCAGGTACATTAAGCGTTGCATCTGCACTAAGCAATAATGGTGTTGCAACCGTTGATTTTACAGTCACGATGCAGCCGGGAGATAATTTTGTTATCTCAGCCAGCACTGACCCTGATTATTCAAGCGGAATTAGGATAAATGGAACCGGGTCGGGGTTAGAAGACTCATCCGGTAATCAACTGCCCACCACTCGTGCGAAGCAAACGAATCCGCTTTATGTTTGGCGTAAAGTTCATCTTGAAGTTGATTCGATGTGGTACGTAGGCAACAATCTCGCCAATGGATACATTCAAAGCAAAGGATCGGTTGACCAAACGCCTGTATGGATTAATCTCTATTCTTCGATTGGTCCGCTTGAAGCGGGAAGATTCAGAGGCGGGAGATTGGCACTCGGACCATATAATCTTCGTGTATTAGACAATACAGCCAATCAAGTTCAAGTCGTGAGCGAAAGCGGAATTGTTAGTTATCGGATCAATCAGATTTATGCTTTATTCGATGATGACGATTTTAACAGCGACGACGGCGTTTTACAGAATGGTGATGATGGAGAGGATGTCACATGGCGTTGTCTTAATAACACGTATCCGTGCGATATACCGGGTTCTGAGACATTCTCGCTTTTACGTCCCAGCGCTAATTATACTGAAAACCCGTATGCCGATGCGTACATTGAGCCTAATTACACATGGGCGGAGCAGCAGCCCGGAATGAACGATACGGATGTCCAATTTGAGCTGAATGTAGAGTATATTCCAACAGGCAACACCCCAAACGAAAGAGCTGCTGTTGACCGAAAAAGAGATACGGACGGGATGGAACGGAATGATTTTTGGATCGGTTATCTTTTAGTTGGTTATCAATGGGATAGGGCGTTGGATGCCGATCCGTACGATTTGGCTGTTGAAGGCATAGGACTTGGAATTGCGCCTGCGGACAATCCATTCACGGACGCTAATGATCGTGTTACCCGCTCATCGGAAGTGCGAAAGGGAGCCATTGGAGCAATGGTATTTATTGAAACAATGCGTGATGTAGATGTTACCGCCGGTTCGCAGACATATAAGGCAACAGTGAAAACAGCGCCGCACGAATTAGGACATCAGTTTGGTATTAGAGGTGATAATAATTCTGACTTCTGCATTATGTATGCTCAGAATGGTTGTCTTGAATTTGTGACTCAACACATTAACATCATGCGCTGGAGAATTAGCAGCCCGGGTCAGAATTAAATTGAAGGAGGTTGGTTATGTTAACAAAAAATAGAACATTTACGCTTACTTGGATTTTTGCTCTCGCAATTTGCATAGCGCTTGCGGCGGGAATCCAATTGAAACAATCACGTAAAGTTGTAGCTCAAAGCGAAACGGCTAAGTTGGCTTTTGATTTAGCCGTTTCACAAAATAACTATGTTTTGCTTGAACCAATTCCGTTTCAGTTCAAGTTAGCGAATCGAACAAATACTCCTATCACATGGCGGGGCTTGCTCATGTTTGGCAGCAATCTCGATTTATTGATACGTTATGAGAATGGAGAAGAGTTTCGGTGGGAGGGACAAAACCGTTTTTTAGGTTCTCCTATCACAGGATTCGTAACCCTTCAGTCCGGGCAGGAAATTCAGAGAAAAGATATGTTGGGCGGTTCTCAAATACTAGAAAAGGTTTTTTCTCGTCCCGGAAAATATGAAGTGCGCGCTGAATTCAGATATGATAAAAACTCTCAAAGCGGTCAAAGGGAAACGATTCTATCCAATTCGGTCACTATTAATATTGTTGAACCGAACGGAGTTGACCGGCAAGCCTATAATTACATCAAACAAGTAGTCGAGCCTGCTCGGTATCGGGAAAGAGCGTCAAGCGAATTGCTGCAATTGCAACAAAATTTTCTTGATAATTATGGAAACAGCGTGTATGCAAAATACATTGCTGTAGAGGTAGCCAGCGGGTATAAAGCATCGGGTGAAAATGCAAAAGCAAAAAAAGAGCTTTGCAAGATTCACGATGTGAATTTCTACTTTTCTGAACAGGTCAGAAGATCAATATGGGAGATAGACGCAAAATTAAACCCAAGAGTTCTTGTGGAATTACCGGAAAATGCAAAAGTTCCGCTTGTGCCACACCCTTGTACCGGCAGGCTTGTAAATCCGCACGCCTTGTAATTTATTCAGTTAAAGGCTGAGAATTTACAATTTAAATTAAAATGAACAAGCGAAAAGCTTTGACTGGCGAAGCCGTCAACCGGATTGACGGCTTTTTGAAAGTAACGGGAACGGCGTCTTACGCGACCGATTTTCCCATCAAAAACGTTGCCTGCGGCTTTCTCATCAAAAGCGAAACGGCGGCTGGGAAAATTCTTGAAATTGACCAAACGGCGGCGGAAAAAGCTCCGGGCGTTCTCGCCGTAGTTACTCATAAAAACGCGCCGAAGTTAGCTTCGGCGCGTAGCGTTCGCGGCGGCGCGATGCTGCAAACGACGGACGTTAATTTTTGGGGCGAAAACATCGGAGTGGTTGTTGCCGAAACTTTCGAACAGGCGCGTTATGCGGCGGGGCTGATTAAGGTTAACTATCAAAACACCGCAGGAAGAGTTGATTTTGAAACCGAAAAAAAACAAGCCGCGAAACCAAAGCTCGAAGATCGGCAGGACGTAACGCGCGGCGGCGATGTCGAAAAGGCTTTCAGCGAAGCCGAATTCAAAGTTGATGCAATTTACGAAACGCCGATTGAGCATCATCACCCAATGGCTCCGCACGCAACGATTGCCGTTTGGGAAGCGGAGGACAAATTAATTCTCTACAACGAATCTCAGGTCGTCAACGGCGTCCAAAACGCAATTGCCGGAGCGTTTGGATTAAAACCTGAAAACGTCCGCGTCATCACCCCGCACATCGGCGGCGGTTTCGGCTCAAAAGGCGGCGCGTGGGGTCACGTCGTCGTCGCGGCGATGGCTGCGAAAATCGTCAAGCGCCCTGTAAAACTCGCTCTGACCAGACAGATGATGTTCAATTCCGTCGGATTACGCCAGAGAAACGATCAGCACGTCCGACTCGGCGCGACGAAAGACGGAATTCTAACGGCTATATCTCACGAAACGACAACTCATTGCGCGATCAACGGCGAATTCGCCGAACCGTGCGGCGACGTTTCGGCGCACATGTACGAAGCGGCGAATCGGCGCATCGCTTACCGAGTCGCGCCGATGAACGTTATTTTACCGACTTTTAACCGCGCTCCGGGAAAATCTACGGGCAGCTTTGCGCTCGAATCGGCGATTGACGAATTGGCTTATAAATTAAAAATTGATCCGGTCGAGCTTCGCATCAAAAACGAACCTGCTAAAGACCCTTTGACCGGCAAGCCCTGGTCGTCGCGCTCGCTGGTTCAGGCTTTGCGCGCGGGAGCGGAAAAATTCGGGTGGAAAAATCGCAAATTCGAGCCGCGTCAAAATCGGCAAGGCGAATATTGGATCGGTTACGGTGTCGGCTGCGGCAGTTATCCGGCTCGTCAGCGCGACACTTCGGCAATCGTCAAATTGGTTCGAAACGGAAACGAAGTGCGTGCGAGCGTCGAGCTTGCCGCTTCGGATTTGGGAACGGGCACGCACACGATTCTGGCTCAGATTGCGTCGGACGCGCTCGGTCTGCCGATTGAAAAAGTCGGCATCAAAATCGGCGATTCGGCTTTGCCGCCCGCCGCCGGTTCGGTCGGTTCGGTCGGCGCGGCGAGCTTTGCCAATGCCGTCAACGACGGCTGCCGGAAAATCACGGATGAATTGCTCGTCAAATCGGGCAAACAGTTTTTCCGGCATCCGACTGCCGCCGAGCTAATGATTTCCGAAAATATCGGCGAATTTCAAACCCGCGTTGACGCAAAACCACAGCCTGAAGCCGAAAAATACGCTTCGCATTCGTTTAACGCCAATTTTGCCGAAGTTTGGGTAAACGACCTGACCGGAATGGTCAGAGTCCGGCGCGTTGTCGCAGCGACCGGCGCGGGGCGCATTTTGAATCCGAAAACAGCCGATTCGCAGATGCTCGGCGGTGTGATTTGGGGCATCGGACAGGCTCTGCACGAAGAATCAATTCTCGATCCGCGCTGGGGAAATTTCGTGACGCGCACGTTTGCCGATTATCACATTCCGACGAATCTCGATGTTGGCGAAATCGAAACGATTTTTGTCAAAGAAGAAGACCCGTATGTCAATAAAATGGGCATCAAAGGCATCGGCGAAGTGGGAATTGTCGGCGTCGCGGCGGCGATTGCGAACGCGATTTTTAACGCAACCGGCAAGCGTGTGCGGAGCCTGCCGATTACGCCGGACAAACTTTTGTAATCCGATTTGGCTAAAGCCGATGTTTGTTGCTTTTATAACCCTCCAGCTAGAGCTAGAGGCAATTGATTAAAATTATTATCAGTTTTTAACGTCCGAATTCCAGTTTCGCTTGCAATTCCTTGTTCATTGCTCGCTGTCGGCAAAAATCCAAATTGTTTTTTGCTTCGCTGAATTTGCCGTCGGATTTTTGCAGCGCGATTTGAAATTCTTTTTCAGCCGCATGGAAATTTCCATTCAAAGCCAGAATAACGCCGAGGTTGTTGTGGCTTGCCGCCAGAGCGATGCTTTTATTTTTAATGGCTTGTTTGAAGGCTTCGGCGGCGGACGCGAAATCTTTTTCTTCGATTAAAACCATTGCCAAATCAAACCAAGCCTCGCCGTCGCGCTCGCCCGAAACGCGAATGGCTTTGATGAACGCTTCTTTCGCCGCTTTCCAATTTTTCAAATCGCGCTGCGCCAATCCAAGCGCGCGGAAAGCTCTGTGATAACTGCCGCCGCTCAGTTCAATCGCTTGTTCATATTCTTTGACGGCTTGTGCTGGTTGTTTCAAATGAAAGAAACAAACTCCGAGATTGTAATGAATTCTGGTTAGGAAACTCGGCGAAGCGTTTGAATCAGCCGTTTCCAACGCTTTTTGATAAAGCGCGAGAGCTTGTTCGTAATTTCCGGCTTTTGCCGCTTTGGTCGCCTGTTTAAAAGGTTGTTTTGCAATTTGCGCCTGAACGGCTGCGCTCGATAAAATCAGCAAAATAAAAATCAGCAATGTCTTCATCTTTTTGGCTCTCCTTTGTTGGTTCACCAAATTTATGAAAATTGATCGCCCGGCGTCTTACGCCCTCTTGCTGTTTATTTTCTCTGTTTGCTTTAAGC
>DASWLV010000067.1:0-9212 GCA_036400075.1 Pyrinomonadaceae bacterium
CGTCTTTGACTGCAATCGCGCCGTTTTCAATGACACGCTTTTGTGCATCCATTGTCACGACGCTGCCTCCGCGCACGATTAAATCAACCGGCGTTTTCTGCTGCGAAAACGCCATCAGGTTTAAGAGCAAAACAAAAAAGCAAAGAAACAATTTTTTCATAGCACGAAGATTTTCACAGAAACACGGCGATTCGGCAATCTTTAACAAATCGCCCGAAATCATTTAGAATCGTTAATCGAGGTAAAAGAATTTTATGTCGGCGGTAATTGAAATCTCAAAACTAACAAACAACGCGAGCGGCAAACCGAACGATGATTTTCTCAAGCTGCGCCCGTTCTCCGTCAAAGAATACGATTGGATGATTGAACAGGGAATATTGACGGAAAACGACAATATCGAACTTTTAAACGGAGCGATTGTTGAAAAAATGCCCAAAGGAACAAAGCATTCCGCTGCGAACGACCGCGTTGCGCGAGTTTTTTATCGTGTGTTAGGCGATAAAGCGATTGTCAGAAATCAAAATCCAATTTGGCTCGACGATTTTTCCGAACCCGAACCGGATATTGTTTTAGCCGCCCTTAACGAGAACGGCTATGAAGATAAACATCCGACGCCCGAAGACATTTTTTTGATTCTCGAAGTTTCCGATTCAACTTTAAGCTATGACCGAACGGCGAAAAGCACGGCTTATGCGCGCGCCGGAATTCAACAATATCTACTTCTTAACGTCCAAGACGGAATCCTCGAAGATTACCGCGAACCTTCCGCAGACGGTTATCAATCAAAACAAACTCTGCGCGTGGAACAAACTTTTAACCTTGTCGCTTTTCCTGACGTTATTCTGCAAGCAAAGGACTTTTTACCGATTGAGAAAATCTGATTTTATTCTTCCGTAAAATAATCCGAATCTATTTTCTTAATTTCGTAAATCGCAGAAACATTTCGTAATCAGGTTTTAGCATTTTTATTCTGCTCTAAAAATCTGCGTCCGAAAGCTCGCGGCAGCAAATCTTCCATCATTACGGTTTCGCTTTTGCCGCTGAGATTAGCGAGAGTGACGGGAACATTGCCGCAAAATTCCCACAGAATCTGACGGCAGACGCCGCAGGGCGGAGTTAATTCTTCGGTGTCAACGACGACCGCGATTTGTTTAAATTCGTGTTCGCCTTCGGAAACGGCTTTCCAGATTGCCACTCTTTCGCCGCAAACCGTCAAGCCGTAGCTCGCGCTTTCGATGTTGCAGCCCGAATAAATTTTTCCGTCTTTTGTTTCAACGGCAGCGCCGACTCGAAACTTCGAATACGGCGCGTATGAGTTTTCGCGTACCGCAGATGCGGCTTCGACCAGTTCTTTTCTTTTATTGTCCAAGGCTTAATTTTTCCCTAACCATTCCACACAAAATTTCGATGCCGACATCCGAGTTGCCGCCTTCCGGGATTATCAAATCGGCGTGGCGCTTCGATGCTTCGACAAACTCGTAGTGCATCGGTCTGACGGTTACCAAATATTGTTCGATAACCGAATCCATTGTCCGCCCGCGATCACGTATGTCGCGTTCGAGCCGGCGAATAAAACGAATGTCGTCGGGCGTGTCAACAAAAACTTTGACATCGAGCAATTCTAAGATGCGCGGTTCGGCAAAAATTAAAATTCCTTCGATTAAAACGACGGGTTTAGGCTCGATTACTTCGACTTCGGTTGTGCGCGTGTGAGTTTTAAAATCATAGACCGGCATTTCAATCGGCAAATTGCCGCGTAAACGCCGCAGATGATTAACGATCAAGTCGCTGTCAATCGCGTCCGGATGATCAAAATTCGCTTTGTGCCGCGCGTCGAGCGGCATATCAATCAAATTCCGATAATAAGAATCCTGTTCGAGCAAAACGACGTTTCTTGCCCCGACAGTTTCCGCAATTCGTCGAGCAATCGTCGTTTTTCCCGAACCCGTTCCGCCGCAGATACCAATAATCATTTTTCTTCAGCAATCTTTGGAATAACTCTTTTGAGCAGATTTTTGAAAGTTTCGGCAACCAGTTTTCCAATTTCCATCACTTCCTCGTGATTGATTTCTTCTTCGCTGATACCGGCAGCGTAATTTGAAACGCACGAAATCGCTAAGATTTTCATTCCCTGATGATGTGCAATAATCGCTTCAGGCACGGTTGACATTCCGACGGCATCAGCGCCGGCGTAGCGCAAATAATGAATTTCCGCGGGAGTTTCGTACGTTGGTCCCGACAAAGCGCAATAAACTCCGCGCCGCAAATCAAAATTCATTTCTTTCGCCGCCGTCTTTGCGATTTCCTGGAACTTTCGGGAATAAACTTCGCTCATATCTGGAAAACGGGCGCCGAATCGCTCGTCGTTTTTCCCGCGCAAAGGATTAACGCCCATCAAATTTAAATGGTCGTGAATTAGCATCAAGCTGCCCGGCTTGAAATTTGAGTCAATGCTGCCCGCCGCATTCGTCAGAATCATATTTTTAATTCCCAAAAGCCCGAAAACGCGGATCGGAAACGTCACATCCTTTAAATCGTAGCCTTCGTAATAATGAAAACGCCCTTGCTGAACCGCAACGGAGACGCCTGCGACTTCGCCCAAAACCAAACGCCCGGCGTGACCTTCGACGGTCGAACGCGCAAAATGCGGAATCTCCTCGTAGGAAATTTTTTCGGCGTTTTCGATTTCGTCGGCAAACGCGCCTAAGCCGCTGCCCAAAACCAGCGCGACTTGTATTTCCCGGTCAAATTTAGATTTTATAAACTGCGCCGCTTCCTGCGCTTTTTCGTAAATCATTCGAGTTCGAGTGCAATTTTCAGTGGTTGATTTAATTCTTCAATCTTTTGCGGCGAAAGCGAGCCAATAAAATTTGTCAAAACCGATTTAGGTAAGCTCGTTAATTCGTCGCAACGAATATAGCTTTCGTGCGTTAATCCTTCATCAATTCCGACTCTAACTTCCGTCGTCGAACCGCTGCCATTGGTGTAAACCGGAGCGCAAATAACCGAGCTATAAACCGTTTCGATAAATCGCTGACGGCTAATGATAACGTACACACGAAATTTTTTCGGGTCTTGTTTCGTCGGCTTTTCAATTCGATACAGTTCACCGCGTTTCATTTTTTGTCCAATGCTTCGAGCATCAATTCAGCCTGAAATCGCAAGTTATCTTCTATTTCTTCGCGGTTTTCTTCGACATAACGATTAATTTTTTCAATTTCTTCCTCAGCAGTCATTCTATGTTTCTTCCGCGATTTTACTTGTTCAATATGTTTTCGCAGAGCTTCTTCGACAAACTCCGAACGGCTGCATTTTCCGTCCGCACATTCGTCTAACTCTTTTAACAATTCTTCTGAAATCGTGATGCAAGTTTCCACTTTCATATCTTTAATTTACTGTTTTTCGTAAGGTTGTCCAAGAGCTTTCGGCGCACGCGAATGTCCGATAAATCCAGCCAACACGATAATCGTCAAAACATACGGAATAATTTGAATAAACTGAACCGGAATATCTTCGCCCGAAGGCAGCTTGAAAACTCCCTGCACCTGATTTGTCAGAGCTTCTGTAAAACCGAACAGCAAACACGCGAGCATCGTTGGCACGGGTTTCCATTTGCCGAAAATCAACGCCGCAAGCGCGATAAAACCGCGCCCTGCGGTCATATTTCTGGTAAACAGCGAAGATTGCCCGATTGAAAGATACGCGCCGCCGAGCGCCGCGAGCGCGCCGGAAATTAAAACCGCCGTGTAACGCATTTTGTTGACGCTGACGCCAGCCGCGTCAGCCGCCGCCGGATTTTCGCCGACCGCTCTTAATCTCAAACCGAACGGCGTGCGAAACAAAACGTACCAGCCGATTGGCACGAGCGCGAAAGCCAGAATTGACATCACCGAAATGTCCAGCAACTGTGTGCCGAAAAAAGTGTTTAGCGTAGGGAGCAAGTTTTCTCTCGGAATCTGCGGTGTTGAGCCGGTCGAGAGAAAAAATGCGCCGCTTAAAAGCTGCGGCAAACCGAGCATTAAAATATTTATCGCCGTCCCGCTGACAACCTGATCGGCTTTAAACTGAATGCATGCGACCGCGTGAACCGCCGCCAGCGCGACGCCAGCCACGACTCCAACCAACACTCCGAGTAAAACGCTTCCGGTCGTCGCCGTGACAGCCGCCGCCGTAAAAGCGCCCGACAACATCAAGCCTTCGAGCGCAATATTAATCACGCCCGCGCGCTCGGAAAACATTCCGCCCAAAGCGGCGAGCAATAACGGCGTAGTCAGCCGAATTGTTGAAAAAACAAGAATTAAAGAAAAAAGTTCGCTCATCCTTTTTAAGCTGTAAGAATAATGTCAATTTCTTTTTTTTCAGACTTATTATTGAAAAGTTCGGTCTGATTTTTATCAACATAACTTTCGCGTTGCTCCAAACTGTGTTGCGGGAAATGCTTTTTCAATAATTGCAAAGTTATGTTGTGGGTAAACTCTCTAGAGTCCGTGCGAACAAAAACAGTGCTTTTTTTGGTCATTATTTTTGCGCACTGACCAAAGACGCTATCGAGCAGTTTTTGATAATCCTCTTTTGAATTAAATCGTTTTTTATACTTATTTTCGCTTTTATCGCTTTCATTAAGAAACCATAGCCGCAGCCATTGATCCGCGTGATAATTAACGACCGAATAATACGGTGGCGAAGTGAAAAGCAATGAAAACTTAATGTTTTCTTTTTTTGATTTTACCTGTATTTTTTTCAACTCTTCCGTGCTGTCACCGTAAGTTGCGGCGTAATTTGCTTTGAACTGCGGCGTTTGTTTTCCGTATCGCCATTCTATTTTCTTGTTGATAAACTCAAGCGGATTATATCGCGGCGGCTGACAATAATCGTTCGTTTTCCACCAATTTATCGAGTAATTTATCGCCGTCGCCTTCGTCTGCCGCATTTGATTCGAGAGGCTTTCGCCGATTTTGCCGTGTAAATTAACCAAAATTATCGCCGCCAAAGTCGCATCAACATTATCCTTTCGCCAGTCTAGATTCTTTCGCGCGCACGACAAAAACCGCAAAACTTCGGGGCAAAAACACAACTGAAAAAATTCAGATAAATTTTCTGCTTCAGTTTTGTAATAAAAACTTTGGTCGTAAATCTGTTTCAGGCGTTTTTGAACCGCTTCTTTTTTCGCCGGATTCAATTTCGTTTTGCCGTAAATCCAGCCAATCGGATTGATTTCGATTCCAACGCTGTTTCTTCCCAAAACCGCTCCGGCAAAGACGCTCGAAAAACGCCCGGCAAAAGGATCAATAATGTAATCGCCTTTTTCCGAATATTGCTCCACTGTGCGAAAGGCGAACTCAATCGGAAACATCGCATAATAAGGTCCGAGCTTCGCCCAGCGTGTGATGGCGTTGCTGTTTCCCTTAATATTTCCGATTTCGGCGAGCGTCGTCATTTTATAAACTCCGGTTTCTGATTTCTCTCGCAATATCCTGAAAAATTCGTTTGCCCAAATTGAGCGGAATCGCCGCTTCAGCGTGCGCCGAGATAAGCGGCGAAACCGAATTTTGAAACCGACTCGAAACTATTTGATCTAGCAAATTCATCGCGTCGGCGAGTCTGGGAAATTGATTCGGACGCGCGGTTGACAAATCTTTTTGAGCGTCGTCAAAAACCGCTATATTTGCGGTGACGCGATAACCATTGGCGGTTTTGTAAAAGAATTTTCTGCCGAAATAAGTATCTTCGCCGTATTTCTTGCCGCCGGGCGCGATGTTGTTTCTGATGTAATCATTGTCGAGCAAAATTGCCGTTTGATTCGGAATTCTGCCAGCGATGCCTTCACGGTCGGTGTCGAGCGCCTCGAAATGGCTGACGAATTGCCCGGATTTTTCAATTCCTAAAACGATTAAATCCTGACCGTTAATTTCCTTTTGCAAACGATTGATTCGCCTCAACTCAGCTTCGATTGGTTTTGTCAGCCAAGCCGGAGTGCTGAAAATGCCGAGCGGACCGTCAACGACAAACGCCACATTTTTTAGCGATCTTTCAAAACCTTGACGAACGAACCCTCGCAAAATATGAATGAGCCACAGTTTTTCGAGCGTGAACATAATTTGCCCGTACATCTCGCCGCAGCTTCCGCGGTCATTATGAAGTTCGTGCAAACGAAGCGCGTCAGTTGAAAATAAAGTTCTGCGGCGCGGGCATCGGCATTGATACTCACCCGCGCTAAAGGAAAAATCTTTTTCGCAATCTTCAATCGGACATCTCGGCGCTTTTCTCGCGCCAGTTTCGGTGCTGATTCGCAATAATTCTTCGTAAGTTTCAAGCAGAGTTTCCTGATTCGGTTCATCCGCATTGTAAAACGGCGCTTCTATTTGCAATTCTTCAAACAAAACACGGCGCATCGAAGCAAGAGCCGATTCTTCATCTCCAATGATGACGTTGCAGCCGGGGAAGACACATTCTGTCGTTGCGGCTATCTCCGTTTTGCGAAACTCGACCGGATTGATAAATTCCTGTTTTTCGAATTCGCGGATTTTATTGAGCAAAATCAGAACCGAAGCGACCGTAACGTAACCCGATTCGGCGCACGGAAAACCGTTTTCAATCGGCAAATCGTGTTTGCTGCCGTCAATCGCCAAAACCATATCCGGCTGCCAATTGCTAGGTTCAAGCTCGCTTTTTCTAACCAGCGCACAATCAATTTCTCCCGCGTTTGCGATTTTGCGGATTTTCAGACGCGCTTCGAGCTTTCGCACTTTGTCGCTATCCAAAATGCGCTGGAGCGGTTTGTAGCTTGCCAACTCAAATGAATTGTCGTCCTGATAAGGCATAAAATTTACGATTTGTCCGTCACGTCAAAACGCTTGACCTGAACGGGAATCACGAAATAGTTACTCAAGGTTTTAACGCGCAAAAATCCTTTGTCCTGCGTGCGCAAAATTGAGTTTTCAAAATCGCCGAAGTCGTAAAATTTGGTCAGTTCTTTGGTTTCGTCTGTATTGTTCAAATGACCGATAAACCAATTTGCCGTGTTTTTCAAAATATTGCGCTGAACGCTGCTGACTTCCTGCGTCGAATAAACCATTCCGATTCGATATTTCGCGCCTTCCTTTGCCGTGCGAACCCAAACGTTTTTCAAATCCAAATCGCTGCCGCTCGGAAGTAAATTATGAGCTTCTTCAAGGTAAACCAAAATCTCAGTCGGAGGTTTGCCTTCTCGAAAGAGGGCTTGATTTTTACGAAAAATTCTCCACATTATTCGCTCGGCTGATGATTTATTCAATTCCGGTTCGCCGCTTGATTGGTCTACAATTACTAACTTTCCCTGAGCCAAATCGTTATAAATATCTTCGGCGTAATCCGAACCTTCTGTAGTCGTATGCTGGGCGCTGACCTTTCCCAAAAGATTCGTCCCTTTAGAGTATTTGAACATTTCGAGAAGGCTTTCCAGATCGCTATCTGCCCAGCCTTCGCCCGTGCTTTCTCCGTCTTCGTTTTCGCTTTCGTTTTTGTTTATGTAATTTTGATTGAATTTGTTGTAGCTGTCGGTTGAAAGAAAGTAAAACAAACCTTCAAAAGCCGATGCAAGACTGTCCCAGCTAACGACTTTTTGGCTCAATGTTTGTCCGGCTTGATTGATTAATCCTTGCTTTTTTGTATAGCTTTTTTCTGTGTAATCAATCATCGCCTTTCTGACTTCTTGATTAAAATAGCCCTCAATCGCAACATTGTTTTGCGGCGGCTCAAATCCAGCTTTCTTCAATAAAGTGCGATACACAAGAACCCGTCTTTCAAATCTTTTGAGTTGTCCCAAATACTCTTTTTCATTTTCAAACTCGCTTTCTTGCGGTTTCTCAAAAACGACCTGAGCAAAATTTTTGAAATATTGCGCAGTTTGATCGGCTAGGCTAATGTCAATGATTTCTTTGCCAATTTGCAGATTTTCGTCGTCATAAAAATTGATTTTCATCAATTTTCTAAATGGGTCTGCTGGATGTTTCAAAATTCCGTAGGTAACAATTTCGGTTTGCACCAAATCTTTGATCTGTTTATAAATCTCTTTTTTCCGTGTTTCGTCAGTTTCACTTAAATAAACTCGCTTCAAATCAAACGCCGCCGTTTTGACCGTATCAACTTGTTGCCATAAATTTTTCAGAGCGTTGACATTGTTTGAACGGTCTTTGTCTTGCTCATTTTCGTTCGCATATTCGCCGTTTGGATCAAAAATTATTTGCCCGATTTTAAACGGTTGATCGTTTGAATTTTTAGGGATACGCAATTCGTAAACTGATTTGGCGATGATTTTTGCCGTGTTCGATTTGCCGGTTCTGGTCATCCCGAACAGCGCGGATTTTTGTGAAAGCAGATCGGCGGGAAAAATTTCGACTGGCACATTGTCAACCTGCTGATATTTTCGATTCGTCGAAGCATAACGAATCGTACCGAGTTTGACGCGAGTCGTTGAGCCGAAACGAGCGCGATAATCGGCTTTAACCGTGCTGTCAATATGATTGACGATTGTTTTTAGCGCGTCAGCATTTGGTTTGTATACCTTTAAGCCTTTATTTGGATAATAATTTGAAATGTCACTACCGAATTTTAAAACTAAATCCGAATCGGGCTGTTCTTCATTTTCCAAATCGAGATAAAAAGTTCCGACGATGCGGCATTCGACGGCGGCGGTATCAAGCAAATTTCTGGTTTTTGCATCCATCACGCCTTTAGAATCCCAATGCCTATCGGTTTCGCCAATTACTCTTTGAGCAACTTCGGTACGAATTCTTTCATTTTCTCGATCTTGAGGAAGCTGTGCTGCGTCCATCACGCGCAATAGAACAATTGATGAATCTTCGTGTGTGTAATCTAAAAACTCGTCGGCAAGCGTATTGACGCGCCGCGTCGCAATCAAAAAACTTAAACTCGGAATGCCGCCTACCCGTTCCCGCTGAAAATTATTAATCATCACCTTCGCGGTTTCATAATTAATTGAGTACAATTCACCGACGTATTGTTTGTCTTGAATGAGTTTCTGAAACCACTTCTTTGTTTGGTTTCCGTGTTCGTCTTTTGCGTGAGTTTTGATTCCTTCTTGAATGCTCATTGTTTTTCGCTTTTCAAATTTGATCGCTTATTATTTTTTAAATCCGACAATTCCCCTAAAAACCGCTTCGGCGGCGACAAATAAAATGATTACGCCCTGCAGAACCTGCACTAAATCTTTT
>DASWLV010000068.1:0-40069 GCA_036400075.1 Pyrinomonadaceae bacterium
AAACCCGTCGGCTTATCAGATGCTCGGTTTTATTTATCTTTATGAGCTGAATAATTTACCTCAGGCGGAAAAATCTATGCGCGAGTCATTTATGAACGGCGGCAGCGCCGTTTTCCGTGTTTACCACGACGATGACGGAGATTTTAAAGATCGCTGCGTCGGTTCGTTGTATATTTCCCAAAACACTTTACGGTTTGAGTCGGACAACAATGTGCATACCTTTGAAACTTCGGCTGTCAATGTAGACAAAATCAAATTAGATACCGAGTCTTCACGGACGTGGAAAAAACACAGCGTCTTTAAAATTTTCCTTAAAATCGGCAGCGATAAAGCAAAATTTAGATTTGCGCCATTAACCGGGCTGCAACAGGAATCGAAAATGGTAGAACGATTTATTGCCGCGTCAAACTCGAATATCACTTCAGCCGTTTCAATAATGACGCCGCCTCGGTAAACAAAACAGACAGGATTTGGTCGCGGATTTTTTGGATTAAATTCGTTTGCCGATGCTTAAATAAAAAGATTGCCAACAGTTTATTTGCTAGGCTAGTATATTGAATGTCCTGGCTTTGAGCCGCCCTCAACATTCTTTTCGAGTATTAGATTTTTAAAACTCAAATCTGCACACTCCTTAACAAATAAATTATGTTTGCAGTTGACAACATCGAGAATCGGATTCTGATTGTGGATGACGAACCGGAAATTCGTGAGCTTTTGTCCGATTTTTTAGGCGATTCTTATGAATGTTTACAAGCAGATTCGGCGGAATCCGCTTTGGCTGAAATCAAACGGCAAAATTTTGCGGTCGTCATCAGCGACATTTGTCTGCCCGGAATGACCGGATTGGAGATGATTCCGCAAATTGCGGCTCAATCGCCGGAAACCCGCGTGATCGTCATCAGCGGTCAGCAAACGGTTGAAGATGCGATTAACGCCCTGCGAGCCGGGGCTTTTGATTACATTTTAAAGCCGTTTGATTTACTGCAAGTTGAAGCATCTGTGCGTCGCGCTGCTGAACATTTCGAGCTAAAAGTTATCAAACGCCGCTACGATTTGCATCTCGAAGAGCTGGTTTCCGAACGCACGGCGGAGCTTGATCTGGCTTTGGACGAAGTGGAAAACTCATACCGCTCAACTTTAAAAGCGCTTGTCCAAGCCCTCGAAACCAGAGATTTTGAAACGCACGGGCACTCGGAAAGAGTCGTCACATTCAGCTTGCGACTTGCCTACGAACTGGATTTGGACGCCGGGCAAATGCGCTCGCTCGAATTCGGGGCGATGCTCCACGACATCGGAAAAATCGGCGTGCCCGATGCCGTTTTGCGAAAACCGGCAGCTTTAAACGACGCGGAATGGGCGAAAATGCGGCTGCATCCGCTGCACGGACAGCAGATTTTGCGCGGGATTCCTTTCCTCGACGGCGCAATCAAGATCGTCGCGCAGCACCACGAAAAATGGGACGGCACAGGTTATCCGCTCGGTTTAAAAGGCGAAGAAATTGACTTAAACGCTCGAATTTTCGCCGTCGTTGATGCTTTCGACGCCATCGTCAGCGACCGCGTTTATCGCGCCGGGCGCTCTTACGAAGAAGCTTTGGCGGAAATCGAAAGATGTTCGGGAAAACAGTTTGACCCGGAAGTTGCCGCGGCTTTTCGGCGAGTTCCGCGCGAAGACTGGGAGACATTGCGCCGCCGCTCGCTGATGCGAAAACCCGAACACTTTTCTTATCAATCGGTCGTAGCGGAATTGGTCAATTCAAAAACGATTGCTTACGTTAATTAAACTGACTATGAAAATATTTTGGTACTCTCTTACATTCTTATTGGTTATTGTTGGAACTTTAGCTTTATTGCGATCAATAGAAAGATTAATTGTCGGCTCAGGACTAATGCTAGTCCAAATCGGAATCGCAACAATTTTCCTATTTCTCGGATGGTTGTGCCTTAAAAAGGCGCGTTTACAAACATCAGAACAAAAATAAGTCGTATCTATTGTTTAATATGCCTTGCGCGCCTGCGACTGGACGGCAGTAATCGCAACTGCGTCAACAATATCTTCGGCTTTACAGCCACGCGACAAATCGTTGCAAGGACGATCCAAACCTTGCAAAATCGGTCCGATTGCCGCTCCGCCCGTCAACCTTTCGGTCAATTTATAAGCGATATTTCCGGCGTTTAAATCAGGGAAAATCAAAACATTGGCTTGCCCGGCGACGGGCGAGCCTTTGGCTTTTGAATCGGCAACCGACGGAATCAGAGCCGCATCAGCCTGCAATTCTCCGTCAACGAGTAAATCCGGTTGTCTGGCTTTAACTGTTCTTGTCGCTTCGATAACTTTGTCCAAAAGCTGATGTTTCGCGCTGCCTTTGGTCGAAAACGAAAGCATTGCGACTTTCGGTTCGACGTTCAATAGCGCGCGGCACGAATCAGCCGAAGCGACGGCAATTTCCGCCAGTTCCGCCGCGTTCGGATCAATCACAACGCCGCAGTCCGCATAAATCATCGCGCCTTCAGCGCCAAAAATTTTATTCGGTACGACCATCACAAAAAAGCTCGACACGATTTTAAAACCTGCGCGAACGCCGACGCAGTGCAGCGCGGCGCGAACCGTGTGCGCCGTCGTGTTTGTCGCGCCGGCGACCGAGCCGTCGGCTTTTCCGAGACGAACAAGCAGATTTCCGTAAAAAAGCGGGTCTTTAACGGTTTGCTCGGCTTCTTCGAGCGTGACGCCTTTGGCGCGGCGCAATTCGTGAAAAAAGCGCGCCATATTGCCAAAATCTGCGGCTTTTCGGTGATCAATCAATTCGACGCCGTTTAAATTTGCATTAGCCGCGCGAGCGGCTTCGCGCACTTTTTCTTCGTTTCCGAGAACTGTAATTTTGGCGATCCGGTCGCGCGCACACAATTCGGCTGCTGCAACCGTGCGCGGGTCTTCGCCTTCGGGTAAAACAATGTGCTGCAAATCGGCGGCAGCGCGTTGGCGGATTTTTTCTAAAATCATAAAACGGTTTTTGGTCTTCGGTTTTCGGTCTTTGTTTTTTATAATTCGAGTTGAAATATTACACGGATAACCGTTTTTAAAACAAAGGAAGAAAATTGTGCGCAAAAATAAAAAATCTAAGACCGAAGACCTAAATCCGAAGTCCGAAAAGCTACAGCTTAAATCACGGATGAAGAATCTCTTGATGTTTCTGCCAAACTTGGCGGCGCTATGTTTTCGGCTGCTGAAAGACGGGCGCGTGCCGCTGGCTGAAAAAGCCCTGTTTGTCGCCGCAATCATTTATTTCATCTCGCCGCTCGATTTTATTCCCGACGTGCTGCCGTTTATCGGACAGATTGACGACCTTTATTTGATTGCTTTAACGCTGGTGCGGCTCGTTTCGCGCACCGACGAACGCATTTTGCGCGAGCATTGGACGGGCGGCGGCGATATTATTCAGCTCGTTGACGCCGTTATTGCGCTCGCCCCGCGTTTTTTGCCCAGGCGGGTTAATCGCGTTCTGACCGCAAAAGTCGAAATGGCAAAAGCGGGCGAAATTATTGACGCCGTGCAAAAACGCGACCGCCCCATCATCCGCGAAATTCCGCAGCGTGAATTAGAACCTTAAATTTGAGAAATGCCAGTTCGCAAAATCATCTCCGGCGGGCAAACCGGCGCAGACCCCGCCGCGCTCGATTTTGCGCTTGAAAACGGAATTAAAACAGGCGGCTGGATTCCGAAAAATCGTTTGGCGGAAGACGGGCGAATTCCCGAAAATTATCCAAATCTGCGCGAAACCAAAACTGAAAATCCGGCGGAAAGAACCGAATTGAACGTTCAAGATTCCGACGCGACTATGATTTTCTCGCACGGCGATTTAAAAGGCGGTTCAAAATTGACGGTAGAAATGTGCGATAAACACGCGAAGCCGCGCCTTCACATTGATTTTGAAAAAACCGATTTTTCGCAAGGCGTTAAAAAAGCGCAGCAGTTCGTTATTTTCAGCAACTGTCAAACTTTAAACATCGGCGGCGCGCGTGCTTCCGAAGACTCGCGAATTTACGAGAAGACGAAAGATTTTCTCAATCAGCTTTTTAAAACGTTCAACAATTTATCGTGAATCCCGCCAAAGCCGCCGTTGCTCATCACAGCGACGACATCGCCTTCGTGCAGTTCCGGTGCAAGATGCGTGACAATTGCATCTGCATCGGGCAATTGAAAAGCCGGTTTTCCGGTTAATCTGATTGCATTAACAAGCTCTTCAACATCCAAAACTTTGCCCAATTCGCTGGCTTTCGCTGTGTTATAAACTCCGGCAATCACGATGTAATCGGCGTGAGAAAACGCTTTTTCGTAAGGCTGCTGAAAAACCGCTAGGCGCGACGACCACGAGCGCGGCTCGAAAATGGCAATCAGGCGTCTTCCGCCGTATTTCTGGCGAAATGCTTTTAAAGTTTCTTCCACTGCGGTCGGATGATGCGCGAAATCGTCAATCACAGTCACGCCGCGCTCCGTCCCGCGAACTTCAGCGCGGCGTTTGACGGATTTGAACGAGCGTAGAGCTTCATGGATTTTTTCCTCCGAAATTCCCCAAGCGTCGGCTGCGATAATCACTGACAGACAATTCCGCACGTTAAATTCGCCAATCAGCAGCGTTTCAAATTCGCCCCACGATTTGCCTTCGCGGAAAACTGTAAAGCGCGTCATATCGCCGGAAAAATCAATATAGCGCGCCTGCCATTTTGCGCCGTTGCCCGTTCCGAAAGTTTCGACCGTAGTAAAAATTTTGCCGCGCATTTCCTCGAAAACTTCGCGCACTACGGGCGAATCCCAGCCCAAAATCAAACGCCCATTGCCGGGAACGAGATTTATCAAACGTGAAAACTCAAATTTAATCGCTTGCAAATCTCGATAAATGTCGGCGTGGTCGAATTCAATGTTGCCGATAATCGCCGTTTCGGGCAGATAATGCATAAATTTAGGCTTTTTATCGAAATAAGCCGTGTCGTATTCGTCGCCTTCGATGATGAAATAATCCGAGTCTGTCACGCGGAACGACGCGCCGAAATTTTGCACGACACCGCCGACCAGAAAACTCGGATTCAAATTACCGATTTCCGCCACCCAAGCTGCAATGCTCGTCGTCGTGGTTTTTCCGTGCGTCCCGGCGACGACGAGCGAGCGGCGAGCGCGAATAAATTCTTCTTTGACGACTTCAGCCTGCGAGCGATAAAGCATTTTGCGGTTTAAAACTTCTTCGACTTCCGGGTTTCCGCGCATCATCGCGTTGCCGATAATGACGCAATCGGGATTGACGTTAAGATTTTCCGCTTTGTAGCCTTGCGCGACATTAATGCCAAGTTCCTCAAGCTGCGTTGACATCGGCGGATAAACGTTTTGGTCTGAGCCTGTCACACGATGCCCGCGCGCCTGCAACATTCCGGCGAGCGAAGCCATCGCCGTTCCGCAAATTCCGATTAAATGATAGTGCATTTTGCTGTTATTGGGATTCAGATTAACTTTTTAGGCTCTGGCAACCATAATCCATTTTCACACTCTTTATAATCTTTGAGCCACATTGTAAGATCAGTTTTATCTTTTAGCATAAGACCTTTGAGTTTAAGTTCTTCACGACTCCATTTCTCAAATTCTGTAAATCCTGCAACTGTAACAATCAATGAACCATGCCAACCAAATTTTTCCTTTTCTCCAAGAAAAGCTCCTAAAACTTGATTGATAATTTCAACACCAACTTTTTTTCGCCAACGCTTTACTTCAACAAAAATTCTATTTTCTACTCCCAACGGATTTATTGTGTGAGCAACAAAAATATCTGCTGAAGTCTGACGGTTTTGCCCGACAAGTCGAACATCGTGGAATCCCCAACTAGCAAAAAATTCTGCTATTAAATGTTCAAAAACTAAAGGATTTATTAGACAAATATCATTCTCATACTTTTTAAGATGTCTTATTAACTCTGGCTCAAGCTTCTTTATTTGTTCAATTACATAATTTTGTTCTGCTGGAACTACATCATTAGTCTTTCTGTTAATTGCTTGCTGCAAGTATTCTTTAACAAATTTTGTACGGGAAGGATGCCTTAGCTTTCTTAATGACTTAGATTCTATTTTCCTGAGTTTATATCGGGTTATTGCGAAATACTGTCCCACTTCTGCCTGAGTATAAAACTTTCCAGACGCCTGCAATCCAAATCTCATTCTTATAACTTTTTCTTCTCTTGGCGTTAGAGAATATAAAACTTCTTCAAATAACTTTGAAATTTCTATTGACAAGTTTTCATTCTGCGTGAGTTCCGGCAAATCTCTTTCTTCATCTATTGGTATGCCAAAGATTGCATCAACTAAATATCCTATATTCTTTGGATTTACTTTTTCGGGCTTATAATCTTCCGATTCCAAATCAGTCATATTCACCGCAATATTTTACTCTCAATTCGAGTATTTGCTTAAAAGTAATTTGCCTTCTTCATCAATTAATCCGAGCTTTACTTTGTTAAGCCAGCCTATTCTGCCTAAAACATTGCGGTCAAAATATTCGCTTTCGGCGAAATAAACGGTGGAAACTGTTTCTATGCCTAAGACTGTAAGTGTTATCTCGTGTCCGAAGGCGCGAAAACTTCCGGTTGCGGTGCTGAAATTTAACTCGATGCCGCTTTCGATTTCCAAATCGAGTTGTTGTCCGTGTTTGCGTTCAAAAATGCAGTGGCTTGAACCTGTGTCAATCTTTGCCGTAAAAGCGAGTTGGTTTTCGGCAAAAGCCAACTTTACCGGGACAGTAATTCCAGATTTGAGCGTGTCGTATTGATAAACTTCTTCAAAATCCAAAGTTATCGGCACGCTTCGATTCCTCCGCCGTAGGCTTCTTTTTCTTCAACGATATGCTCGACAAAGGGAATTGTAACGCCTTTTTCTCTAGCTTCTTGATAAAGTTTTACGGCGTCTGTACCGTGTGCGATAAGCTGATCGCCGTCGAGACAAACCCATTGACCGAGATATTTTTCTCGGTTTTCGCCAAGCCATTTGAGGGCAAGCTGAAATTTTCTTTGTTCGTCTTTCGATTCGGCTTTTCTCGCTTCCTTTTTAGATAAAACTTTTCGTTTTTCCTCTTCCGCCAAATCGAAAAACCTTTCTTGCTCGGAAATCGGCAATGCACGAAGGTTTTCGATAATCTGTTCCGCCGTTTGAATCATAAACTCACCTTAATATCATTTTAACATTCAATTAACCAGAGTTTGTAGATTTTGGAAGCGAAGCCATCGCCGTCCCGCAGATTCCTATTAAGTGATAGTGCATAAAGCGGTTACCCCGCTTAGTCACACTGAGTATTATAGAGCCATTTTCACTACTAAATTAAAAGCGATTTTAAACTCAAAACTACTCGGTGTGAGTAGAGAGTAGATACATTTTTAGATACAGGCTCGAAAAAAAGCAAAGGCGGCTTATTCTATGGTTCATCACTTCAGCCAAAAACAAGCCGCCGCCAATTTAGATTCCGAATTGTCAAACATCCCGAGGCGGCTGCTTAAATTTTCGCCGCTTATTTGTCACAGATGGAGGCGAAATGCAAATGAATCAAGAAGATGCCGGAAAAGCGCGGCTCTTTTTTGCAAATAAACCGAAAATGCGCCGTCTTATATTCGGCTAGTAGTTCATATTCATCCTAAATCCAAAGCCGCTGTTTCAACGCGGCTTTTTTTTGTCTACAATTGTGGACAAAGAAAAACTGATTTAGTTTTACCTGAAATCAAAGCAAAATTGGGCAGCACAAACAGAAAAGGTCACTTAAAGGTGACAAAAGTTGTCAGGCGTTTGTTTTGTTATGACCGATTCATTATAAATCTTCAAACCTCGATATTCATTCTGAAAGAAATTTACGCTTTTTGACTTTATTATGCGATTTTTATTGGGTTTTAACGAAGTTTCCACGTTTAAAAGCAGTTAAGTCCGGCTCTTGGTAAGCCGGACTTAAAAATGAAAGGTAAAACTGTAGGAACGCTCGGTAGGTTTTAAGCGAAGCGGCAAGCAACGCTCGGAGAAGAGATGGCGGTAGGTGCTCGTTGAAAAGAACATTTTTTCAACCAATTTCAATCTCAACAAGCCAGCCATTTCTGCTCATATACAAGCGGCGTGCCACAATGTTTAGGCGGTTCCTGCTTAATCAACATCGTTCAAATCCGCTGCCGGAGCCAAAGGTATTTAAACTATTTAAACAAACTCATTGACAGCATCATTTATTTGAATTATATTAATCTTATAGGTTAACTATTCGGTCTTATTAGACCGGACAAAGAGGAACGCTCGGTAAGACGGAAATGAAAAGGGTAAGAAGTCACCCTTTTTTATTTTGCTTCAGAGAGCCTTTTCTGCTTAACAGAATAATTAGCCATTTTTTTTATTTCATGGAAAAAGCTTGCCAATAGATATTTTCATAAAGCATCGGAAGGAAAGCAGGGTAGTTTTGCGAAGCGGCAAAGTCGAGAGTGCCGATCCGCGTTTTACGCTGCGCTCTTTTCGATAGTCTCTTTATAATCCTTGTGGATAATTCAGCCGCGTCTCCAAGCGCGGCTTTTTTATTCTGAATAGTCTTCTCCACCAAATCTTCCGGCAGCTCGTCCAGCAGCGCGCGCCGCAAGCTGGCTTCATCTTCCGGCGTGATAATTTCATCTTCAATTATGATTTCATCGTCTGAAATCATTGTTCCGGGTCTGCCCTAATAATCTGTATTAATGAACCAGTGAAATAAGTTGCGGTTCTAGTTCCGCTGAACTTATAACGTTTATGAGTAATTGTGATGTTATATGCTTGACTTCTCTCAACCAGTAAAAAGAAATAACCAAAATGATTTGTTAGAGTTGTTAATCTTTCTTCGCTTGTCGGGTGAATGAACGAGACAAGAGCACCTCTGACCGGCTTATTATTTGCACTCAGTACTCTGCCGCCGGCTCGGATTATTTCTACCGGCGCAGCTTGACCTATTTGGAAAGTCAGGTTATTGACTACAACGATTGTTGCAGTTCTCGCAGAACCGTTGTTTGCAGCAACCGTAAATGTCACCATTCCGTTTCCGATTCCTGACGGATTGCTGGTAATAGTGATCCATTGCTGACTTGCAAGAACATTCCATGCGCAGTTTTGATTGTTTGTCGTAATAGTAAAACTGCCGCTTCCGCCGCTTGAAGGAAAATTTGCGGAAAAAACTGAGATTGAATAGTTGCAACCGCTCGTTTGCGTGATCGTAAAAGTCTGCCCGCCTGCCGTGATAGTTCCAACTCTTTCCGGTCCGGTATTAGGTTGAACAGTATAAACAACCCCTCCCGGTCCAGTTTCTGTTGCATCGACGATTGTTATCCAGCTTACATTGCTCGTTGCAGCCCACGTGCATCCGGGATGAGTAATTACGTAGAAACCTCCGTACTGTGCGGGACTTGAGAAATTTGCGTTCGTTGGATTTAAAGTATAAGTACAATTCGGACCTTGATTAATTGTAAAGATTTGATCGCCAACCGAGATGGTTCCGGTTCTGGCTGCTCCGGTGTTTGGAGCAATATTGAAATTTACAATTCCATTGCCGGTTGACGAGGCGCTGGAAGTAACCGTTATCCAATCAGCGTTACCAACGGTTCTCCAAGAGCAGGCGGGATCTGATGCCGCGACCGAAAAACTACCGCTTCCACCGCTGACCGAAAGCGTCATGCTGCTACTGCTTAAAGAGTAACTACAACCGGACACTTGATTGATCGTAAACGTTAGACCTGCAATCGTGAGCGTCCCGGTTCGAGCGGGTCCTGTATTTCCTGCAAAGTGATATGTTAAAAAACCATTACCGACAGTCGTTCCGCCTGTATTTTCTGCGGTAAGCCACGTCGGATTATTAGTTCGCCACTCCCAACTGCAACCTGGCTGTGTCGTAATATTTATCGTGCCGCCGCCCGACGTAAACGAAACAATTCGACTTTCTTGATTCAATGTATAAGTACAATTAGTCGTTTGTGCCTGTGATTGAGAAGCTACACAAAGGAAAACAACTAAACAGAATAGTCGTAAAACAATAAATGAGGCTTTTTTCATAGATTTTTCTCACTTCTAAGCTAAGTAACGAGGTTGTGAATAAAGTGTTGTAGGAAACCAAATAATAAGCTAAAAAGGCTGCTCTGTAAAATCAATGAAGCACTTTGCAAGATTCTAGCGCATAACATTTGCGTTTTGATTCAATCAATGTGTGAGTTAGGAATTAAGCCTGAGTTTTGACAATAAGAAATTATCTTTACTCAAGTGATAAATCTCGCTTGCCAACCACCGTTGAGCAAGCCGTTAAAGCTGTCCGAGTAAATTAACGTCGGCAAAGTTCCGCGCATTCGCTGGAGACAGTCAGTTGCGTATTAAAGCCGAGCGCGGAAAACTCGCTTTCCGAATATGACTTTTTATCACCTGTTCTATCTTCCACGTAAAGATTATTTACATGCGAAATTCCGGGGTGCATTTTGCTTGTCTGGGCGAAAATTATGGCTGGAAACAGAAAAATTAGCAATAAAGCGAATATTTTTTTCATATTTTCTCCAGTTTGAAGTTCTAAACAGTAAGTTTTTAACAGCAATTGAATAAAAAGCAATGAGGTTATCCACAGTATAAAACCTGAATCATACGTTCATTAAAAAGCAAACATTTTATATGTCTTAAATATTGAGGAGTAGATTTAACCTAAAATTCATTTAACTTTTGTTCTTTTTGTAGTACTATTTGTAAATTAATTTGAATTTCATCAAATTCTACCAACCCCGCGTTTTTAGCTGAAAAAAATATTGAATTTAAGTTCAAACCGGTTTGAAGTTCGTTTGTTCAGCGGCGCGTTATTAAATCGAAAGGATTATCAAAAATATCAAGATGCTCGTTTCCCGAAGCCTAAGGGCTAAAACTGCGCCTTTGTCACGTCAGATTATTTCACTGGCAATTTCAACTTTTTTATTATTACAACATCTGTTAATAATTTCGCCGACAACCGCTAAAGCTGCCGCAGCAAGCAATCTTTTCTTTTCCGAATATATTGAGGGCAGCAGCAATAACAAAGCCCTTGAAATTTACAACGGAACAGGTTCATCAATTAATCTTTCTGCCGGTAATTACACGGTACAAATGTATTTTAACGGCAGCGCGACTAGCGGGCTGACAATTCCTTTGACCGGGACTGTGCCGAATAATGATGTTTTCGTTCTTGCTCACAGCGCTGCTAACGCGGCAATTCTCGCACAGGCTGATCAAACCAATGGCTCAGGCTGGTATAACGGCGATGATGCAGTTGCTCTCCTCAAAGGCGGAGTGGTGTTGGATGTTATCGGTCAAATCGGATCTGACCCGGGAACAGAATGGGGCACGGGTTTAACAAGCACCGCCGACAATACGATAAGGCGCAAAAGTTCGATTTCAGCAGGTGATACAACCCCAAATGACAGTTTTGATCCTTCGTCTCAATGGGATGGATTTGCCAATGATACGGTAAATGGACTTGGCAGTCATACTTTTACCGGCGGCGGAAACCAAGCACCGATTATCACTGCGCCGGCAAACCCGATTACAACCGTAACTCAGGATGCTGCGCCATTTACTGTTACTCTTAACGGCAGTGACGATAATAGTGTTTATTCGTGGGCAGCGACGGCTGGTTCCGGTATAGCATCGGTCAACGTCACAGCAGGTCAAGGCACTTCAAGCGTCACTTATACTGTAGCCTTACAGTCAGGATTTACGGGAACGGCGACTTTTACCGCGTCACTTTCAGACAATGTGAATTCCAGTGTTAGCAGAAGCGTTAACATTCAAGTTAATCCTAACGTTACGAATTTCGCTCCGAGCATTACCGCTCCTGCAAATCCGATCACAACCGTCGCGCAGGATGCTCCGCCTTTTACCGTTAGCCTGAACGGTTCGGATGACAACAATATTTATAACTGGTCTGGAACTGTCGGAACAGGTGTTTCTTCCATTTCAGTAACAAGCGGACAAGGGACTTTCAATCCGACATACACGGTTACGCTTCAGCCCGGTTTTAGCGGAACGGCTAATTTTACGGCTTCGCTCACCGATAACTTTAACGCTCCGGTTACGCAGACGGTGAACATTGCTGTCACTCCGGCGCCTCCGCCGCCGTTAGATCACATCGTTATCAGCCAGGTTTACGGCGGCGGCGGAAATGGCGGCGCGACATATCAGAACGACTTCGTTGAACTCTTCAATCCCGATACCGTTTCACACGATCTCTCCGGCTGGACGATTCAGTATGCCTCGGATACCGGCACAAACTGGCAAGCTCAACCGCTAGGCGGCACAATGGCGCCGGGTGAATATTACCTAATTAAGCTGGCAACAAACGGCGCCATCGGTGCAGTTGTTCCTGAGGCGAACATCAACGGAAACCTGAACCTCAGCGGAACCAACGGCAAAGTTGCCCTTGTCCGAAATGGAGATGCACTCAACGGTTGTGTGATTGGAGATCCTGTCGTTGACCTTGTCGGTTACGGCTCGTCTGCTAATTGTCGTGAAGGTGCTTCAAATGCACCGGCACCGAGTGCTACTAATTCAATCTTCCGAAAGAACGCAGGTTTCACAGATACTAATGTGAACGGAGCGGACTTCACGACCGGCGCAGCAAATCCGAATCGTCGCACTACGCCAATCGTCGAGCTTCCGCCGACAACTCTTAGCAGCGATCCGCGCAAAAACAGCACTAATGCGCCGCGCGATGCAAGCATTACGGTTACGTTTACGGAGCCGGTTGATGTAGCCGATGGATGGTTCTCGATTAGTTGCGTGACTACAGGTTCGCATAACAGCGCTACTGTCGCCCCGGGCGGCGCAAATGGCTGGATCATCATTCCGAATGTCAATTTTCAGCCGGGGGAACAGTGCAGCATTACAGTAAATAAAGAGTTCGTCCACGATTCCGATCTGGATGATTCGCTCCCGAATACCGACCAATTAACGTCAAGCTATACCGCAACGTTTACCGTCGCCACTGGCGCAGCACCGGCATATCCGGCTGACGTGCACCTGGCTTTCGGCAACCCGTCCGGCGCGGCTACAGACACAAGCACGCCGAACAATTATCTAATGATTAAGCCGGAATATTCGCTCTCATATAACAAAGATCGCGGCATTCCGAACTGGGTGAGCTGGCATTTGGCTGATGAATGGATTGGCAGCCTCGACCGCATTGACACTTTCCGTGCCGATCCTGCTGTGCCTGCGGATTGGTATCGCGTTACTCACGTAGATTACACAGGGTCGGGCTTTGATCGTGGACATATGGTTCCTAATGCCGACCGCGATCCCGAAACTTCGACACCGATTAATCAAGCCACATTCTTAATGTCGAATATGATTCCGCAAGCGCCCGACAATAATCAGGGACCTTGGGCTAATCTGGAAAACTATCTTCGGACATTATTGCCCGCAAATGAAATTTATATCGTTGCAGGCGGCGCTGGCACCGGAGGCACAGGCAGTAACGGGTCTAAAACGACGATTGCTAACGGCAAAGTAACGGTTCCGGCTCGAACCTGGAAAGTCGCGCTTGTGATACCGAAGCAAAACGGCGACGACGTTTCGCGCGTAAATGCGGCTGCGAGAACAATTGCCGTTAATATGCCTAATGTTCAGGGCATCAGAACGAATCCGAATAACGCGAACGACTGGCAGAATTATCTCGTCAGCATTGATCAGGTTGAAGCATTAACGGGCTATGATTTCTTTTCCAATTTGCCCGATGCAGTGGAAAACAGCATCGAAGCCGGAATTAATGGAGCTAATCCGCCGGGAACAGAAAGCTTTTCTGTAAGTACCGTTGAAGATACTTCCAAATCAATCACACTAAACGCGGCAAGCGCGAATAACAATCCGCTGACATTTACAATCGTCAACTCGCCCGCGCACGGAACGCTCACCGGAACGGGAGCCGACCGCATTTATACGCCGGCAACGGATTTTGTGGGAACAGACAGCTTTACATTTAGAGCAAGCGACGGTTCAAACAATTCGAATATTTCGACGGTAACAATTACGGTTACTGAGTATAACGAAAATCCCATAGCTAACAACGACGCTAAGAGCACACAAGAAGACACACAGCTTATCTTTAGCGCCGCTGATCTATTAGTGAATGATAATGCGGGCGATTCGAATGAAGTTGGTCAGACGCTGAATGTTACAAACGTAGCCGTAACCGCCAACACTCACGGGACGGTAACGTTTAGCTCCGGGCAGATTACTTATACCCCTGACGCCAATTACAACGGATCAACCGATTTTAATTATCAGGTTTGCGACAATGGAACAACCAACGGCGTTGCGGACGCAAAATGCGCAACGGGCGTGATTAATGTGACAATTGATCCGGTCAATGATAATCCGGTCGCTAACCCCGATTCTGCCACTACGGATGAAGACACTGCGATCACAATTGATGTTCTCGGTAACGATACCGATATTGATGCCGATAATATCTCTATTGAAAGCGTCGGCAACGCCGCAAAGGGTGTATTGGTCGTGACCGGGGGCAAAGTGCTTTACACGCCGAACCCAAACGCGAACGGCGCTGACAGCTTTAGCTATACCCTCAATGACGGACACGGCGGCGCTTCTACAGGCACTGTCAATATCGTTATTAATGCGGTTAACGATGCTCCAACGGCAATTGCCGATTCCGCTGCGACAAACGAAGACACGCCCGTTACAATTGACGTTCGCGGCAATGACAGCGATGTTGATGGCGATCAGCTCTCGATTACAAATGTCATCGCACCGGCAAAAGGAACGGCTGCCATCACCGCTGACGGCAAAATTCTCTATACGCCGAATCCGAACCAAAACGGCGCGGACAGCTTTACCTACACAATCAGCGACGGAAAGGGCGGAACTGCAACCGCAACGGTGAATGTCTCGATTAATCCGGTTAATGACGCTCCGACATTAGCTCCGATCAGCAATAAGACGGTCGTTCTCGGCAATACGCTTTCCTTTACGGCTATTGCCTCGGACATTGATTTACCGGCTCAAACGCTTACCTTTGGTTTTGTAGGAGAGGTTCCGGCAGGAGCGACAATTAATTCTGCGACCGGCGCCTTCAGTTGGACTCCGACTCAGGCGCAGGCTGGGAAAATTTACAATTTCACAATTCGCGTCAACGATTCGGGAAATCTTTCGAGCGAGCAAAGTTTCACCGTGGCAGTCGCCTACGAATGGAGCAATTTCCTGCAGCCGATAAATTCAACGGGCGATAACAGCTTTAATGCCGGAAGAACCATTCCGGTTAAATTCAAACTCACCGGAGCGAGCCAGGGAATTGCAAACGCTGCGGCAACACTCTGGTTGGCGAAAGTAGTTAATAACGTTCCTGAAGCAGAATTTCCCGCCGAATCAAGCCGTAATTCAAACACGGGAAACCTGTTTCGTCACGACGGAAACGGTCAATACAGCTTCAATCTCAGCACGAAAGATCTTTCGACGGGCGATTATAGATTGCGCGTTGATTTAGGAGACGGAGTGCTGCACACCGTATTGATTACTTTGAGATAAAAGTGATTTAAAATAAAACGGTTATTTTTATTAGAAATAACCGTTTTATTGAAAGTCGGACTTTTAAAGGCAGAGCTTGATATTCTATCAAGCTCTGCCTTTTGTTTTTGCGGATTCTTTATTTTTTCGGAATTTTTCAAATGCTGTTTCAGATTTGAATTTCTTCCATTTTGGTTTTTCGGTTTGAGAGACGTTGGCGTAAATTTCTAAAGATTTTGGATTTTTTTCCACGAAAGCCGAAATTTTCTGACGTAAGAATTAATTTGCCGAATTTCACGCGTCTTGCCGGATTGTGCGAAAATCAAAGTTGGAAAAAGAAAAATTAACCACAGTGCCAAAACAAATCTCATAATTTTATTGCAAAAAATATTTGCATCAAACACAAAGAAATTTTCGTCGGCAATCAAATAAAAAGCAATGAGGCAAACCATAGTTACTCAAATGAATTTACCGCCGACTCTGCCAGCCGGAATTTTGGGCGGGCATTTTTTGAAGTTTCGCCGACAGCCGACAGAGTTTTTGACCGAAGCCGCCGCTCTCGGCGATGTTTCGCGTTTTCGGCTCGGACGCCAGCCGATGTTTTTCGTCAATCATCCAGATTTAATCCGCGATGTTTTGGTGACGAACGCCGCAAAATTTCACAAAGGTCGCGCTTTGCAGCGGATGAAGAGAATTTTGGGACAAGGTTTACTGACGAGTGAGAGTGAGTTTCATTTGCGGCAGCGGCGTCTCGCGCAGCCCGCTTTTCATCGGCAGAGAATCGCGGGCTATGCCGCTTCGATGGTCGAATACGGCGAGCGCGTTTCGGAAGCGTGGGGCGACGGCGAGACTTACGACATTTCAGAGGAAATGATGCGTTTGACGCTTTATATTGTCGCCAAAACGCTGTTCGGCGCAAACGTCGAAGACGAAGCCGATGAAGTCGGCGCGGCGATGACGACTTTGATCGGCGCTTTCAATTATTTGCTGCTGCCCTTTTCCGAACTGCTCGAAAAACTGCCGCTGCCGATTGCCAGACGCATTGACCGCGCGAAAGAAACGATTGACCGCGTGATTTACAAAATCATCAGCGAGCGCCGCAAAACGGGCGAAGATAGGGGCGATTTGCTTTCGATACTTCTTCTCGCGCAGGACGAAGACGACGGCGGCAGAATGACCGACGAACAGGTGCGCGACGAATGTTTGACTTTGTTTTTAGCCGGACACGAAACGACCGCTAACGCTTTGACATGGACCTGGTATCTTTTGGGGCAAAACCCGGAAATCGAACAAAAATTTCACGCCGAGATTGACCGCGTTTTGCCGGAAAAACGCGTGCCGACTTTTGCGGATTACGCCGATTTGAAATATACGGAAGCAGTTTTAGCCGAATCTATGCGGCTTTATCCACCCGCTTGGGCGATTGGTCGTCTGGCGGTTGAAAATCACGAGCTGAACAATTTTCCGGTGGAAAAAGGCTCGCTCGTTTTGCTCAGCCCGCTTACGATGCACCGCGACCGGCGTTTTTGGGACGAGCCGGAGAATTTCAAACCCGAACGCTGGGAAAAACTTTCAATCAAAGAAGCTGGCGGAAGATTCGTTTATTTTCCGTTCGGCGGCGGCGTCCGGCGCTGCATCGGCGAGCAGTTTGCGTGGACGGAAGGCGTTTTACTGCTGGCGACAATCGGGCGAAATTGGCGTTTGCGGCTCGCGCCCGAACACAAAATCGCGCTTAATCCTTTGGTTACATTACGCCCGAAATACGGAATGAAAATGAATGCGGCGCGTAGATGAGTAGTGAGACAAAATAAACGGTAAAAATAACCACAGATAAACACGGATTTAAAAAAAGATAAATGAAAGATGAAGAAATCAAATCTGCTTTATCAAAAAACATCCTTCTTTTATCCGTGTCCATCTGTGATAAAAATCTTATTTATTTATTTTGCTCAACAACCTAATTGCGGACGAGTTTTTATTTCGTCTGAGCGGGCGAAGCGGGCTGCGGCGGGCGAATTCCCGTGTATTGCACGGAAGCGATTTTCCACGTGCCTTTTTCTTTGCGGCAAACAATCATCGCGCGCATATTGACCGGTGGTCGAGCCTGTTGATTTTCGGCTGCTCCGCGCGAAAATGTGAGCCGTGTAATCACGATGGCAAAGTTTTGCTTTTCATAAACGCGAATTGAAAAATCATTTGCCTCGACGGTTGGCTTCGCATTCCCGGCTTTTGTTTTGGCTTCGGGCGAATAAAAACCCAAAACTTTTTGGCGCGGATCAAATTCGCCGACGGGCGAGATTTCGATGTAATCGGCTGCAAAAATTTGATCGAGCGCCGCCGCGTCGTAATTAATTTGCGCGTCGGTCATTTTTTTGACCAGAGCGGTTAAGTCACGTTCGTCTTTGTTCCAATCCGATTGATTTTGCGCCGCAGCCGCGCCGACCGAAAAACTCAAAATCAGAAGTAAAAGTAAAACTCTCAATTTCATTTCAAAACTCCCCGCGTTGTTTCTACAATTTGCGAATCGAGAATATTTACGCTTGCACCGCACGGATTTGTTTCAAAATATTATTTTTACTAACTCGATCTATTCGGATTCGGTTTTAATCATTTTTTCGTAACGGCTCAAAATCGGCTGCGCCGTCACGCCGTGTAGGACAATGCTGATGGCGACGATTGAAATTGTCAGCGAAACCGCATCTTCCGCCTGCGTCGTCAAGCCGTGATTTAAAGCATAGCTGAGATAATAAAGACTGCCGATTCCGCGAATTCCGAACCAGCCGAGAAGCCAGCGTTGAACGTTTCCCGTCGGCGTTTTAATCAAAAAAAGCTGCGCGAATAGTGGGCGAATGATAAAGAAAAATACCAGCGCGAGCGGAGCTGCGCGCCAATCCCAATGCGAAGCGATACAAATTCCCACTAAAACGACCAGCAAAACTTCCAGAATGCGTTCGGCTGTGTCGCCGAATGAGATGATTTCCGAAACCACCAGTCCGGCAGCGACGGCAGGCTTTTGCAATTCTTCTTTATCAAGATTTGCCCCGACGACTTCTTCGGCGGGCGGATGCCGAGCTTGCGAATCGTCAGTTTCTCTTTCCGAATCGGGCAAAGGATTTTCTTCGACGATTTTTATTTCAGCGTGCCGCAAACCGACTCCGGCGGCAAAAGTCGCGAGAAATCCCCAAGCCCAAATTGTTTCCGCGCTGACGTAGGAAAGCGCGATCAGCGAAAGCGCGAGAAAATCGTTTGGCGCTTCGGCGTCTCGATGCTGTTTGCGAAGCCAAATGGCAAAATGCCCGACGACTCTGCCCAGAAAATAACCGAGCAGCAATCCAGCCGGAACAGCCCAAACAATGCGATGCAAAGCCCAGCCGCCAATCCAGTTTCCCGCGCCCGAATTTTCAATCCACAGCAACCCGAAAATGACGAACGGGAAAGCCATTCCGTCGTTTAAGCCAGCCTCACCCGAAAGACCATAGCGCATTCGGTCTTTGTCTTTCGCGTCGTTGACGGAGACCGCGCTGGCTAAAACCGGATCGGTTGGCGCAAGAATCGCTCCGAGAAGAAGCGAGACGCCGGCATTTAATCCCAAAACCAGATGCGCGAACGCCGCAACGCCGATAATCGAAAACAGCATCACGGGTCCGGCTAAACGATAAGCTGCAAACCAAGCCGGATTGAGAAGCGGCAGACGGAGCTTTAAGCCTCCGATAAAAAGCGAAATTATAACCGCAACTTCGGTCAGATGCTCGAACCAGACTTTCGATTCGATCACGTTGATTTTCAGCAAATCGAATCCGAGCGGGCTGATCGCAATGCCGACCAGCAAATAAATCGCCGAAGTCGAAATCGGTAAACGGCTGATGTAAGCCGAAGAAAGAGCCATCAACAACAGCAAACCGCCCGCAACCGCCATCCAGCCGAGAAAATGCATAAACCCCTTGACTTATACCCGTATTTACTGCTTTCTTCACTCGATAAACATCGGTGCTTTGAGCGACTTTTGTTTGAATCAAGTAAATTACTTTTGGAAAATTGTTTGTAAACAAATAGAATTAAAACATGAATGCGCAAGGTTATGAACAACTAATTATTTCGGGCATCAAAAATTTGCCGCCGGAAATGTTGCGGGAGATTGCCGATTTCGTCTATTTTTTGCGCCGCCGCGCCGCCGATCCGAAGAGTTTTGAGGCAGAGCAATTTCAAATTATGGTCGAACAGGATTTATCGCAATTGAACGAAAGCGAATTAAAACACCTCGAAGCGGAATTTGCCGATTACGAAAAACTCTATCCCAATGAATGAATTTGTCGCCGATACGATGGCAATTGTTTTACATCTCGAAAAACGAAAATCGGGCGCGAAGGTGAAGCATTTTTTGACGGATGCGGAAAACGGAAACGCCGTCGTTCATATTCCCTCAATCGTTTTTGCTGAAATTTTATACTTGTCTGAAAAGAAACGAATTGTTTTAACTTTGAGTGACGTTGAAAATCATTTATCTAAGTTTCCAAATTTCCGTTCACAAGAATTGAGTTTTGAAATTATTAAGACTGCTGAAACTATCACCGACATTCCAGAACTGCACGACAGATTGATTGCCGCTACCGGCAAACATCTTGGTTTCGACTTAATTACAAACGATCCGAAAATTCAAAACTCGGCTTTTGTCAAAACCATTTGGTAAATCAATTCCATAGACAATTAATTTTCAAAATAATTCGTCCAAAGCTTCTTCGACTGATTTCACGCCGATAACACGAACGCCGAGCAGTTTTTCGAGTCCGGTTTTGTTTGTCGCGGGAATAATCAATTTTTTGAAACCCAGATTTTGCGCTTCTCTCGCTCTTGCCTGTGCTTGCAGAGTGCCGCGCACTTCGCCCGTTAAACCGACTTCGCCGAAAACTGCAACATCGGGCGGAACGGTTAAATTTCGATAGCTCGACGCGATAGCCGCGACAACTCCCAAATCCGCCGCCGGTTCGTCAACTTCCAAACCGCCCGCAACATTTAAAAATACATCGTCGCCCATTAGTTGGTAACCGATTCGTTTTTCCAAAACCGCAATCAACAGCGCCGTGCGGTTCTGGTCAAAACCCTGCGTCATTCTGCGCCCCGTGCCGTATTTTGAACCGGAAACGAGCGCCTGCATTTCGACGAGCATCGGGCGCGTACCTTCCATACAAACCGTCACGACCGAACCGGCGACGTTTTCGGGGCGTTCCTGCAAAAAGATTTCCGAGGCATTTTTGACCGCAATCAAACCAGTTCCGGTCATCTCGAAAACGCCGATTTCGTTTGCCGCGCCGAAACGGTTTTTGGTGGCACGGATAATCCGGTGATTGTGATGCCGTTCGCCTTCAAAATAAAGAACCGTGTCAACGATGTGTTCGAGCGCTTTCGGTCCGGCAATTGAGCCTTCTTTCGTGACGTGACCGATCAGAAAAACCGGAACGCCCGACGATTTGGCAAAGAGCATAAATTGTCCGGCGACCTCGCGCACCTGGGAAACCGAGCCGGGCGCGGATTCGATTTTTTCCGAGAAAACCGTTTGAATCGAATCAACGATAATCGCGTCGGGCTTTAATTTATCAACTTCGACCAGAATATTTTCGAGATTGGTTTCCGGCAGCAAAAACAGATTTTCCCCGGAAATTCCGAAACGCTCGCCGCGCATTTTGATTTGTCGCTCGCTTTCTTCGCCCGAAACGTAAAGCACTTTCGCGCCTTGTTGATTGAGGCGATTAGCCATATCGAGGACGAGCGAAGATTTGCCGATGCCGGGCGCGCCGCCAATTAAAACCAATGAACCGGGAACGATTCCGCCGCCGAGAACGCGGTCGAATTCGTCAATCCCGCTCGAAGTGCGCGCTTCGTCCTGCGATTCGATTTCGCCGTAAGCAATCGGTTTTGATTCTCGCGCAACCGAGCGAAAATTAACGACGGCTTTTCCCGCAGGCTGCGCGGCGGCGCGAAATCTTTCTTCGACAAGCGAGTTCCATTCGCCGCAATCGGGACATTTGCCGATCCATTTTCGAGCTTGATGACCGCAGTTTTGACAGACATAAACGGTCGCCGGTGTTTTTGCCATACTTTAATTTTAGCTTAAATTTCATGACAGAAACACTCTTTCCAATTACGAATTACGAATTACGAATTACGAATGAAGGAATTTTATCTTTTTAATTTATTCCTTCATTCGTAATTCGTAATTCGTAATTCGTAATTGATTTTGCCTGCGTGACTGTTCGGTTAAAGCCGTGTTAATATTTTTGTTGCCACACCTTCTTGTCCTTGTGAAAAGTTGGAGTTTTATTGGACACATTTTTATAAAAACGCATTTATGAAGACAGACGTTATTATTATCCGCATAGGATTTGTAGTCCTTCTTATCATTGCGGGATTTTTGCTCAATCCTCTGGCGCACACGAAGCATCTCGGAGCGGGAGAAACCGAACGCCGGATGCTGTCCGGCGTTGTCGCCGCCGTTATTGCCATAGCAGTTATCTTATTTGAAATGCGCGTGCGCCGCGCCGGTCTGAAAACTTTGATCGGAGCGGCGACGGGTTCGATTTTGGGAATTTTGGGAGCGTTTTTGATCGGTTTGCTCATCTCGATGCAAAAGGTCGAAGCCGTTCCAGCCGAGATGCAGACCTTTTTGACGATTTCGCTCGCGTTTTTTATGGGCTATGTCGGTTTGATGGTCGGCGCGGCGAAAGGCGAATATCTCGATTTGACCGCGCTCGGCGGTTTGCTTTCGGACAAAAATATCAAACGCGATTATAAGATTCTCGATACTTCAGTCATTATTGACGGTCGCATCGCAGACGTGGCAGAAACCGGATTTCTGGGCGGCACGATGATTATTCCGCAGTTTGTTTTGCGTGAATTGCAGCAGGTCGCCGATTCGCCCGATTCCTCGAAACGCCAGCGCGGGCGGCGCGGTCTTGATATGCTCCAGCGTCTGCAAAACAACTCGAAACTTGATATTCAAATCGTCGAATCCGATTATCCGGCGGTCAAGGAAGTTGATTTGAAATTGATCGAACTCGGCAAAGAACTCGGCGACGCCGTGATTGTCACCAACGATTTTAATTTAAACAAAGTCGCGCAGCTTCGCGGCGTGCAGGTTTTAAACATCAACGAGCTTGCCAACGCCCTGAAACCCGTCGTTTTGCCGGGCGAAGCGATGAGAGTTTTTATTCTCAAAGAAGGCAAGGAATTTAATCAGGGCGTCGCGTATTTGGACGATGGGACGATGGTCGTTGTGGATAACGCGCGCAAATTAATCGGCAAAAACGCCGAAATCGCCGTGACCAGCGTTTTGCAGACGACAGCCGGAAAAATGATCTTCGGTCGTCTCTGGGAAGACCCCGACCCGGGAACGGGCTATATTGATCCGCGCAACATCCACGATTCGCGCGCCGCCAATATCCACGATTCGCGCACACCCGGATTTGCCGCACGCCGCCCCAACACGCAGCGCGATTTGCGGCACACAAGCATCACGCCTATGCGCGTTTCCGAAGAAGACATCGAGTAAAAGTGAGCAGTGAGCAGTGAGCAGTGAGCAGTAAAATGCTTTTCGTCTGCTCACTGCTCACTGCTCACTGCTCACTTTTAGTGAACACGGCAATCGTCATTGCTGCCGGAAGCGGAAAACGCTTCGGAGCGGAAAAACCTAAACAGTTTTTTGAATTAGCCGGAAAGCCCGTCGTCGTTCATAGTCTGCTGGCGTTTGAAAATTGCGCGAGCATTGATGAAATCGTTTTGGTTTTGGCTGAAAATGAAATCAATGATTTCCAGCAAACGAGAGCGCAAGACGGTTTCGGCAAACTGAAAATCATTGTTGCCGGCGGGAATACGCGCGCCGCTTCCGTTTGGAACGGTCTCAAGGAAGTTTCCCCAGACACCGAAATCGTCGCCGTTCACGACGGCGCCCGCCCGCTCGTTACACCCGAAGAAATCACCCGAACAATTGAAAAAGCCCGTGAAACGGGAGCGGCAATTCTGGTCGCGCCCGTGACCGATACGATAAAAGAAATCAACGGCGATAAAATCATCGGCACAATCGAGCGCACGCGCTTGCGCCGCGCTTTAACTCCGCAATGCTTTCAAGTCGAAATTCTGCGCCGAGCCTTTGAAGAATTTACGGATTTAAACGAATTTGCAACTGATGAGAGCTTTCTGGTTGAAAAGCTGGGCATCGCGGTTTCAATCGTTGAAGGCAGCGCGCGAAACATTAAAATAACCGTGCCGGACGATTTGATTCTGGCTGAAGCTCTACTAAAAAATCGTTCATAGTTCGTCGCTCGTTGCAGATTCAACGAACAACGAACAACGAACAACGAACAATGTTTAAAATAGGTTTTGGAAACGACATTCACCGGCTCGCACCGAATCGCCCGCTCATTTTGGGCGGTGTTTTGATTGAATCGGATTTGGGCGCAGAAGGTCATTCGGACGCCGACGCTCTGCTGCACGCCGCGACGGACGCGATTTTGGGCGCGCTCGCGCTCGGCGACATCGGCTCGCATTTCTCCGACAAAGACCCGCGCTGGAAAAATGCAGACAGCCGCGTTTTTCTAATCGAAACCGTCCGAATGATGCGGGAAAAAGGCTATCGCGTCGTTAATCTCGATTCGACAATCAGTTTGGAAAAACCGAAGCTGCGACCGCATATTGACGCGATGCGCCGGAATCTGGCTGAAATTTTAGAGATTGAAATTGATTCGGTTTCGGTTAAAGCGAAAACCGGCGAAGCAGTTGGCGCAGTTGGAGAAAGACGGGCGATAAAAGCGGAAGCCGTCGTTTTGCTGACATCTTCAAGCTAATTTCACAGAGTTCACGGAATATCGCAGCCCGACGAAGAGCCGAACGATTGAGATGACGTGGGCGGGAACGGGCTACATGCAAGCTAAGAGTAAAAAGACAACGTGATAAGAAAGTAGATACTGTCTTGACAGTCAAGCAGTAAAAGCCAAACCTGAATCAAAAGGCTGTTTGTTTTTCAAAACTCCAAATGCAATATGCAACAATTTTCTCATTGCTGCACAAACTATCTGCATCGGTGTTTTGCCTCTTTTCTTCAATCGTTTGCCAAACTCTTTGACAATTTCATTATGTTGCCGAGCAACTATTGCCAGAAAATACAAAGGAATATGAAAGCTGTCGTGCCCACGATCGGGTGCATTGTCTTGTTCGGGCGCGTGTTTGAGACAGCGCGCCCTGCTGATTTATACGAGCTACCGCCTCAGCTGCCTTTGACGAGCTTTGACAAAGCCAACTGCTGATCTTGCTCAAAAATATAGTTCTGTGAATTCAGGCGCCAAGTAGTGACTGCCTTGAAACCATAGGTCTGCATCTGCGCATAAGCCTGGGTTGCGGTCTGATAGCCCGCTCCATGAGGCGTGCTAGACTCATTGGACTCAAACTTTGCGCCATAGGCAAAGGCGTCAGGACGGATACCATATGAGACGAACTGCCCCGGAAGACTGGTGCTGTAATACATTTGAAACGCGATGATATCGAAATGTTCGTTCACTGTTTCGGGGTCGAGATTTTGAGTCGTTGCAGGTCCCATTGTCAGCAGCATTCCGGCAGCTTTAAGCGCCGAGCCGACGGCGGAAAAGGTTGTCTTGAATTGGGCTTGTGTCGTATCGTCGCTGAGGTAATCCCACTCCCAATCAATATCAAACCCGTCAAGACCGTAGTGCTTGAGGTAGGTCACGACATTGTTTGCGAATGCTTCGGCTGATGCCTGATCAGGTTTGTCAGGGTCCGGATAAATCTGGGATATCAGATGCTGCTTGCCGTAAAGAAGTGTCAGGCAGACCTTGATATTAGGGTTCGCCTTTTTCGCATCACGAACGATCCACTCCATGTAATCCTGATTGGTGGGAACGCTACTATCCTCGTTTGCATGGTGTTTAACCTCATCCAGAAACAGAGTGTAACTGCTACCATCACCCGCAGGGATTGTATTGCTACTGGTGGGGACAATATCAACAAAACAGAGATTTATAATGTCGCTAGCTTGATAAAGTCCTTCATTGATCATGCGTTGAAAAGCACTTGTGGGGCTACTGTAAATGGTGCCTGACGGCTCATCCTCGTTCAGAAATATCCATGCGCTACACATAGGGAGAAGTTTCGAAGCAAATGGTGGATTTGACGGCTGATTCATTGAATGTCTCCTTCTTCTTTTACTTAGGGTATATATCTTCGATTTAATGTCCTAACTAGTCATGGCATTAATATAGTTAACTCAGTTAATGTTGCTACCGATTTATCTCTCTTTATCACAAGAATTAATTAAGTCAACTGCATTCTTGCCATTCGCGTTTTTTTGTCCTCATTAACTAACGCACCAAAAAAGACAGAGAACTATCATCACTCAGATATTTTTTTCAGGATTTTTTTTCAATTTACTGCAAAATAAAAGATGGCAGGAAAAGCGGGTAAAAGCGCGCCGCCGAATCAAGTATATTAGTGCACTAGTTGTTATACCGCAGATTTGTCATCTTTGACAAAATAACCGCAAATTTGCGTCATAAAACTCCAAATTAGAGTAAAACACCGCTCGATTCTGACACGTCCATCAATTGCAAAAGGTTCGTGGCAAGGCAGGGATAAAAGCAAAAAAGTGCCGGAAGTGGCTACAATTCTCGCTACACCGCACTTTTTGCTATAACTGCTATAGCCTATACACATTAAACTATAGCCAGATTTTGAAGCCGTTGTTTTGCTGACAACGGCTTCGACTGAAATTAAAGTTTAAATAGCTTTAATAAGCATTCGCCGGATAGGCGCCATAGCTTTCTCCGGCAATTTCCAAAACTTTAAACCAGGTTGAGGAAATGCGTGCGTCTTTTTCTCTGTGCAGTTGGCGAATGATTCGCTTATCCGATTCCTCAATCGAAAGATTTTCGAGATTGTTCAGAAAAGCCGAATAATCACGCCACGCTTTCATATGTTGACGCCAAGCGATTTGTAAATCGCGCGGCAATTCGGAATCATCCATACTGCCCGATTTATTAACGTATCTTGAAACGGCTTCCCGGTATTCTTCGAGCGAAGGACGCGAAAAAGGCGGCGTATATTGCCATTCCGATTGCGACAGTGTGCCGATTCGTTCCTCACCGTTTCTGATGTCACGCTCCAAAAAACGCAAAACCTGTTTGTTTGTCGGCTTGCTGTAAATCCATCGAATCCCGGTTTGCGGTTCAGTTTTGTTAAGGGCAAACTGCATAAGCAAACTGGAAAAACCAAATGTCGTAAAAAATGCGAGTGCGGCTGTCAGAATTTTCGTAGTCATAGCGAATCAATTATCGCTCAAACCAGCCGGAAAGAAAAAGTTTTTTTTCGTCATTGCCGATTTCTTTGCATTTAAATTTTTGAGCGCGAGGCTTATGTCTCGCGCTCATTTCCATTTAGATTTTAAGAACCCCGTTTTCGACAATCACTTTGCCGTCAACTTTGACTGTTGCTCCGGCTAGATGACCGCCGACCGCGCCGGTAGCATTGTTTGTCCCGCCAGCCCATTGATTATTGCCCGTGCCGACGCTGACCATTCCGGCGGAAACCCAATTGCCGATTTTGCTGTTTGGCGCAAGCTTGTAATTCGGATTGATGCCGAGATCAACATAACTCAACATATCCTTAGCCCCTTCGCGCGCGTCGAAATCCGCCTTCATCGCCGCAAAACCGTCGCCTTCGCCGATCATCGAGACAAGTTTTCCCTTTTCAAAAGTCAGCGTCAGATTGTTAACTTCCTTGCCGTTGAAAAATTGTTTTTCGATGACGACTTTACCGTCGCCAGTATTTGCCGAGGGAATAATCGCGGCTTCGCCCGCCGGAAGAAAAACGTCGAGACTGCCTTTTGCCACGTCGTCAGCCGAAATAATTCCGTCGCTGATATATGCCGGACGGCTTTCGATATTTAATTTCAGATTCGTGCCATTCGGATGTGTGATTTCCATCTCTTTTCCGGCGAGAGCGGCACGCGCATTTTCGCCTATTGTCTGGAGATTTGTGTAATCAATGTTGACAGCTTCCCAAAAGAGCTTGGAGAAATTATCAACCGGCATTTCAAAACGCTTCGCCCGCCATTCGGTCGGATAAAGATCGTTGCCGACGTTAACGTTGCGGACTTTGTTTTTGATAAATTCTGCGCCAACCGGAGCGCCCGCCTTCGCGCGAGCCGCGATTCGCGCGGGCGGAACATCGGCGAACAAGCCTTCGGTTTCTCCGCTGTCAACATTTATCAGGACGTTGGCAACCTTAGCCATAGCCAAGCCGAGCTTCGGCTCCTGCGCGTCGTATTTTTCCGGTACGTCCGTGTAAGACCTTTTTGCAACCCGCTCGCTGCTGATCTCCAGCATCGGATGCCCGCCGACTTTGCGAACTTCGACGACGATGTTTTCCAGCAATTCCATATCGCGAACAGCGCCGCTGACCAATACAACTTCGCCTTCCTTAACTCCCGCACTTTGCGTGACGATCCTGTTTGCGAGCTGCTGCAAATCGGTCGGCGGCGTTTTCTTTGTCGTATCCGTTGCAGCGGCAACAGGAGTCGCGCTATTTGCTGTATTGACTGATGTTGTTGCAGTGTTTGCGGTCGAAGTATTTGTCGGGGCGTTTTGGCAAGCGGTCAAGCCAATGGCAAACACGAGAAAAACTGCGATTTTCCAATTCATCTTTCTGTCTCCTTAACTAAATTTTAGAAATAAAAAAAACAGAGGACTTACTGAGGAAGTGCTTGAAGAAAACTATTTTCGGCTTTTTACGCAGCAAGTTATACAATAAAACCAATTCGGTTACAAGAATTTTTATTCGTAATTTTAATTTTCAATGAATTTTGTTTTTAATCTCGCCCGGCGCGAAATCCGCTCGTCATGGAGGCGTTTGCTGTTTTTCTTCATTTGCATCGGCGTCGGAGTCGGTTCGATTGTCGCGCTGCGCTCCGTCATCTCAAATTTAAACGCGGCGGTCGCGGGCGAAGCCAGATTTTTATTAAACGGCGATGTCGAAATCAGCTCGACGGCGGCTTTTTCCGAAGCCGAGCTGCGCGCGATTGAACAAGTCGTCGCCTCAAACGCGGGCGTCGTCGAAGCGCGCGATGAACAGATTCAAACGACAACGATGTCGCGCCCTGCTGACGACACCAAGCCCGGCTCGGAGATGCTCGAATTAAAAGGCATTGAGCCGAACTTTCCGCTCGCCGGAGATTTTCGGGTTGAAGGCGAACAGCCGTTTGATTACCGGCTCGTCGAAAACAAAGGTGCGGTGGTCGCGCCGCTGCTTCTCGAAAAATTAAAATTAAAAGTCGGCGATAAAATCCGCATCGGCTCCGAGGATTTTGAGATTCGCGCCACGTTTGTCGAAGAACCGGGCGGAACGACCGGATTTCGTCTCGGACCTCGTGTTTTCGTCGAGCGTAAGGCGTTTGACGAAGCCGGTTTGACACAGTTCGGCAGCCGCAACCGGCGGCGGATTTTGTTTCGGCTGGCAAATCAAAACCCGGACGATTTCGTCACGCAGCTTCGCACGGCGCTCAAAGATGCGACATCGCTCGCAACGGTGCGATCTTACAAAGAAGCGCAGGAAAACACGCGCCGCGCGTTTGACCGGGTGGAGAATTATTCGTCTTTGACCGGGCTTGTCGTGCTGGTTTTGGGCGGCATCGGCGTCTGGAACGTCGTTCGCGTTTTTGTGGAGCAAAAGCGTGAATCAATCGCGGTTTTAAAATGTCTCGGCGCTTCGGGCGCGCGAATCGTTTTCGCTTATTTGCTGCAAATCTTGTCGCTCGGATTATTGGGCAGCTTGTTCGGCGCGGCTTTGGCGCAAATCGCTTTGTGGCTGATTCGCCAATATTACGTCGAAAGTCTGCCCGCGCAAATGAGCTACAAATTGCAGCCAAGCGCGATTTTACAGGGCATTTTGCTCGGTCTGGCAGTTTCCGCGCTGTTTTCGCTTTTGCCGCTTTTAAAGATTCGCCGAATCAAACCTCGTCTTTTGCTGCGCGATCAAATGAACGAAGAAATCAAGCGCTTTGATTTGCAGACATGGTTAATCGGCGTCTTTTCGCTCGGCGGATTGCTGATGCTGGCGATCTGGCAGGCGGGTTCATGGAAAGTCGGGCTTTATTTTTTAGGCGGTCTTGCGGCGACTTCACTCGTTTTGTACGCGGCGGCGTTTTTGCTGACAAAACTGCTCAGCGGTTTGCGCTACACGCCTTCTTTCGCGCTGCGGCAAGCCGTAAACAGCTTGTCGCGTCCGGGAAATCAAACGCGAGTTGTGCTGCTCGCCGTCGGTTTGGGCGCGTTTGTCGTGCTGTCTGTTCAGTCTCTACAGTCAAATCTGGTGCGCGAGTTTGATGTAATTCGCGGAAATTTTCCGACGCTTTTTCTGCTCGATATTCAACCGAGACAAGCCGACGCGCTCAAAAACGTCATCGCTGAATCAACCGGCGAATATGTCGAATTAATTCCCACCGTTCGTTCGAGAATTTCGGCGATTAACGGAAATTCCGTGACCGAAGGCGGGCGCGAAGTGCAGCAGCAAAGAGGGCAAATCGGGCGCGAATACGTTTTGACTTATCGCTCGACGCTCGTCGGCGAAGAAGAAATCACGGCGGGCGAATTCTGGCAGCCGACGCCTTCACAAGCGCCCGAAGTTTCGATGGAAGAAGGCTTGGCGCGGCAGCTTAAAATCGAAGTCGGCAGCACCGTGACGTTTGATATTTTGGGTCAAAAGCTCGATGCGAAAATAACGAGCCTTCGCAAGTTGGACGTAAAAAATCCGCGCTCGACTTTTCTGATTGTCTTTCGACCGGGCGCGCTCGACAAAGCGCCGCAGACTTTGATCGGTCCGATTACGGCGGAAATCGAACCAAACACGCGCGCCGCCCTGCAACGCAAAATTGTTGACGGGTTTCCGAACGTTTCCGTAATTGACACGGCTGATGCGGTCGCCGCGATCAAACGTCTGATTAACAACATCACGCTCGGCATTTCGTTTGTCGGCGGATTTGTCTTTTTCTGCGGCGTGCTGATTTTGATCGGCTCAATTGCTCTCACGAAATTTCAGCGGATTTACGAAAATGCGATTTTAAAGACTCTCGGCGCAAAACGAAAAACGCTGCTCGCGATTCTGCTCGCCGAATACGCCGTTTTGGGTGCGGCAGCCGGAATTATCGGCGCGTTAACCGCAATCGGACTTTCTTATGCCGTGGCGAAATATGTTTTTGAAATCGGCTGGCAGTTTGAACCGAATCTGACTTTAACCGGAATTTTATTGACCGCTCTGCTTGTCATAATCGTCGGCGCGGTCTCAAGCTTTGACGTTTTGCTCAAAAAACCTTTGGCTACTCTTCGCTCGGGATAATTTTTAACGCAGAGACGCTAAGACGCGAAGAAAACAAAACATATTCTTTTAAATCTCCGTGTCTCAGCGTCTCTGCGTTTTAATTCGAGTTCGATTCTGACGCGCCAATCTTTCCAGCCATTTTTCGGCTTCTTCAAAGCGCGCAAAACGGCGTTCGTCGCGGCGAAATGCGGCGGAGTGAATTCTCCGCTTGCCGTTGACGACGCGCATCGGGTGAACGACGTGCAAAAGCTCGTGATAAAGCACGAATTCGACGACAAATTGCGGTACTCTCGCATCGTCCAGCGTCCGGCTGATGATGATTGTGTCGTGAACGGCGTCCTGATGACCGAAAACGCGGCGCGTTTTGGTTTGCGACCAGCTTAAAACGGGCTGTTTGATCCGGTTTTGAAAATAAGTTTGATTAACTCGCCGGAAAATCTCTTCCAAATCGTAAGCCTGACCGCGCGGCGAGGTCGTTATTTTTCGCCCGCGCTCTTTGCGCGAATTGTTCGCCTGTTCGCCGATTTCCGGCTGCGCGACATAATTTCGGTAAATTTCCAGATGAATTGGCGGCACGCGGCGGCGCAGCAGTTTTGAAACGAGAACGAAAGCGAGCGCCTCGTGAATCATCGACGGAGCTTGTTTCGATAAATCCGAAAGACGCACGAAAACTTTATCCTCGCGGATGCGAATTGTGTGACGCAGACCGACGTAAGGATAAAATTCAATTGAAACTTCGGGCACGGTGCGTTTTTGTCCGTCGAGCTTTTCAAACGCAGATTGATAGAAATTTTTGATTAAGTTCAAATTGTCCGGCATTTATCAAAAAATTATAGCTTCAACAGGACTATCTCAAAAATAAACAGTGCAAACTATCAACTTTGCACTGTAAACTATCAACTATCTTGCAGAAAACTTATGTTTAAGTGCGGACAGTTTATAGTTTATAGTTTACAGTTTATAGTTTGCAGCGTGTCTCACATTTTTAAAATCCTTGTAAAAACAAACTTTCCGCTCTCGGCGAATATAAAAATCTTGACACTTTGTGCATTGCAATGATAAACATTCTTTAAGGCGTGTCGTCTTTGGCGCGCAACAGTAATTCTCAAAGCTCACCGAAAACCGGACGCGCAAGTTATGGTTGTACGTCATTCAAATCAGATAAATCCAGCAGCTCATTTTCCCGATTTACGCGGGCGAGCAGTGCTGTCGGCGATTATCGAAGAATATTTGATGACGGGCGAGCCGGTCGGTTCAAAAATCATTTCCGAAAAGTTTTCCAATGCCGCCGGATTGAGTTCGGCGACAATCCGCAACGTGATGAGCGATCTCGAAGAATCCGGTTATTTAACGCATCCGCATACTTCGGCGGGGCGCGTGCCGACCGACAAAGGTTATCGTTTTTACGTTGACAATCTCCTGGGCGTGCTGCAAATCTCGCAGGCGGATTTGGATCTGATCAATCGCTCGCTGGGCGTTTCCGCAAACGAAGAAGTGCAGCCGGAAAAACTTCTGGAAAAAACTTCACAGCTTCTGTCGGAACTTTCAAACAACGTCGGAATCGTCGTCACGCCCTCTCTGGCAAACGACCGTTTACAGCATATTAAATTTGTCGCGCTTGCCGATAAAAAAATCCTCGTCGTGCTCGTGAGCGCGCCGAACATCGTTCATCACAAAATTATCCGGCTCGAATCCGTTTTCTCGCAGGACGAGCTTGACCGCACGGCAAATTATTTAAACGCCGAGTTTGCCGGTAAAAATCTGACAGCGATTCGACAGGAAATTCTCACGCGAATGCACGAAGAAAAGGCTCTGTTCGATAAAATGCTGCAAACGGCGATGATTCTCTGTTCGGAAAGTCTCGTCGGCGACGACACGGCGGGCGCGGTTTACGTTGACGGCGCTTCAAACATTGTAGCCAAATCGGATTTTTCCGGTAACTTTGAGCGATTGCGCGACTTGCTCCGCACAATCGAGGAAAAAACAAGGCTCGTCACAATTCTCAACGAATGCCTGACGCGCGAAACCGTAAACGCTTCGGGCGGCGTCCAGGTTTTTATCGGCGGCGAAACGCTGTCGCCGGCTTTGCAGCAATGCGCTTTGATCGCCGCGCCGTATCGCCTGGGCGCAGGCGAAAATGCTACGGGGACGCTCAGCGTTCTCGGTCCCACCAGAATTGAGTATTCGCGGTTGATTGCCATTGTCGGCTACATTGCCCGGCTGCTCGAACAAACACACGAAAAAGATAATTCTCCTTTCGTCAATTAACTCAAACCTCTCTCACGCAAACGTCAAACTCAGATTTTTTCAACGCCAAACTACAGACCTACGGACAAATTTTGTGGATTCTCAAACAGACACTACCGAAATCATTTTGGACGAAATAGACTCGCTCCCGACGCTCGAAGACTTGATGCACGAGCTTGAAGCCGTCGGCGAATCGGCGTTTGACGACGGAAAAACGCCGGGCGGAATCCGCGTCGTCGCCGAAAAATCAACCGAGCCGATTCTCGAAATCGAGCCGCATCAAACGGCGGAAACCGATGATGCGACGACTGCTGCGCTGCTCCGGCTCAGACGCGAAAACGATGAATTGACGGCGGCTCTGCGCCGCGTTCAATCGGATTTTGAAAATTATCGCCGCCGGGTCGAACGCGAGCGCGGCGATAATTACGCTTTCGCTTTAATGGCAATTGTCAATAATTTGCTCCCCGTGCTGGACAATTTCCGAATCGCGCTCAACAACGCCGAAAATCGTTCGTCAAATCAAGATTTGCAGCAATTTTTCAGCGGCTTCGAATTGATTTCACAGCAGCTCGAAAAAGTTTTGCAGACTTTGGGCGTCCAGCCGGTCGCCGCGCTCGGCGAAGCCTTCAATCCGCAATTTCACGAAGCGGTTTCGACCGAATTTGTCGCCGATTCGCCGCCAAATACGGTTGTCGAAGAAATCGTTCGCGGCTATCGTCTGGGCAGCAAGCTCGTTCGCCCGGCAATGGTTAAAGTCTCTGTTAACGCGGAATGATGAACGCGGAACGAAAAGGAATTCATTCATCATTCATCATTCATCATTTAAAAATATGGGAAAAGTAATCGGAATTGATTTAGGAACGACAAACTGCTGTATGGCGGTTCTCGAAGGCGGGGCGGTACAGATTATCCCGAACAAAGAAGGCGGGCGCACAACTCCTTCGGTCGTCGGATTTACCGAAAAAGGTGAGCGGCTCGTCGGGCAAATCGCCAAGCGCCAAGCCGTGACGAACGCCTCAAACACGGTTCACGCCGTCAAAAGATTGATCGGGCGCAAATTCGACGCGCCGGAAGTCGAAAAAATGCGCGGCACGGCGCCGTTTGAAATCATCGAAGCCGCCAATGCCGATGCGCACATCAACATTTTAAATCGCATCTACAGCCCGCCGGAAATCTCTGCAATCATTTTGCAGCGGCTGAAATCGGCGGCGGAAGATTTTTTGAATGAACCCGTAACCGAAGCCATTATCACAGTTCCGGCTTATTTCGACGACTCGCAGCGGCAAGCAACGCGCGACGCCGGAAAAATCGCGGGCTTAAAAGTCGAGCGAATTATCAACGAGCCGACCGCCGCAGCGCTCGCTTACGGTTATGGCAGAACCGAATGTGAACGAGTCGCGGTTTACGATCTCGGCGGCGGTACGTTCGACGTTTCTATCCTGGAAATGAACGACGGCGTTTTTGAAGTTTTATCAACGTCGGGCAATACGTTTTTGGGCGGCGAAGATTTTGACGAAAAAATCATTAACTGGCTGCTCGAATTGTTTTTAAAAGAGACCGGAATTGATTTGCGCTCCGACCGTCTGGCTTTGCAGCGCCTCAAGGAAGCCGCCGAGCGCGCCAAATGCGAGCTGTCGTCTGTTTCGGAAACCAATATCAATCTGCCGTTTATCGCGGCGGACGCGACCGGACCGAAACACATCAACACGACTTTTACCCGCGAGCAATTTGAAACTCTGATCGGAGATTTAGTCGAGCAAACGGTCGAGCCTTGCCAAAAAGCTCTCTGGGACGCGAAATTGCAGCCTTCGGACATTGACAAAGTAATTCTCGTCGGCGGACAAACCCGCTCGCCGATTATTGGGCGCACCGTGGAAGAAATCTTCGGGCGCGAGCCGTCGAGCGAAATCAACCCGGACGAAGTCGTCGCAATGGGCGCTTCGATTCAAGGCGGCGTGCTGACGGGCGACGTGAAAGACATCGTGCTGCTCGACGTTTTGCCGCTTTCTCTCGGCGTCGAAACGCGCGGCGGTCTTTTTGTGAAATTAATCGAGAAAAACTCGACGATTCCGCTTCGCAACACGATGACGTTTACGACCGTCATAGACAACCAATCAACCGTCGGAATTCACGTTTTGCAGGGCGAACGCGAGGTTGCCCTGGGCAACCGCTCGCTCGGACAATTCGATTTAATCGGACTTCCGCCTGCGCCGCGCGGCGTGCCGCAGGTCGAAGTTTCATTTGAAGTTGACGCCAACGGAATTGTCTCGGTTTCGGCAAAAGACAAAATGACCGGGCGCGAGCAGGCGATGCAGATTACGCCTTCATCGGGTCTTGCGCCGGATGAAGTCGAGCGTTTGATTTTGGAAGCTGAGGTCGCGCTCGAAAACGACAAACGCGAAAAAGAAGCGATTATGCACCGCAATTATTTGGATTCTCTTTTGCGAAACACGCAAAAAGCGTTTGCCGAATACGGGAAAAATTTGCCCGAAAATAAGCAAGGCTCGATTAAAACCGCAATTGCCAGCGCCGCCGAAGCTCTCGAATCAAACGATGCGGCTTATCTGAAGCTCGTCGCCAAAGAACTCGAACGCTCGGCGGAAGTTTTAACCGAAGCGATGATGGCGCAGTTTGCTTAAAGAATTGAGAATTAAGAATTGAGAATGTAGAATTAAAAGTTGATTTTGTTGGCAAATTTTATTCTACATTCTGCATTCTAACTTCTACATTCTTATTTATGGCAAAACGCGATTATTACGAAATTTTAGGCGTCCAAAAAAACGCCGGCGAGCAGGAAATCAAAAGCGCATACCGCAAGCTCGCTTTGCAATATCACCCGGATAAAAATCCCGGCGACGCGGTCGCCGAAGAAAAATTTAAAGAAGCCGCCGAAGCGTATTCCGTCCTCTCGGACGCCGACGCTCGCACTCGCTACGACCGTTTCGGTCACGCCGGTGTCGGCAGCGGCGCTGGAGCCGGAGCCTGGGGCGCGGGCGGAGCGTCAATCAACATCGAAGACTTGTTCAGTGATTTGTTCGGGTTCGGAGATGTTTTCGGCGGACGCGGCTCGCGCGGCAGCGGCGGTCGGACGGCGGCGCAGCGCGGCTCGGATTTGCGCTACGATTTGGAAATCACGCTTGAAGAAGCCGCCACTGGCGTTGCGCGAAAACTGACAATTCCGCGTCTCGAAACCTGCGAAGTCTGCACCGGAACGGGCGCGGAGACCGGAACGCAGCCCGAAACTTGCACGACTTGTCAGGGCACTGGTCAAGTCGTGCATCGGCAAGGCTTCTTTTCGGTCGCACGAACCTGCGGAAATTGTCGCGGGCGCGGACAAATTATCAAAAATCCGTGCAAAAACTGTCGCGGCGCAGGAAGAATCGAAAAAGAAAAAGCGCTCGAAGTTAAAATTCCGGCGGGAGTCGAAACCGGCTCGCGTCTGCGCGTGCAGAGCGAAGGCGAAGCGGGAGCAAACGGCGGCACGGCGGGCGATCTTTACGTTGTCATTCACGTCGCCGAACACGAGCGTTTTGAGCGGCAGGGAGAAAATCTTTATTTGAGCGAGCCGATTTCGTTTGCACAAGCCGCGCTCGGCGCCGAAATCTCTGTTAAAACTCTTGATGGCGAAGATAAAGTTAAAGTTCCCGCCGGGACTCAAACCGGAACTGTTTTCCGCCTTAGAAATCAAGGAATGCCGGTTTTAGGCGGTCGCGGTCGCGGCGATATGTTTGTCGCCGTAACTGTCGTGACGCCGAAAACTTTGACCAAAGAACAGAAAAAATTGCTCGAACAGCTCTCACTCGTTGAAGACCGCGATTTTGAGCGCGATCCCTCGTTTATCGAAAAGGTTCGCAGTATTTTCGGCTAAATTTTGAGCGCAGAATAAAATAAAAAAGCAGCGAGATTAAGACTCGCTGCTTTTTTATTTTGAATCTATTTCATTTTCTCTCCTTAAATTAATCTAAAAACAGCAAGGTGGACGCAAATCTCAACTGATTCAAAGTTTTACTGTTAAGCTCGCACGTCAAACTGCGAATTGCTTGAGGTGCTTCCGCTTTTGTTTTGCCCGTCTTTTCTGATATTTTCAGACTTTGACACGACAACAAAATTTATAATCAATCGGAGAAAATTTATGGACAAAGACATTTTTAAAGAGCGCGAGCACGCATTTGAAGAAGATTATTTCCGCAAAAAAAATCAAGAGCTTATTTCCAAAATGAAAGAGCGTCTATCGAGCGAAGGCGCGATGCAGGAAACGAGCTACGATTGCCCGAAATGCGACGGCAAGCTGCACACAGGCAATTTTGAAAACATTCAAATTGACATTTGCGACACCTGCGGCGGAGTTTGGCTGGACGCGGGAGAATTGCAGCAAATTACCGGCAAACAGGAAAACAGTTGGGTCGGACGCCTTTTCGGTTAAAGCTCAAATGTGAAGCGAATATTTTTATCTTTCTTTGTTTATGAAGAGAAGAATATTTTCACCTTTGCTGTTCGCCGCGCTGCTGTCTTTGACGCCGATTGCGCCGCTTGCTGAGCAAGCGGTCTCGGCTCAAATAGAAGTCAAAACGGACGCTGCTTCTCTCCGTAGCGTCGAGTTGAACAGCAAATTAATGCGGCGGAAATTGCCTTATCAGGTCATCGTCCCGCCGAGTTACGAATCAGAAAAAACAATTCGTTTTCCGGTTTTGTATCTGCTTCACGGTCTCGGCGGTCATTACGACAATTGGGCGAGCAAAACGAATCTGACAAAACACGCCGCCGATTACCGCGTTATTTTGGTAATGCCTGAAGGCGGAGACGGCTGGTATAGCGACGGCGCGATTCAGCCGAACGATAAATACGAGTCTTACATTGTTCAAGAACTCGTGCCGGAAATTGACAAAAACTATCGCACCGTTTCCGAAAAACACGGGCGCGCAATCGCCGGGCTTTCGATGGGCGGTTTCGGCGCGCTCAAATTCGGCGTTAAATACCCGCAAATGTTCGCGCTCGCAGCTTCGATGAGCGGCGCGGTCGCTGCCGCTTCATATCGCACTTCGGACGAATTGCCGAATAACGAATGGCTCAGAAAATCAATTGTCGCCGTTTTCGCCGCGCCGGAAAATCCGGTTCGCAAGGAAAACGATTTGTTCAAATTACTCGGCGAAATTCCGCCGGAAAAAACAGCCGCGTTGCCTTTTTTGTATCTCGATTGCGGAACGGAAGACCAGCTCGGTTTTTTGACGCACAACCAGCAGCTCGCGCAAATTCTCGTTGCGCGCAAAATTCCGCACGAATTCAGACAGCTTCCCGGCAAGCACGATTGGACGTTTTGGAACAATCAGGTGCAGGAGGTTTTGCGCCTCAGCAGCAAAATTTTCGCCGCGAACAATAAACGGTAAGAGATAAATTTTTCAGACTTCACGACAAACAAAATCGTCTCAACAACATAATTCCTGTAAACTCGAATAAAAGAGGAAATAAAATGAAAGCATCAGTTCTCAGACTCAAGCTCACAGCAGTCGCCGTTGCAGCGGCACTCGCAATTTTCGGGTTTTACAGCTTTTCAACCAGACAGTTTCGCGCGGGCGCTAATTCCGCCGGACCTCCGCCGGGACACACGGGCGCGCCGCCCGAACAAACCTGCGCCGCCTGCCACAGCGATTTTCCGCTTAATTCAAGCGATGGCGGCGGAAACATCCGCATTATCGTCCCGAACCGATACGCGCCGGGCGCGCAATATCCCGTAACCGTAACGGTTAATCAAACCAACGCCGTGGTTTTCGGTTTCCAAGCCACAGCCGTTAATCGTCTCGGTTTAACGGCGGGAACTTTTCAGCTTCCGCTGCAAACTCCGGCGCAAATGCAGATTGTTCAGGGCATAGTCAATGTTAACGGTCAAAACGTTACCCGGCGTTACGTTGAACACACCATCGAAGGGACTGTTCCAGCTCAAGGTCAATTCAATACAAAATCCTGGACTTTTAACTGGCTCGCTCAACCGACACGCGGGCGCGTCACATTTTACGCCTCCGGCAACGGTGCGAACAGCGACGGCGGAACTTCGGGCGATTATATTTACAGCACCGCCGCCACAGTTTGTTCGAGCGCCGCCGGTTCAAATTTCGACACCGACAACAGATCGGACATCGCCGTTTTCCGCCCTTCAAACGGTTATTGGTATTATCTGAACAGCACAACCAATTCGTTTAACGCTTTTCCGTTCGGAGCAAACGGCGACCGCATCGTGCCGGGCGATTACGACGGCGACGGAAAAACCGATTTTGCGGTTTTCCGCAGCGGTTACTGGTACATCCAGCAAAGCTCGAACAATCAATTTGTCGCTCATCAATTCGGCTCGCCGGGAGACGTTCCGGTCGTCGGCGATTTCACGGGCGACGGGCGCTCGGAACTGGCGGTTTTCCGCAACGGTGCCTGGTACACTTTAAATCTCGCCAACAATGAGTTTAAAGGCTATAATTGGGGCACGCCCGGCGACATTCCCGTTCAAGGCGATTTTGACGGCGACGGCAAAGCCGATTACGCCGTTTATCGCCCGTCAGTCGGAACCTGGTACGTTTTAAACAGCTCCAACGATCAGTTCGTCGGCTTTCAATTCGGCGTTGCCGAAGACAAACCCGTTCCAGGCGATTACGACGCTGACGGAAGAACCGATTTTGCGGTTTTCCGCCCGTCGAATGCGACCTGGTATTTTCAGCGCAGCACCGCCGGATTCGGCGCGCAAGCCTGGGGAATTCCGACCGACCAGCCCGCGCCCGCCGATTACGACGGCGATTGCCAAACTGACGTAGCAGTTTTCCGCGAGGGCAATTGGTACATTTCAAACAGCTCGAACGGATTATTCCGCGCCGTCCAATTCGGCTCTCCGGGCGATGTCGCCGTTCCTAACGCTTACACCGGACAATAAA
>DASWLV010000069.1:0-6327 GCA_036400075.1 Pyrinomonadaceae bacterium
CAATTTGTTCCAGCTGTTCGCGCGCTTCTGCGATGTTTGAAAGAATAATGCTCCAAGTTAATCTAGGCATAATTGTGAAAATTAGATTTAAAATCGGGAAAGAAAGAATCGAACTTTCGCCGCGAGTTCCCAAAACTCGAATGCTGTAGCCATTACACCATTTCCCGAAAAAAGCTAATCAGTAAAATTTGAAATGAAAAAAAGTGTGGAGCGAATTATTTGCATCAAATTCGCTCCACCCGGCGGACGGCGCGGTTACGAGAGTGACCAAGAACCGGGATGGTTTAGTTTTTCCGCCCGCGAGAAAATAATAGATTGAATTTTGGGGTATCGTATCAAATTCGAGCTATTTGCACTTAACATTGAAAGCCTAAATTTAGATATAATCGGACTAACAATATTAAATTTGAGTTATTTTTTTCTAATTTCCGACACTCTGTCTGCGAATTCTCCAATTTCAATCATAATTTCTTTTAATTCTTGGAATGACAAACTACAATTTTCAATTTGGAGTCCATCATTTGTAATCCACATTGCGTGAAAATGTTTTGAAGGCAGTTCAAACGGGTTGAAATGCCGAATTAAGTTGTAAATTTTATGAAGTCTTTCAAGCAAACTTCCATCATTATTTTGGAAAAGTTTTTCTTCAGATATGCGCATAAGCAATTGATATGCTTGATAAACCATTGTAATAGTAACTTCAAAGTGCGTCAGGGATTTTAAGTATAATGACGGTCTTTCATGATTACTATTGATAAAATCAACAAGAAATTTACGAGCGATTTCATACTCCAAAAACGCAGTTTCAGCACGGCGTAAATATGCAAAGCTAAAAGCTCGTCCATTTTGGTCAATAGGACAACCAAAAACTGAATTTAAAAAGAAATTTGCAACCCAATGTTCTGATTGAGAAAAATATTTCACAACTTCAGGAGCGCTACACTCCGTTAGTTGTGAAATATTTTGAGAATACAATTCATCAAGCGCATATTTTGTAAACGGCATAATCACCTCATAGAAAATATTTAACCTTTGACGCAAACGACTTGTTTGATTTCGGCGACGATTTCGACCAAATCGCTTTGGTTTCGCATCACCTCGTCAATGTCTTTGTAAGCGCCGGGAATTTCGTCCACGACGCCCGCGTCTTTGCGGCATTCGACGCCTGCGGTTTGCGCCGCCAAATCCTCGCGCGAGAATTTTTTCTTTGCCGCCGTGCGCGACATCTTTCTGCCCGCTCCGTGCGAGCAGGAATTGAACGATTGCGGATTTCCCAGACCTTTGATGATGAACGATTTCGCGCCCATCGAGCCGGGAATAATGCCGTACATTCCTTGATCCGCGCGGATCGCTCCTTTGCGCGTCACGTAAACTTCTTCGCCGAAATGCACTTCGGGCGAAACGTAGTTGTGGTGACAGTTGACCGCAATTTCCGGGCGAAACGCCTTGCCGTCGTTAAACATTCGGTTGAATGATTTGAGCAGGCGGTTCATCATCACTTCGCGGCTTTTCAGCGCATAACGCTGCGCCCAATCCAAATCGTGCCAATAGGCTTGGAATTCGGGCGTGCCTTGAATGAAATACGCCAGCGCCGGATCAGGCAACTCATTCAAACGGTGCAAAGATTTTGCCGTCGCAATGTGGCGTTCAGCCAATTCTTTACCGATGTTGCGCGAACCCGAATGCAGCATCATCCAGACGTTATCTTCGGTATCGAGACAGACTTCGATAAAGTGATTGCCGCCGCCGAGCGTGCCGAGCTGCGTCATCGCTTTTTTCCTGCGGTCTTGAATCGCCGAATGTAATTCATCAAATTCAGACCAGCCGTCCCAGCGCGAAGCCTCGTCCGGCGATTCTTTGTAGGCGTTAAAACCGACCGGAATCGCGCGTTCGATTTCGTGGCGCAATTCTTTTAGTTTTCCGTCGAGAATTCCGCTTTTGAACGGCGTTTTTACAGCCATCATCCCGCAACCAATATCCACGCCGACAGTCGCAGGAATAACAGCGCCTTTGGTTGCGACGACCGAACCGACCATTGAGCCGATGCCGAGATGCGCGTCCGGCATCAGCGAAACGTGTTTGAAAAGACAAGGCAGACGCGAAACGTTGCGCAGCATATCTTGTTCTTCGCGGCTCAATTCGTGATTGACCCATGACAAGACATCCGCTTTCGCGCCTGAAATATTTAGTTTGTTGTATGGCATAGTTTTAGTTAATCGTAAATCGTGAATAGTAAATCGAAAAGCCAACATCCGATTTGCGATTTACTATTCACGATTCACTTCTATTTTAAGTGACGACAAAGTTTTGATGAAACAACTTTTCCGCGCTCTGCTTCTGAGCTACAGCCCGTCAAAAGAAAATCGGGCTGGTCGGAATTGCACCGACGACCTCGTCATCCCAAATGATGTAGTTCCACCGGCATTCGTCACTTTTTAAAGAGTTTATTTTTAAACCTAAAGTTTTAAGTTAAATGTCTGATTAACGACTCTGAATCTAAAACTTTAGGTTTCGTTTATTGGCGACAAAATTGGCGAGAGTTCCCGCCCGTAAATTTGAGTGGACGGGGCAAGAATCGAACTTGCTAATCCAGATGTACTCCCAACCAGCATTCGCCAAAAATGCTAAGGGCGACAAAGAATGTTGAGACGTGTGCATTTTACAGATGTAGTCACAACGGCATTCGCCCTAAAACCTGAGCGGGATAGACGGGAATCGAACCCGCACCTTCTCGATAGACAGTCGAGCGCACAGCCTTTGTGCTTCTACCCCAGAGATATTTTGGATTTTAGATTTGCGATTTTGGATTAAAAAACAAACTAACAATCAATTCCTGCTTTCAATCTAAAATTCCGAAATCTAAAATCCAAAATCGAATTGGGTGGATTGACGGGATTTGAACCCGCAGCATTCGCAGTCACAGTGCGATGCTCTACCGATTGAGCTACAATCCACATAAAAAGTTGGCGGAGATGACAGGACTCGAACCTGCACGGGAATTTTTCACCCGACTGTTTAGCAAACAGTTGCGGCTACCATTTCGCCACATCTCCGAATTTGGCAAGGACGGCGGAACTCGAATCCGCTAGGACCAGCTTGAAAGACTGGTTGCTCGACCGCTTTGCATTCGTCCTCAGAAAATTCAATGCGCGTGGAAAGATTTGAACTTTCACTGAACGATTCTTAAGACCGTCGCCTCTCCCTGTTGGGCTACACGCGCTCTTGGTTTTGGTGGACTGAAAGAGATTTGAACTCTTACGAGAAGTTTGCAGGACTTCTATGCTGCCAGTTACATCATCAGCCCAAAATGCTGAAAAATACCGACGGTGAGAGTCGAACTCACAACCTCTTGTTTCTAAGACAAGCGCCTCTTTCCAGTTGGGCTACGTCGGTGTGAAAAAGCAGGCAGTCGGATTTGAACCGACGGTTAACGGATTTGCAGTCCGTCGCCTTAAACCAACTTGGCTATGCCTGCAAGATTTGGAGCGCGCGACGGGACTCGAACCCGCAGCAGCTTGATTGGAAGTCAAGAGTTCAGCCGTTTGAACTTCACGCGCCAAAGAATTATTTAAGAAGATGAGCGGTGCAGGACTCGAACCCGCATTCTGTCGCGTTAGAAGCGCGAAGGTTTCTCCGATTAACCAAACCGCCCGAGCGGTAAGTCAAAAGTAAAAAGTTAAAAGTCAAAAAAAACTTTTTCATTTTTGACTGTTAACTTTTTACTTTTGACTTGATAAAGAGCACCGTGCCGGACTCGAACCGGCATCGCAGCGCAGGCAACGCCGCATCATCAGCCTTTAGACCAACGGTGCATAAAAACAAGGCGACAAAATCGAAGTGACGTGTTTGGCTCGAAAGAGCCTTTTCTGAGCTATGTTTGTTTTACCAAACAGCCGGAATCGAACCGGCGCCTTTAACCTTTCGGTTAACGCTCTTACCATGTAGTCACATTCAGCATTCGCCTCGCATAGTGGCTTCGGGGCAAGGAGTCGAACCTCGATTTCTTCGTTCAAAGCGAAGCGTCCTTCCATTGGACGACCCCGAAATAATCTGAAAAAGTGGCTTTGGCGTGAATCGAACACGCGACAACACGCTTATGAGACGTGCGCTCTGCCGACTGAGCTACAAAGCCTTGAAGTTTCAGAGAATCGGCTCTGAAGGACTCGAACCTTCAACCAACTGTTTGTAGGACAGACGCGCTACCGATTGCGCCAAGAGCCGAAAGGAATTGGCTCAGGGACCGGGACTCGAACCCGGAAATTACCGCATTAACAGTGCGGCGTTCTGCCAATTGAACTATCCCTGAACGAGAAAAACGGAAGGTACAGGACTCGAACCTGTATGGGATTTTACGCCCGGCAGTTTTCAAGACTGCTGTCAAACCATTTAGACTTACCTTCCAAATTTTGACAGGAACGCTCCGACTCGAACGGAGAATCTCTGATTTGGAGTCAAGAGGTTTGCCGGTTAGCTTACGTTCCTAAAAAAATGGTGCACCGGGAAGGAGTCGAACCTTCATGCTCGGAAAAGAGCCGCAGTTTTACAGGCTGCTGCCATGCCATTTTGGCGTCCGATGCACACTTTTAGCGATAAATATTGAACCGAATTGTCAAACAGCAAAACGAAAAAGGAGCGGATTTTACCGAAAATTACCAAGGGTAATCCGCGTCGAATCCGCTCCTCAAACTTGCGTTTACTGCTTTACAATTTCGGGAGCGGAAGACGCCGCTCCCGCTGATTTAAACTTTAATTTCAAAACGATCTGACGTTTTCAGACCGGCTAATAATCCTTGTTTCGGTTGATTTTCGAGCGCAGTCGGGCTATAACTTGTCGCTAAACCGACAAAACCGCAGACTTCGGGCATACCACAGCCTACGTTGCGCCGCGACCAACTATGGCAGCGTGTAGCGTCTGCGATTATGCTTCTAAATTTTCTGCAATCTCTTAACATCGAAAATCTTCCTCAAAAAAAATGGCTTCCGTAAAATGAAGCATTGCGTTTATAAAATACTTTTTAATCATTTGTCAAGAGCTTTGTGGTAAAAAGTTGAAAATTTCTCAACTTTTTTACAAAAACAATGATTTCTGCCGGTTTTTTTTATCAGTTTCAATTAAATATGGATTCAGTTTGATCAAGTTTGCGCGAAAAAATAGCAACAAAGCTAAGAAAAAACGATACCGGAAAAAATCTTTCATTTAAAAATGCCGAAATCCTTGCGGCACAAGCAGAGTGATTTTTGATTCACGGGCAAGCTCGATTTTTTCGACATCATCTGTGATTTGACCGATGCAGGTTATTTTTTCGCCAAATAGTTTTTCCAACTTATTTTTATCTTTAGGTCGAGCTGTGAAAAGCAGCTCGAAATCTTCGCCGCCGTTGAGAGCAAACGAAATCACATCTTCATTTTGTTTCAAAACCTGAAACAAATTCTTTTCGAGCGGGATTTCTTCGGCAACTAATCGCGCACCGACTTTGCTTGCCCGGCACAAATGCGATAAATCGGAGGAAAGCCCATCGCTTAAATCGAGCATCGCCGTCGTTAATTTCTTTTCGGAAAGTTTTAAGCCGATTTCAACTTGCGGATTCGGAGCAAGTTGTTTGCGAATAAGATTTTTCCGCAAGCCCTTTTCCGAATCAAACCGAAAACCGCTTTCGAGCAGACGCAAACCCGCCGCCGCGCCGCCGAGCTTTCCGGTGACAAAAATCAAATCTCCAACTTCAGCACCGCTTCGCAGAATTGCACGATTTTTTTTCGCTTCTCCGGCGACAATCGAATCTATGACAATTTTGTCGGGCGTGCGCGAAACGTCGCCGCCGACTAATTCAATATTGAATTTTTTTGCTAGATCGAACCAGCCCGCGTAAAATTTTTCGACAAAATCGGTTTTCCAGATTATTTCGGGAATCCCGATTGAAACCATCGCCCAGAGCGGTTTTGCGCCCATTGCCGCAATATCCGAGAGCGAAACGGCGAGAGCTTTATGTCCGATAAATTCTGCTCGCGTCCAATCGAGTCGAAAATCAATGTCTTCGACCAGCATATCGGCGGTGATGACTAAATCGGTTTTTGAATTTTGAGAAATTACTGCGCAATCGTCGCCAATCCCGGTTTTAACTGCGGAAAATTGCGGTTTATTTTTCGCCGTTTTATTGAGCAAATTGTGAATAAAATCAAATTCGCCGATCATAGTGAAAAGTTAAAGCAAAATCATAAGCGGCGGCAAATCTTTTTTTGTTGATTTTATTTACAAGCGTGAGTTAAATTAAGGCTCGAAGAATTCCCTGCAATTAAATTTAATCAGCAAAGCGAGAGCAATTATGAGTC
>DASWLV010000070.1:0-5415 GCA_036400075.1 Pyrinomonadaceae bacterium
GCAGATTTCTTTGTCCCCGATTAGATTTAAAATCCGTAGCCGTGTTTTATCCGCCAAAGCCAGAAAGAAGTTTTCCATTTCCGCAATTTTACTGTTCATAAAATATCCGAGTAATCGCAGATTAAATGCAGACGAGCAGAAGAATCAGTATAATTTTCCGGCGACCAAAAACCGGCTCATTCGGATTTATTTGCCCGTCTGCGATTTTTACGATTCCACAAAGATCTTTTCACTACGGCAATCTTAGCAAGATAATATCTATTCGTTATCCATTTTATTCAAGCTTAGAAGCTGAATCGTAATTGCAAATCAATGCGACGATTTCCTGCCGTTTGAGCGCCGCCTCCGCCGCCTCTTCCAAAGCCGCCCGCGCTGGAGAGTGATTTACCAAAAAACGGCGAATTGAGATTGCCGACCGGGACGCCTTCATTCGTGTTATTAAACAAATTCTGAATGTTGGCGGAAAGAGTCAGATTGTAACGACTTCTGGTTCCTTCGTCCCCGGCAGCCGCGCCGCCTCTGCGTCCGCCACCGCCTCCGCGACGACCTCCGCCTCCGCCGCCTCGTCCGCCGCGACCGCCTTGTGTTCCCTGATTGGCGACCTCGCCGCCGAATCCGAATGTTTTGCTGATTCGCAAATTAGTAGTGAAAAAAGATGATCCCGTTCCGAAATTACGCGGAATTATTGATTGCCCCGGTTTCGGGTTGATGTCGAAATCGCCGAAAGGCGTTTGTCTTAAATCCGCTGCCGCTGTTTGTGCACTGGCAAAAGCAGGTCTTTCGGTAAACAGGGTGTCGCCGTTTATATCGCGTCCGAGCGTGATATTAAAAGGTCTTCCCGAATTGATGATGACAAACGGGCTGAGACGAATTCCCCAAGGCAAGGCGTTGATCGAGCCGAAAAACGTCAGGCGGTGGCGAACGTCCTGCGAAGAGCGTCCGTATTCGCCGCTCAAATCGTATTGATTCGCCGGAAATGTGTTCAAACCGTCAGTGTCGCTTTTGGCGCGATTTAAAACGTAGTTTGCGGAAATCGAAAACAAACGGCTAAAACGGTTGTTCAAGCTGACGATTAACTGCTGCTGGTTAAAACGCCCGGTTGATTCGTATTGGAAAATGTTTCCGGCTGTTGGAATCGGGCGGACGTTCGTTCCCGGCTGTGGCGCGTTGATGTTTCGCGTACGCAGCACGCTGCGCGTATTCGCATTAACGAAATTTACCGAAAGCGTTGTGCGATAAGGCAATTGGCGTTCGACGCTGAACGATGTTTGCAGCGTGTACGGCGTGGAAATATCTCCAGCCATTTGGCGGATGGTTTGCGGAATGGCAAATGCCGTTAACTGCTCAACTGTCGGCACATTCGGGAATAAACCCAAAACGGCTGTGCCCCCCTGACTGTTTGTCGTGACGACGAATTGCTGTTGATTTGTGCCGTTAAACCGCTCGGTTTGCGAGAGCAAAGTGTCGTTAAATCGGTCGTAAAAAACGCCGAAACCGCCGCGAATAACGGTTCTCTGCTGTCGTCCCTGTGCTCCCGCACCGGGCGACCAGGCAAACGCGGCGCGCGGCGCAAAATTAAACTTGCTGTTGATGTTGTTTTGCCAGTCGTAACGCAAACCGAAAGAAAGCGTTAGATTCGGTCTGACACGCCAGTCGTCTTGAATAAACGGGCTGAAATCTGTCTGTGTAAAATTGATTTCAGGATTTCCGCCCGAAATGGAAAACTGTGTCGGGCGCGCGTTTCCCTGCAATGCGCTGCGATATTGTTCGAGAGAGGTAAATGTAAACGTTCCGGCAAAGTTTTGCTGAGACGAATTTGAAACTCGACTTGAACGCAATCTGGCACCTGCTTTCAATGAATGATTGCCGAGCGTCCACGAAGTAAAGTTTTGCAGTTCAATCCGGTCTTCGTTGTTAAACGACAAACCGACTTGCGCGCCTCCGCCGGTAAAAGCGTCGAGAACGCGGATGGTCGGCGCGAAAGTTCCGCCTTGCTGATTGCGGCGTTCGCGGACGTATTGAAAACGGGACTCGTTGATGATGCTTTGATTGATGATCGTCGTGTGAGTTAATTGCAGAGTGTGCTGGTCGTTTCTCGTATTGTAACCGCGCGAAGCCAGATTAAAACCGCCGACGCCTTCGTTTTCGCGGTTTGTCCTTTCAAATGTATAACGCGCTACGATTGTGTTTGTATCGTTAATTTGCCAATCAAGACGCGGGCTGAAAGTCGTTCGGCGAGTCGGCGTCAAAATTGTCTCGTTTAATGAGACGGGGTTAAGCGACGGATCGAGAATAATCGCATTGATGTCTTTGTTGTCGTCAACATCGCGGCGCTCGAAATCCAGGAAATACGAAGCCTTTCCCGCAATCAGCGGACCCGAAACGTTACCGCCGAAACGACGCGCTTGATACGGTGCGCGGACGGTCGAAAAAGGCGAGCGCGAATTCAAGCTTTCGTCATTAAAATTGAAAAATGCCTGACCGCGAAATCTATCCGTTCCCGGTTTAGTGAAAACTTCAATGCGCCCGTAGCCTAAACGGTCGTATTCTGCCGAAAAAGGATTGCGGTTTACGCGAATTTCACGAATTGATTCTTTAGGCGGAAGTCGCCCGCCTGAAAATCCGTCAATATAAATCTGTCCTTCGCCGTCGGCTCCGGCAGTTGGTCCGGCGAGCGCCTGTAATGCCTCGCTTAAATCATCGGGATCGTCCGGCAGCGATTCCAAATCCGTTCCGCGCAAAACCAGAGCGCTGGTGTTAGATTCCGGTTCTGTTCCAAACGGCTCTTCGGCTTCAATTGTTACTTCTGCAACTGCGCTGCCAACGGTGAGAATAATATCAAACGGATCGGTTCTGCCCGCAGTTATTTCGAGATTTGCGTTTTCATAAGGCGAAAATCCTTCTGCATTAACGCGAATTGTATAACGCCCCGGCGGAAGCGCGGCAAAAATATATTCACCCGCTTCATTTGTCGTTGCGGTTTTCTCGACTCCGCTCGCGTCAACTGCCGTTACCGAAACGCCAACCACGATACCGCCTAACGGATCGGTTACCTGCCCGCGCAGCGTGGCTTGAGATTGTTGGGCGAAAACGGTCAGTGCGCAGTATGAAAAACAAAGAAATGCCGGAAAGATTTTCCCGGCAGCATTTTTTAAATTTCGTTTCATAACACCTCTTAAATTTAAAAAGTAATTGGTGAAATTAGAAAGGCTCGGACGCCATTGTTAATTTCACTTTAATCAGCCGTTCGCTTGGTTCAATCAAAATTCAGTTTTATCAATTAAGGCTCATCATCATCGGAAACATTCCCGCCTCCCACATTACCCGGAAGTCCGGGACTCATATTTCCATTTCTTCCTCTTTGTGTACGCTGCATCAACTGCATCAGCTCCGCATCGCCCGAAATAATATTGACGGCTATCAGACGCGAAGCATCAGCGCCTTGAGTTCCTGTTACCATCAACGCATCGCCTTTCTTTAAATCAGCAATTGTAATTGCAGGCTGGGCTTCGAGCATTTGCTGCAAGCCGCCGCGCGGTCTTTGCGCGTCGCTGCTGGCATCTGCGGGACGGCGCTCGCGATTTTCGCCGTTTCGTCTTTCACGCCGTCTTTGTCCTTGATTTTCGGTTTGAGCGCCTGTTGATTCGGCTTGAGTCTGCCGACGCTGTTGTCTTCTTTCTCTTCTTTGCGCCAGATTTTGAGCGACTTCGGCAGGGAGTCTTTTGACAACCGAATTTTTGCCTATAACAACAGTGAATGTTTGTCCGGTCTGGCTATTTTTAATAGTGATTTCATTAGCTTTCGTGTTGATGTCAGTAATCGTGCCAAACGCTCTAGCGACAGTGCCCGAAACAATTTCTTCGGCAGTTACAATTTTGCCGTCAGCACTCCGATTTCCGAGAATCCGAATTTGGTCGCCGATGCGCAAATCCGTAAAAGCTCCGGTTCTGGCATCCGTCGAACGCAGTGAATCAGGCGCGTAGCGCAAAATTTTAGCGTTTCCGGGAGCCTTGACCGTAATTATTTCAGCACCGCGCGCTTGAACTGTAATCTCTTTTTTCTCTTGATTAAGAGCGGTAATGCGTCCGTTGATGCCGCGCGTTTGCCATTCGCTCCTGTCCTGGTCTCGCTTGGCGGCTATCGCTTCGCTTGCCATAACAATAACCTGGCGCGCCGCTGTTTGAGCGTCTGCAGCTCCGCCCGGAACCAGAACGCGGTCGCCGACCTTAATAGCTGCAAGAGTTATTTTCTCGGCATTGGCAATTGAAGTCTGTCCGGGCTGCAAGCGGCGCACCGCTGTTTTGTCGTTTGTCGAGAAAGTGACGGAGTTTCCGGCATCAGTTTTGACAATTATTTTCCCGTTAGCCATGTCAATCGCAGTTACCGTGCCGATTAGATTCTGTTGCTGAGGATTAACCATTAATACAGTTACAGGTTGAATCTCGGTGTTGCTTGTATTGTTTGATTTTTCCGTAATTGGATGGTTAATTGCACGGGTTTCTTCAATTGAAGCTCCCATAACTCCAATTGCAAAAGCGGCAATTGTTAAGCTTTCGCGAAAATATTTCATTGTCATACTCCTTTTCCATTCAATAATAACCAATGGATAATAACAAAGACACGGATTTAATACGGTTAGTTACGAAACGATCCGTTTTGGTTCTGTCGGCAAGAGACCGGCTCAGGAAAATGCAAAGGCGTTTATGGCTTTAAAACTGAAAACAAATTGGTCTTAATAGACTGTTACTGAAAAGTTAAATCCAAAATAATCCTAAAAAATAAAAGGTTGGTTAAATCAGATTTAACCAACCTTTTATTTCAAGTAATTGAACCTTGTTCTAAATGTGAATCGTCAGATTATGCACTCCTTCGGCAGCTTCCATAATGCTTTCGGAAACTGTCGGGCGCGCGTCAATCATTCTGCCCAATTTAAAATTGGGAATTGTATCGCTTTGTTTCTATGCAATCTCCAATCGAATTTCTTTGCCGAGGGCTTCGGCGTATTTTCGCAATGTCGAGAGCTTAATATCTTCCGAATGATTTTCGATTCTCGAAATTGCCGATTTTTTGGTGTTTAATTTTCTGGCAATTTCTTCCTGCGTCACGCCCGAATTTTCTCTCGCCTGACGAAGCAAAACACCGATTTTGAAGTTTTCAAATCCTTTGTCGTAATTCTCGGTAAACTCCGCATCGCGTTCTTTTCTTTTTGAGATGTATTTTTGCAAATCGCTCATTTTTTTCTTTTTCCGCTTTGGTAATCTTTTTTCCGGCGCTCGGCTAAACTTATTTCCGAGGCTGGCGTTTTCTGCGTTTTCTTGGCAAAGCCGTTTGTCAAAACTATCATTTTTCCGCCGTCGAGGAAGCCGAGAAGTCGAAAAGCGTCGTTCCCGAAATCAACTCTGACTTCCCAAATAT
>DASWLV010000071.1:0-5060 GCA_036400075.1 Pyrinomonadaceae bacterium
GCTGGAAAATCTAACGGCAAACGGAGAATACACCGTAACTCCGACCAAATCAGGAAACGTCAACGGCATTTCTCCGGTTGATGCGACTCTTATTTTGAAACATATAGCAGCAAACGGACAAGGACCGAATGTTTTGAATCCGAATCAGATATTAGCAGCAGACGCCAGCGGCGATGGAAACATCTCTCCGTTTGATGCAACGCTGATTCTGCGTTATATAGCCGCCGGCACATCAAATGCCAATACCGGACAAGTCGGTAATTGGAAGTTTGATCCGGTTTCTCGTCCGTATCAGCCTTTGAACAACAGTGTTTCCGGCGAGAATTACACTGCCATTCTAATTGGAGAAGTTAACGGTAATTGGACGCCCTGAACTGATTGAAATAAAACAAGTGCAAAAAGGAAAGCATTCTAAATTAGAGTGTTTTCCTTTTATTATTTATTATATCAAATGTTTCAAAAATGGTAGTTTTTGATGCAGCTTCGGCGGCGGACGTGTCTTTGATGAATAAGGTATTGCATCAATACCGAACTGATGGTCGCTTTCCGCTGCGTCGGTCAACTTAACATTAAATTTTTAGGCTGAATCCTGACAAACCCAATTACGGATTCATAAATCCCAGATTCGAGCTTGTGAAATTTCCGATGTTTGGGAATATTGCAGGAAGATCGGAATCTGTCACACCAAACCAGCGTGCCAGTGTTCCTGCATACTGCTCAACGCCGGTTGTCGGGAGCCAGCGCCCCCGCGGACTCGTTCCTGTGTCAATATCATCGGGTCCGCCAAGCTGTAGAGTCGGGAAAATATCTCCGGTTCCATCCGCTCTCGTGCTGCCGTAAACGTTTCCGCCAAGAACCGAACCGCCAAGAACGAGCATATGATTGCCCCAGGCGTGATCCGAGCCAACCCCCGAACCTGATCCGGCAGGATTCAATGTGCGTCCGAAATCGGAAAGCGTGAACGTCGTTACTTTGTCCTGAACACCTTGCGCTCCCATTTCATCATAGAAAGCACGCATCGCCTGACTGAGTTGAATTAAGAGCGAAGTTTGATTGTTCAGACCTTGTATCTGATATTGATGTGTGTCAAAACCGCTGAGTAAAACAAAGAAAACTTGCCGTTTAATATTCAAATCAGTTCGCTTTTTAATCAGCCGGGCGACTTGTTTAAGCTGGTTGCCGAGATTTGTGTTCGGGAAGGCAGCGGTTACTTCCTCAAATGTGTTTAAGGCGGAGCTGGCAGTTTGGGCTTGATTCATAATATGGCTGGTCACTTCGACCAGCTTTGAATCCAAATCCACCGTTCGCAGTCCGGCTAAAGCAGTATTTCGCTCCGCGGAAGATCGAGCCATACGGGTGCTGTGCAGCACAAGAGTTTTATTAAGCTCGACGCTTGCGTCTCTGATTGACAGCGGAGCGGTATTTCGCCCAAGCGTAAAAATATGCGCCCCGGCAAGTGAAGTGATCATTGAAATTTGCCCGCCCGGATTGTTGGTCGCATTCGTCAGGTCGGCGATTTTACCTCCCCATCCGATTGGGATCGGAGAATCGGAACGAGCGGTTTGCTGCTGAGCTATCTGGTCAGAGTGAGAGAAAAGCTGATTTGGTCTGAACGCCGGAATTTGCAGGTATTGCGTTTTTGTTATCGGGCGAACTAGATTACCCGTGTTTGCCACGACAGCCAGCTTACCTTGCGCCCAAAGTTCGTGAATTCCGTTGTTAATTCCGCCCTCCTGCGGCACCGCTCCTAAACTCGGATGTAAACCGTAAGCCAGATCGCCCAGCAGCGGAACGTTAATCGGGAGCAACTGATCTTGCGAAATCGCTAACCCTTGATCCCTGCGTGCTGAAGCGTAATCCTCATAGTTGCTGATGTTGGCGTCCGAATGATTGGGAATGATGAGATTGTTTCCGTCGTTGCCGCCATTCAGCAATATGCAGACTAATGCCCGGTAATCCGACGGCGCAGCCGATGAATCCGCCGAAGATCGGTTTTTGATTGTTTGCGCCATCACGCTCATCTTCCCAAAATGTCGAGCTTGTGTCGCCAATGCCAACATACTTAAGGCGCAACCCGATTTTTTCAAAAATTCTCTTCTGTTTTCTTTCATCTTTTCAGTTATCAGTTAACAGTCAACAGTTAACAGTTATCAATTTCTTTCTGTTCATTGATAACTGTTAACTGTTGATTATCTTTGTATTTGGTATTGCGACGAACTCGCCACAAGATAAACGGCTTGTTTCGCTCTTAGCTTGAGAGGCACATTAACAGTTATCGCCGTGCGAATTTTATTTTTCATCGCTTCGGACATTGTGCCGTGCATCATTTTCGTATTCAGTTCTTCAATCAATCTGTTGCCGCCCGGATCAGACATCACCAAAGCTGTCGCTTCGGAAAGATCAATCGAAGTCCCGCATGGGACGTATGGATATGGCTCGGAGGTAGTTGGTTCGTTGAAAGGCTCTCCTCCACCCATCGTAAAATTGAAAATAATGTTATTTCGCTCGTAAGAAAGTCCGGTGTTGGCGAGAGCGAACTCCGGACCGATAATATCCGTTCCCGGCACGGCGAAAGTCGGCGGGAAATAATTAAAGACACTCGGCGGAGACCAAATATCTTGTTCCATTCCTTTCGTTGCCGATTCTAAAACTCCGTCGCTTCTGTTTTGACACGACGCGGGCGGCGTAGCCGACTCGCCATAAGAATATGTCCCGGCGCGAACATTAAAGGTGCGCAAAAGGTTTGTTATGAGCTGCAGCGGTTCTCGCAGCTTCCCGTAAGCCGGATCGGTTTTCTGGCTGCCGCGCGCTTCCGGGTCGAGCAGAATCGCACGAATGACTGCTTTCATATCGCCGCGAACGCCCGCGCCGTTGTCTTTAAAAGCTGCCGCGACGCGCCCGACATAAGCCGGGCTGGGATTGCTCGTCACGAAATGCTGAATCAGAGTCTTTCCGATGAAAGGTCCGACGTTCGGATGATAGAAGATATTATCGAGCGTTTTTTCAAGCGAATCGTTAGCGTAGACTAGGCTAGCCTCATCAGTGTCGCAATCGAAACAAGCCTCGATAGTCGGATTTGGCGCGCCGGGATAATCGAATAAAATTTTTGCCGTCTGATCATGATTGTTCGGGAAAGGCAAATACATCGGGTCAATATAATTCCAGACGCCGCTGGCGGCATTTGGGCAAGCCGGATCTTCACCATTGTTGCAGCGCGTCCAGCCGGTAAAAATTTTGGTGAACTGCTCAATTTTGTCCTGATCGAAGGTCGGAATCGGTTTTCCCTGCTCATTGAGAACAAGCGTGCCGTCTTGATTGAGCATATACAACCCGACGGTGAATAATTGCAAAAGCTCGCGCGGGTAATTTTCGTTTGGATTATGCCGCGTGCTGCGAGTCATATCCAGGTATTCGCCCATCGCCGGTGAAAGCGTCATTTCTTTCATCAAATCCCGATAATTGCCGAAAGCGTGTTTATCGAGAATTTCGATATATTCCTGCATTCCCCGTTGTTGATTTATACTATTATGCGAAACTACCCAAATCTGATGTAAAGCCCACGAAACGCGCCGACGGAGTTGATCCTCGCCGTAAAGGGCTTCTTTAAACATCCACTTTTGATTATTGTAATTCCAGTAATGATTGCGGTTGCAAAGCTCTATCTCCTGACTAGTCCCGGAAAATCCGCAACTTTCAGGTCCGACGAACGGTTTGAGAGGGAAATTCGGATAAGGAATTGTCGGATAAGGCACCTCAAATTGTTCCTCAATCCAACCCATTAAACCAACTTTTTGCAGACGTAAATCCAATGACTGAGTCGGACCAAAAGCCGCTTGCTCCATAAAACGCTTGCGGTCTGCTGCAATTTCGGATGAGCGCGTGGATTTAACCAAACGAGGCGTCCGCGGAGCGGGAGTCGGAACAGCTCCGGCATCATCCTTGATTTTGCCGCCGGTTCCGCCTAAACCTAAGCGAACGCGATTGCTTGTATTTCCGCGCCACGAAACGCGAATCAAAACATCTCCGTCTGGCTGAGGTTGACCGTTGTATCCGTTCCGGTCGTGTATATGAACCGTTAAACCGTAAATCCAATTTTGTTTGGGAAGCTGTTGAATGTTTTCGACAGTCAAGCCATATTGCTTGCCGCCCGCATCTTCGGCATAAACTCGAAAAGCGTTCGCTCTCTCTTCCGGCAGCAATTTAACATTTGTGACGAAAATTACGACACGCGAGCCGGGCTGGAAAACTTCCGAGTTTCTTTCCGGCAAAGCTAAACGTCCATTATCCGCTTTGATTGCCAAGGCTCTGGTTGAATTTGCCGCGCTAATTAAAATAGGTTTGGGTGATTCAAACGCTTGATCGTTTGCGGCAGCGCTTGCCGAAACGATGAGAAAATAAAGCAACACCGCCGTTACGCAGGCACCGGAATATTTGAGCCGCAAATGCTTAAAAGTAAGGATTAATCTTTCATTGTTCATATTATTCTTTTTTTAAATTAATGGATGAACTTTAATAAAGGGGTTACGCCGTTTGGTGTTAAAACGCAAAAACATTAAGTTGTTTAGTAGAATACAGGTAAAAACTTCCCACAAAAGATTCGTTTTTACCCTTGATCAATCGGATTGTCAAGTTAAGTTTTCAGGAATGGAACATGTCTGGTTACCAGTGTATCAAATTTGGAGTTTTGTCGAAAAGACTAAATATCCAGCCCGTAAATACAAAACTTTTATTTGAAGTTCAGGTCTTACACCTAAGCGGCAATCTGAATTTAGCCGTGTCTTTCAATGCACGGAAAACGATCATCAAGACCGTGCGTTAAAACGCATGGCTAAATTCAATCAATTGCTACGCGATAAAAACCATCGGCTATTTTTGAGATAGCTTCTAATTACTATCACTTCGAGATAATATAGACGCTAATGATTGAATACACGATTTATTGCGACCTTTGCGGAGAAATGATTGACATTCAATCAGGAAGCGCTCGTCAAGCGAGAAAAAAAGCGAAGGCAAAAGGCTTGCTTATCCGTATCCTTCGCAAAGACTATTGTCCGAGATGT
>DASWLV010000072.1:0-16841 GCA_036400075.1 Pyrinomonadaceae bacterium
TTCAAACGCTATGATGGGCTTGGCGCTGTTGAAAAACTACAATCCTTACGGCGCGCCGCACAGTCTGACTTTGAAAGGCATTTTCGCCAAGTTTGATAAATCTTTCGGTTTGACCGGCAAAGATTACGGCAAAGTCGGACCAGATCGCACGATGGAAGACATCGAAAAACGCCGTAAAGACCCTTGGAACTTTTTGTTTATCGCCGGAATGTGGTTTCAGGATTTATTCAACTACGATTTCCGCCGCACCGAAATGTGCATTATCCCTTACGGCACTCAGGAAGGCGAGATTTCGTTCTGCGCTTACAACACCGGAATCGGCTGGCGCAATATCATCGAGCATATGCACCAAAACGCGACGGTCGCCAAGTGGTATCAGGAACATGGACGCCACGAAATTTTCGCCCGCGGCAAAAACGTCGAAGTCGAAGCCGCGCAAGCCGCGTTTGTTTTGAACGACGTTGATCTCGAACGTCCGAATAAACCGGATATGGAAGGTCCTAAAACCGCTGCCGAAGAAATGCAGATGATGCGTAAGCTCTACAACCAGATGGTTTTGGAGAAGCAGAATCTGAAAGGTGAAAAACCCGTCCAAATCGGCGGATTGAAACGCGAGAAAAACGGCAACGGTAATGGAAAAGCCGACGCCGCGAAATTGAACTAAGATAAATTTAACCTTTAGCCCGACAAAAGCCCTGTAAATCAATTTGCAGGGCTTTTGTTATGTTCACACGATTTCGGCAAAAAGTCTTCGGTTTGTTATTCTTTGCCTTTTAATGATAGGTTTAGCGGTCAAAATTGGAATTAATAGACTTGATTCAGTTATAAAAGTATATCGGTAAATCCTGTTATCCTTCGGTACTATTCTGTTGGGGAAATCCAATTTTGAAAAAAATATTCGATTAATGATAGTTTTTTCTCACTTTTGGTTCGTCATTTAATGAGAGTTGAAAATGCAGAAATAAAGTTGATTCAATAAATGGTTAGTAAACGAAGAATTGCTCTGCCGAAAGCTAAATCATAACTCATGATAGAGAGCAATAAAATCGTAACAAATATAAGCTGAGTCAAATCTATTAATGCCCAAAAAAATCTCATAGCGCTAAAAAAATGCGATTGAAAAATCAACGGATTGAAAAATGAAACTCAACCGAAACGGCAATTTGCCGCTGCACATACAAATTCACGAACAGTTACGACAAAGCATTGACTCGAAAGAGTTGAAAGCGGGCGACGCGGTTGGATCGGAACGCGAGTTGGCTGAAAGATTTAACGTCAGCCGAATGACCGTTCGGCAGGCTTTGCGCTCGCTCCGGCAGGAAGGCTTGATTTATCAGGAACGCGGCGTGGGAACGTTTGTCGCCCGCCGCAAGCTCGATGTTCACACCCGGAATCTGGGCGGATTTACCGAAGAAATGCAGCGCCGCGGGTTTGAGCCGCGAAGCAAAGTTTTGCAGCTTCGACGCGAGGCGGCGACCGCTCCGGTCGCGGAAAGCCTGGGAATTGAAGATGATTCGGAAGTTTTTCGGCTCGAACGCTTGCGGCTTGTTAACAACGTTCCGATGGCTCACGAAGTCGCTTTTCTGCCCGTTAAATTATGCCCGGAATTGGATAAGTTTGATTTTGAAACAATTTCTCTTTATGAGGTTCTCGAAAAGCATTTTTCGGTTGAGATTGACCACGCCGAAGAAGTGCTCGAAGCCGAATGCGCCGTGCCGCCGCTCGCTCAACTTTTAGGGGTTAAAACAAACGCCCCGCTGCTGGTTGTCAACCGCGTGGTTTTTACCGCGCTTAATCGAGCGGTCGAAGCCGTGCGGACGATTTACCGCGCCGACCGCTATCGCGCCACATTCTTTTTGTCGAAGACGAATTTATGAGCTTTTTGGCGAAAGGCGCGAGCGTTAATGTTTTGTGCGGTTTGCTCGTATATTTATGTCTCGCCTTGGCGGTTTTCGGGAAAGTTCGGAAAAACGATTTTTATTATTCCTCGCATGCCCAAGCGCAAAAAGTGCGCAGCGTTTGGGTGCGTCCCTTTATCGGCGCGAATGTAGAAATGCGCAAAGATGAGGCGAAAGGGCGCGAGTTTATTCGCGCAGAGTTGGAAAAAATTAAACGCGCCAATTTGAATACGGTTTACGTCGAAGCGTTTTGGAACGGTTTTGCGATGTATCATTCGCGCGTTGCGCCGCAGCGACCGCTGGCGATTCCTTACGGCACGGCGGCGGAAAACGGCAAAGGTTGGGACGTTCTGCAAACTTATCTGGAAGAAGGCGAAAAACTCAATTTAAAAATTCACGCCTGGCTGCACGTTTTTCATCAATGGAACACGAATCTTGGCGCTCTGGAAAAATCGCCGATTTTTGCAAAACATCCAGATTGGGCGATTCTCGACGCTTCCGGTTCGCCGCTGGTCAAATCCGAAGCCGAAGGCGCAAACCGCGATATTTACAAAGTTTTTATTTCGCCTTCAAATCCGGCGGTGAGGAAATATTTGCGGGCGGTCGTTTCCGAATTAGCGGAAAAATACCCGAAACTCGGCGGCGTGCAGTGGGATTATATTCGTTATCCGCTTCACACAAACGAACAATTTTTTGATTACAATCCGCTGACGCTCGCCGCATTTTACAAAGAGACAGGACTTGACGCGAAAAAGCTCGATCCGAAACGAACGCCGAGAGAGTGGAAAATCTGGCAGGATTGGAAAACCAGACAGATTACCCGAACGGTCGAAGAGCTTGCGGAGATTGTGCGAAAAAAACGCCCGCGTTGGGAAATTTCGGCGGCAGTTTTCCCGGACATTGCTGAAAATCTGCGAGTCAAAATGCAGGATTGGAAAGGCTGGGCTGAAAAAGGCTCGGTTGACGCGCTTCTGCCGATGCTGTATTCAACTGATTACGAGCGCGTCGAAAACTGGGCAAAAGAATTTCGCCGCGATGTTCCGACGAAAACCAAAATTTATCCGGCGCTTTTCATCGGACATTTTTACAACCCGAAGGAAAAGACGTTGAACGAGAATTATTTGGAAATCGAGCGAAAATTTAAATTCGACTGTTTCGGTTTGTTCGCCGCGCAGAATTTGACCGACGATTTGATTGAAAAATTAAGCAAAAATAATCATAGATGAACTCAAATAAATACCAATTCATTAAACGATTTGTTGGACTTTTCCTCGCCGTGTTTTTACTTTCGACGGCAATTTTCGCGCAAGTTCAGCCGAAATACGGCGCGCGGATTTTGCTTGTTCCGCTTGACGACCGACCGCCGTGTTTGCAATTTCCGGTCAGGCTCGGTCCGGTCGGCGACATCGAAGTCGTTACGCCGCCGCGTGAAATGCTGGGGAAATTTACGACGCCTGGCGAACCGGAAAAAATTATGGCTTGGCTCGGGCAACAGGATTTAAAGCAGTTTGACGCGCTCGTCGTGTCGCTCGATATGCTAGCTTACGGCGGACTGGTGGCGATGCGGGAATATGGCAATGTGACGCGCGAAACCGCGCAAAAACGGATTGATTTTATCCGCGAGTTGAAGAAAAAAGCGCCGCGTCTGCCGATTTACGGTTCGAGCGTGATTATGCGGCTCGCTCCGACCGGAAACGTCGTCAACGAATCTTATCGCGTGAAATTAGCGCGCTGGGCGGAAATTTCGCCGGTTAAAGATGAGAAACTTCAGGCAGAAGCTCGCAAGCTCGAAAAAGAAATTCCGGCTGAGGCTCTGGCAAACTACAAGCTCGCCCGCGAGCGAGATTTAGCGGGGAATCTTCAGGCGATTGAGCTTGCCAAAAACGGCGTGTTTGATTATTTGATCGTTTCGCAGGACGACGCTCATCCGACGGGCGTTCACGTCGCCGAGCGCGAGCGTTTGATTGCCGAAATCAATCGTTTGAATTTGAGCGAAAAGATTCCGGTTCAGCCGGGCGCGGATGAAGTTTCGATGTTGCTGATGGCGCGTTTCGTCAGCAGCAAAGACAAGTATGCGCCGCGCGTCCAAGCCGTTTATTCTTCGGAGGCAACGAGAACGGCAGTGATGCCGTTTGAAGACCGCAAGCTGTTTGAAACCGTCAGCTATCACATCCGTGCGGTTGGCGGGCGCGAAGTCGCGGATGAAAAACAAGCCGATTTGCTGTTTTACGTTTTTGCTTCGCGTTTTGAGCCGGGACGCGCCGAGACGTTTGCAGCCGAAATCGAAGAAAAAATTAAGCAGGGCAAACGAATAATTCTGGTTGACGTTGACCCGTCGGCGAAAACCGAAGGCGCAGAGCCGAAGTTTATGGACGAAATCAAAAGGCGCGGTTTGATTCTCAAATTCAGCGGTTTCGCCACTTGGAACACGGCTGGAAATATGATCGGAACGGCTCTGCCGCAGGCTGTTCTTTACGAATCAACAAGAAGGCGCTCGAATTTAAATTCAAAAGTTAAATCCAGAATTTCCGAAGAGCAAAACTGGTTTTTGTTTCACCGCTGGCTTGACGATTACATTTACAACGCGGTCGTGCGACCGGAAATTAGAAAATTTGCGGCTGAAAGAAAATGGAATCAGCTTCGTTTTACCGAAGCGCAAACAGACGAAGTAGAAAAATTCGGGTTTGCCGAAATGCGCAAGCATTATGTCGCCGACAAAGCTGTTATCTTCGCCGGTTCAAATTGCCGACCGAGCGATGATTTCGGTTTTTATCTGCCTTGGAACCGGGCGTTTGAAGCGGATATTGATTTCAAACTGAACTGCAAATAATTCAAATTTTCAATTGTTGAATTATTGTGGGGAAATTTGAATCTTCGGTTGACTTTCCCGTTGATTTTCTGTTAAATCAGGTGGTCTAGCCCACTTCTTTTTGTCTTTATAATTTGTGTTTTTAAGAAAAGTAGATTTGTTTTTCCGGCAGGTTTTTCCGGTTTATATTGTTTTTGCCGCAATCGGCGGCGCTGCCGAATTTTTCGCCCGAAAAACAAATTCAATAAAATGTTCGGAAGTAAATCTTTTAGAGAAAAAAACGAAATTAAACCGGGCAAATGCTTTTCGCGCCGTTCGATTTTTTGATTCGAGCGCGGCAAGCAACAAAGCATTTGCGCGGTTTTAGCAGATTCGGGAGAAAATTAATGATTCGCTTGAAAAAAATTGTTTCCTTATCGCCGGCGATGCTGTTTTTGCTCGCCTTGCTCTCTAGCTCAACTTTTGCCCAACAAATTACGGCGACCGTGACCGGCACCGTATCAGACCCGAATGCGGCTGTCGTTCCGGGCGCGACCGTAACGATGACCTCAGTTGACACCGGACTTGTTAAAACGGCGACGACCAATGACGATGGGCAATACACGGTCGCTTTCTTACAACCGGGTAACTATAACATCAGAATTGAAAAAACCGGTTTTGCTCCGGTTACGCGCGAAAATATTCAGCTTGAAGTTGCTCAAACGGCTGGCATTGACTTTACTTTGAGCGTTACAGGCGGAGAAGTTCAGGTTAATGTCGGCAGCGATGAAACGCCGATTCTGCAAACGGAAACTTCAAACCTCGAAACTACTATCGAACGTCGTCTAATTGAAGATTTACCGACCGGCGAGAGAAATATTTTCTCGTTTGTCAATCTCGTTCCGGGAACGATTGACACCGGTGCTGCGCTGCCTAACAACGCGCTGAGCGGTCCGATTGGTTCGTTCGGCAACCGTAATTTCTTTGATTCAAATTTCTCGGTCAGCGGCGGGCGAGCCTCGACCAACGATATTTTGCTCGATGGCGTGACGAATACAATCGGCGATTTTAACGGAGTCGCAATCTCGCCGCCGCAGGATGCGGTTCGTGAATTTAAAGTTATTTCGGGCGTCGCGCCCGCCGATTACGGACGCACTGGAGGCGGCATCGTCACGATTTCCACCAAAGCCGGAACGGGCAGATTTCACGGCGCGCTCTACGAGTATTATCAGGACGGTAACTTGAACGCCAACGGGTTTAGAAATAACCGCAACGGCATCGCGCGCATCAACACTTCGCAAAAACATCAATTCGGCGGCGCAATCGGCGGTCCTCTGTACTTTTTTAATTTCGGGGAAAACGACGGCGGTTTTGCGAGAAAAGTTGAAAAAACGTTCTTTTTCACCAACTATGAATTGCGCCGCGAGAAAAATCCGACGACGAGAATCTTAACCGTCCCGACAGCGAGAATGCGAACCGGAGATTTAAGCGAACTGCTCACCGGAGCAACTCGCACGGGACTTGTTAATGCCGATAACACTCCGGCTTTATTCGGGCAGATTTATAACCCCTATACCGCCGTTACATCAGGAGCAACCACACGCCGCAATTACTTTCCGGGTAATAATCTGAGCAATTTGCCGGTTTGCACAACATCTGTAAACCGCCAATCGGCATGTCTCGATCCCGTAGCGTTAGCGGTTTTGCAGTATATTCCGCTGCCGAATCGTCCCGGATTAATTAATAATTATGCATTTGCCGGAAACACCGAGTTTAATCGCGATTTGGTTTCCGGGCGCATTGACCATACGGTTTCGGAAAGGCAAAACTTTTTTGCGCGTTTCAATTACGAAAAGCGTAAAAATGCGCCGCCCAATTTTCTCGATTCGATTGCAGCGCCGATTACGGTTCAGAGCGATACGTTTTTTAACTCGACGTTGAATCACGTTTATAGCCTTACTTCCAATTTAATCAATAATTTCCGTTACGGCTACACAAGAGCGCACGCCAAACAGGCTTCAAACAGTCTCGGATTTGACCCGACAACTCTCGGTTTGCCTGCGAGCTTACGTGATAATGCAACCCGATTGATATTTCCGACCTTTACCATCGGCAGCGGCATCGCGGGCGGGGAAATCGGCGCAGGCGTTCTCGGCGGCGCGGGCAACGACCAGCCGCGCGATACACATATGGCTGCCGACTCTATAACCTGGGTTAAGGGTTCGCATACGTTCAGATTCGGCGGCGAATATCGTTTGTATCGCTTCTATCCATTCCAATTCGGAGCAGCCGCTTCGCCGACCGGCAGTTTTACATTCAACCGCGCCGCAACAGCCGGTCCCGTTCCTTCGGCGACCGTAACCCCTGTTGAAGCCGCCGGTTCGTCGTTCGCTTCATTTTTGCTCGGCATTCCGAGCGGCATTAACCGAGAAGTTCAAACGCCCATCACCATCTTCCATCATTATGGAGCGGGTTTTGTTCAAGACGACTGGAAAGTTTTTCGCAATCTGACGCTTAATCTCGGTCTGCGCTGGGATTTTGAAACCGGCACGGAAAACCCGCAGCAATTGATTACCAATTTCGATTTTGACGCGGCGTCACCGATTGCCGGGAGCGTTCAAACGCGCCTCAACGCGATTACGCTCGATCCGGCGGTCGCCGCGCTTAATCCCGGCATCAAAAATCTAACCGGCGTGCTCAACTTCCCGGAAGGAGCGCAAACCGAAACCAATTTCAACCGTTTTGCCCCGCGCATCGGTTTTGCTTACAGCATCAATGACAAAACCACTTTGCGCGGCGGTTTCGGATTGTTCTTTTTGCCTATCTCGCTTGAAGGCGCGGCGGCGCTCGGAACCAGCTTCACCGATCCGGTGACGCAATCGTCGTTTACTACCGGAACCGGACAAGTCACCAGTTCGACGGTTTTTCTTTCAAATCCGTTTCCGAACGGAGTTAGAACCGAGAGTGGGAATACGCTTGGTCCTTTAACCGGGTTAGGTACAACTCTCAACGCAGCCGTCGAGCCGGATCGTCCGAATCCTTACAACTCGCAGTGGAATTTAGTTCTTCAGCGCGAGCTTGCTAAAAACCTGGTTATGGACGTTGCGTATGTCGGAAGCGCCGGACGCAATTTGCCGTCGCGGAGCGTCAACCTAAATCAGCTTTCGCCGGATGTTTTAAATTATGCTCGAACCAATTTTGCTAATCCCGGAGCTTGCCCAACAACAGCTAATCCGAACGCGGCTTGCGCGAATATCGCAGCATTTCTTACTCAGCAGGTAGCAAATCCGCTGCAAGGCTCAATACCTGGCGCTGCGGCTTTGAATGGTGCAACGATTGCCCGCGCTCAACTGCTCCGGCGTTTCCCGCAGTATCAGGACGTGACAAATTTCGGTCCACACATCGGCTACAGTAATTACCATGCTCTACAAGTCAATCTGCAAAAACGTTTCAGCGACGGTTTTTCGCTTTTGACAAACTACGTTTGGTCGAAGCTGCTCGACACGGGCGGCGTCGGCAACGGCGCTAGGGCGAGCGATCCGACAAACGCCGAGGACATTTTTAATTACGACGAAGAATATTCGTATTCGACGCTTGATGTGCCGCACCGCTTTACGCTCAGCTCGACCTACGAGTTGCCGTTCGGAAGAGGCAAGCGCTTTGGCGGGAACGTGAGCCGACTTGTTGATTTCTTTATCGGCGGTTTTCAGATTTCGGGAACAGGCGTTTATCAAAGGGGCACGCCGCTGACGGTTACATACGCAATCGGATTTCCGTCAACGGGTTTGGCTGCTGTCGGCAATTTGCAAATTCGTCCGAATCGCATCGAAGGTGTTAAACCGACTGCCGGAAACTTCGGCGAACTCGTCAGACAGGGCTTGCCATTATTTAATCCGGCGGCGTTCAGCGCGCCAAACGTAGCCAATTACGAATTCGGTAATGCCGCGAGAACTTACAATGACATTCGCCGCGACAATTATAAAAACGTTGATTTATCAATAATCAAAAACATCTCCTTCAACGAAGGCGGACAAAAAATTCAGCTTCGCGCCGAATTTCTGAACGCCTTTAACTGGGTTGTTTTCGGAACTCCGGTCACGTCGTTCGGCAACGCCGCGTTTGGCAGCTACGCTAGTCAAGACGTGCAGCTCGGCAATCGCCCGCGCATCATCCAGCTTGTCGGACGGTTTACGTTCTAAATTTGTTCGTCGTTCGTTGTTCGCTGCAAAAAGCAATCTACAACGGACAACGAACGACGAACGACGAACAAATGACAGGATTTTTAATTCTCGCCATTTTCGCCGTTTTCGCTGCGCTGATGTTTACGCGCAAAGTACCGGCTTTGCTTGCGCTGCCCGCGATGGCGATTGCGACGGCGGCGCTGGTCGGTTTGCCGTTTATCAGCATCCTGAACGATGTCGTTGCCGCCGGAAGCACAAAATTAGCAGCCGTTTATGTGGCGGTTTTTGCCGGAGCGATGATGGGGCGCGTGATGCTGCAAACCGGAATCGCCGAAGCGATTATCAAACGCGCGGCTGAGTTCGGCGGTGACAAGCCGATGGTCGTTGCGTTCGGTTTAATGTTCGTAACGGCTGTTCTGTTCACGACTTTGCAGGGCTTGGGAGCGATTATCACGGTCGGCTCGCTCGTTTTGCCGATTTTGATGAGCCTCGGATTGCCGCGTCGCCTTGCAGCGACTCTTTTTCTGCTCGCTTTCGGCACCGGATTTATTTTTAATCCGATTTTATTCACTCTCTATCGCCAATTATTAAAAGTCGAAGCCAACGCGCCTTTGCCAGCCGAAGTGCCGGGCTTCGCATTCGCGCTTTTGGGCGTGATGGTTGTCACGGTCGTCGTTTATTCGATAATTGCAGCCAAACGTTCGGGCGAAGTTTTGTTTTTGACGGTGGAATCGAAAGAAGAATTCATCGAAAAAAATCTCAAGCGCGACGTTCCGCTCATTTCGCTTTTGACGCCGATTATCCCGCTTGTTTTGTTTTTCGGTTTTAATTATTTCGGAATTAAAATTGATTTTATTCCCGCTTTTATCATCGGCGCATTGTTCGGCGTTTTGACGACGCAGCCGAAGCTTGCAATTAAAAATCTGTCGGCTGCTGTTGTGCGAGGCGTTGAAGACGGAGCACCGGCAGCGATTTTGATGATGGGAATCGGAATGCTTTTAAACGCGCTCTCGCTTCCAGCAGTCAAAGCCGCGCTCGAACCGATAATTCGCGCATTGCCGCTGCAAACGGCGGTTTCTTACGTTTTGTTTTTCGGCTTGCTCTCGCCGCTGGCGCTGTATCGCGGACCTTTAAACGTTTTCGGCGTCGGCATCGGCATTTTTTCGATTATGTTCGGCGCCGAGATTCTGCCCGCGCTCGCGCTGCTGGCGGCGATTATGTCAATCGTGCAGGTGCAGAACGTCTGCGACCCGACAAACACGCACAACGTTTGGATTGCAAATTTTACCGGAGTTCGAGTTGAAGAGCTGACCAAACAAACTCTCGCGCCGATGATGATTGTCTGCATCGGCGGTTTGATTTTGGCGGCGTTTTGGTTTTTGAGGTGAAATAAATTATGCGTTTGATTTTCCTTTTCCTATTGCTTTCCGTTTCGTTTGTTCCGGCTTTCGCTCAAAACAATTTGCATTTGACGGCGGCAAACGGTCAGACGCATCCGGTTGCGGGCAAAGACCGGCAGCGCAACAACGAAGAAATCGTCGTTTATACCGTCGAGTTTTACGAGAAAAAGCCGACGAATCAATCCGGCATAGATGTTTTGATAGTTGACAACAAAATCGTTGCGATTCAAGACCGCGCCGGAGCGGTTTACCTGCAAAACAAACCCGATCCGGGCGCAATTAAAACCGATAAAAAAGGCATTGTTTTAAGCGCGCATGGCGCGGCGCGTAAATGGGTGGTTGCAAATCTAAAAATCGGCGACAACGTGACAATTGGCGATACGCCGAAACCGATTTTAAATGCGGCTGGCGAAGTCGCTCCGGCGGCTTCGATTCCTTGTTTTCCCGGCGCGTATTACCGCAAAGCCGTTTCGAGCTTTGACGTTTGGACGGGAATCGCCGGCATTGTCAAATTGGGAACGCCGAAAGTTGATGAAGCCAGACTAAATGCGACAACGAAACAGCCGCTCGATAATTTTTCGGTTTATATGGGCGGACGCGCCGGAACTCAGGAAATTGACGCCGGGTTGGCTTGGGAGTTTACGCTCGACGAAAACGGCAAAAAGAGCGAGCGGCGAAATGCTTTTCGACCGTTTTGGCGCAATGAAACTTGGAACAGCGCGCCCGCCGAAAAACAATTTTATTATTACCCGGGCGAAACCGTCCAAATGGCTGTTATCGTCGCCGGACCGGGAAAACTCAGACTTGTAATTACAGATGCGGCGCAAAAGAAAGTTTTTCAAACCGAATTTGACGCGAAAAGCTTTCAGCCGAATGTGCCCCGCCAATTTAAGCGCGTCAATGCGATTGACCAATTCGGCAATGAAGGCAAACCGGCGCAGACGACAAAAGCGCAGGTGACGGGAGCGGAATGGCTGCAAACCCTTCTGCTGCGCGGCGCAGGAAGCCAAGCCAAACAACTTCCGCTCGATAAAACGCGCTTTACCGATATGCGCTGTCCGAACGAAGCAAACATCATCGTGACAGCTACAGACGCCGCAAAAGGCGCGGAGAAAATTGACGTTTTCGGAACGCCGCAAAAATAAAGTGAAATTGTGAAAAGAATCAGCTTTGGTTCAGCAATAATTGCAGTTTTCTGTGCGATTTGTTTCTTCGGTTTGGAAGCGAAGGCGCAAAAAAAATCTTCTGCGCCGAGAAACTCGATTTGGGTTTCTTCGACTGCTTCTGCTGATGTAATTGCAAACCGCGAATCAATTGCCGCCTTCGCCGACAAAGCCAAACAAGCGGGCTTCGATACAATTATTCTTTACACCAAAGAGCTAAACGGTCACGTCGTTTATCCTTCAAAAATCGCGCCGCGTCTCGCCGAACACAGGAACATTAAATACAACACTGATTTCGATCCACTCAAAACTTTTATCGAAGAATGCCATCGTCGTGGAATGCGGCTGCACGCGGCATTCGATATTTTCACCGAAGGCAACAAGCTGATTCCAGGCGTCGGAATCGGTTTTGACAAACGCAAAGATTGGCAATCCGTCGCTTATGATTTGGACGACGCCGATAAAAAAATAAAAATCGCGCCGATTGGCGAATTCAAACAAGGCATTCCGCTCTGGGTTAACGCCGCTTTGCCCGCCGTTCAGGATTACGAAATCTCGATTATTAGGGAAGTTCTGGGAAATTACGACGTTGACGGCATTGTGATGGACAGAGCGCGCTGGAACGGCGTCAACGCAGATTTTTCAAATCATTCGCGCGATCTTTTTCAAAAATACGTTAAAGACGAAAATCTGCGATTTCCCGAAGACGTTTACGAAATCAGGCTCGACGCAAACGGGAAAAAACAAATTGTTGAAGGAAAATATCTGAAAAAATGGCACGAATGGCGAGCGAGCGTCATTCGCGGTTTTGTCGAAAAGCTCCGAAATGTGGTGAAAAAACGCAAGCCGAAAGTTTCTTTTGAATCTTACGTCGGCTCGTGGTTCCCGGTTTACGGAAACGATGTCGGCGTTAATTGGGCGAGCGCGAAATACAAAGTTCCTTACGATTGGGCTTCGCCGGATTTTGGCAAAACCGGATACGCTGATCTCGTTGACGTGCTTTACGTCGGGCTTTATTACCGACACAACACCGAAACGGAAGCCGCACAAGCAGGCGCGAAAAATTGGCAATCAATCGAAGGCGCGGCAAAATTGGCAAAAGAAGCGACAAAAGGCGAAACAATCGTTCACGGCGTCATCAACTACGGAGACGATAATCTTTCAGCCGGAAAGCTCGAAAACGGAACGAAAATAATTTCCGAACAAACTAGCGGCACCAGCATTTTTGAAGCCTCGCACGTCAAACGACGGAATTTATGGACGCCGCTCGAACAAATTTTAAAAGCCAAGATCGCGCCGGAGAAAAACAAGTGAGAACGCCGTTTTTTTACTGCAAATCACCGAGACGAGCTTTCTCTGCGTTCGCAGTTTTCGCGGCAATTTTGGCATTCGCTGCTTTAACCTTCGCGCAAAAAAGCGATACTACGAAAAAACGAACGGCGGCTGATTTTAAGAGCCGCGTTGTAGTTGTTCCGCTCGACGACCGCCCGGCGACAACTCAGTTTGCCGAAATGATTGGACGAATCGGAAACGCCGAAGTGATTTTGCCGTCGCGCCCGTTTTTGGGAACTTTTATCACCGCCGGAAATTCCGAGCAAATTGCCAAATGGCTGCTCGAACAGGATTTTTCAAATGTTGACGCGGTTATTTTATCGGCTGATATGCTCGCTTACGGCGGATTTATGAATTCGAGATTTTCCGCGACGCCGCAGGAAGTTGCAATTCGGCGCTTGGAAATCGTCAAAGAGTTAAAACGCAAAAATCCGCGCCTGCCCGTTTACGCTTTTAATGTCGTCCGCCGCGTTGCGTTATCGGCTACGGCTGCAAACCGCCCGTTTCGAGACAAAATTGCGCGTTGGGCGGTGCTGGCTGACGAAACCGCGCAAAAACCGGGCGAAATAAAATTAAAAGCAGAATTCGAGCGTTTGAAAGGTGAAATTCCGCCCGCTGAAATCGAAGATTATTTAGCCGTGCGAAGGCGTAATTTGCAGGTTAATTTTGCAATGCTCGATTTGGCGAAAGCCGGAATTGTGGATAAATTGCTGCTTTTGCAGGATGATGCGCATCGTTTCGGGCTGCATCGGCGCGACCAACAGGCTTTGCGCCAGCGGATTGAGAAATTAGGTTTATCCGATGAAAAAGCCGCGCTTTATAACGGTGCCGACGAAGGCGCAAGCGTTTTATTAAGCCGCGCCGTTTTGCGTAAAGCCAATTTCAAACCGCGCGTTCGAGTCGTTTATTCATCCGAAGCCGGACGCTCGCATCTCGGAGATTTTGAAGACCAGCCGATTGAAACGAGCGTTCGGCGACAAATCGAAAACTCCGGCGCTGAAATAGTCAGCGATGCAAATTCAGCCGATTATGCACTGTATGTAAACGCTCCGCAGCAAACTGAAGCGGAATTTCAAGCATTTTTGGGAAAACTCGTTGCTGACATAAAAAGCAATCGCAAAGTCGCGATTGCCGATGTTTTGTATCGAGTTTGGGGTGCCGGCGACGCTCGGATTGTAGAAAGGCTCGGACGCGAAAAGCTAATTGATCGAGTTATTGGTTATGCATCGTGGGGAACGCCCGGAAACGCCATCGGAACAGTTGTGCCGCAGGCGAATATGTATGTTTTTGCCAACAAGAAATTGTTTGATAATCAAGAGCAGGCGAAGAAATCGGAAACTGCAAACATCAAGTTTCTCTTTCATCGGTGGATCGGCGATTACGGTTATCACGCTTTGGTTCGCCCGGCTGTCAACAAATACGCGCGTCAGGATTTGAAAATCGAAGTTGATGAATTTGACCGCCCGACTTATGAAAGATTCAACCAAATCGTCGTTGAGCGAATGAAGCCAATCACCGAACAATTTTTTAACGAACATTTTAAGAATAGATTTTATCAAACCGCCAAAAACGCAGACGAAGGAATCGTTTTGCGGGAAATACAAAATCTCGAAATCCGCCTACCGTGGGCGCGGACGTTTGAGATTTTTATGGATTATGATTTTCGTTTTGAAGAAACAACAGGCAAACAATGAAAAATAAAAACCGAATTGCGAAAACGTTATATTCAAGCGCGTTAATCTTTACGCTCACCGCTTTAACTTTCAATTTTGCCGTTTCAGCGCAAACGAAAAAAACTCAATTTTCCGCACAAACAAAGCAAAGCGCAGCGGAAAAACAGTGGGTTGAAAAAATGCTCAGCTCTTTGACTTTGCGCGAGCGCATCGGGCAAATGATTGTCGTTGGCGTGTTGGGCGATTACAAAAACGCTAACGGCGAGAAATTTGCCGAAGTCCGCAAACAGATTTTGGAAAACAAAGTCGGCGGTTTTGTTTTTTATCGCGGCGACGTTTTGGAATTGGCTGCGCTGACTAACGAAATGCAGCGCGTCGCCAAAATTCCGCTTTTGCTGGCTGCGGATTTTGAGCGCGGTTTGCCGATGCAGATTCGCAGCGGCACATCTTTTACGCACAATATGGGAATCGCGGCGGCGGGAAATCCGGCGGATTCATATCGCAAGGGACGAATTATAGCCGAAGAAATGCGCGCAATTGGAATCAATTGGTTGTACGGTCCGGTTTCCGATGTCGCTAACAATCCCGATAATTCAATGGTAAACGTGCGAAGCTACAGCGAAAACCCCCAAAGAACGGCTGAGTTTGTTGCAGCCGAAGTGCGCGGGCTTCGCGACGGCGGAGTTCTTTCAACTGCCAAACATTTTCCCGGACACGGCGACACGCCGATTGATTCGCATATCATTTTGCCGGTTATTAAAATCAATCGAGCGCGTCTTGAAACGGTTGAGCTGGCGCCGTTTCGCGCTGCGATTGCCGCCGGTCTCGATTCTTTTATGACGGCGCACATCGCTTTGCCGGAAATTACCGGCGACAACTTGCCGGCTTCGCTTTCGCCGCAAATTAACAAAGATTTGATTCGCAAAGAGCTGAAATTCGACGGAATAATTACAACCGATTCGCTCGGAATGGGAGCGATAATTAAAAATTTCAAAGGAACGGAAGGCGCTCTTTTAGCAATCAAAGCCGGAGCGGACGTGGCATTGCTTCCGCCAGACCCGAAAGGAACGATTGATGCGGTTGAGCAAGCCGTTCTGCGCGGCGAAATCAGTCGAGAGCAAATTGACGATTCCGTTCGTCGTTTGCTGCGCGCTAAATACAAAGTTGGTCTGGCAAAAATTCGGACGGTAGATTTGAATGCGGTTAATAAAATTATCGAAAAAACCGAAAACGTGCGTTTTGCAAATGAGCTTGCCGAGCGTTCGATAACGCTTTTGCGAAATGAAAACAACATTCTGCCGCTCGGCGCAAAACAACTCCAAAATGCGCTGTTTATTATCGCCGCCGGAGATGACGATCCCGATCAGGGAAACGTTTTCAAAGCGGCAATCGAAAGCAGATTGAAAACGGCGCGCGTCATTCGCGTTGACAAACGGACGACCGAAAAGGAATACAAGCAGATTTTGGAACAAGCCGAAAAAGCCGGAACCGTTGTTGTCGCGCCGTTCGTCAAACGCGCCGCGCTCAAAGGCACGGTTGAATTGCCGGAAGCCGAAGCCGAGTTTGTACGAGAGATAATAGATTTAAAAAAGCCGGTTGCGGTCATCGCTTTCGGCAGCCCTTATCAATTGAAACAGTTTCCGAAAGCCAAGGTTTATGCGGCAGCCTACGCGGTTGAAGATGTCGCGCAGACGGCGGCGGCACGGGCAATTTTCGGCGAAACCGCAATCACCGGGCGCGCGCCGGTTAGCTTGCCCGGATTTTTTAAAATCGGCGACGGCTTGCAGCTCGATGCAACAACGCGCAGGCAAAAGGACGCTAAAGAAGCTACCGAAATTTTTAATTGAAACATTAAATTTTGGAAAGCCGCGCGATTTGCTTGTGAAATCAAAATGAAGAGAAAACTATCAGCTATCAACTGTAAACTATCAACTGTTTGTCATTGCAAAATAGTTGATAGTTGATAGTTTACAGTTGATAGTTTGTTTATTATTAGTTACGCCCTGATAATAAAAAGCAATGAAAAAGATACTTGTTTTATTTGTCACGTTCGGCTTGCTCTTTCAGCAGACGGTTTTTGCTCAAACTCAAAAACCGGACAGGAAAGCCGAAAATTGGGTTGAAAAAACGCTCAAAGGTTTGACGTTGCGCGAAAAAATCGGGCAAATGGTGATGGTGCGGATGAGCGGCGAGTTTCAGAATTGGAACGACCCGCGTTTTCTGGAGCTGCGGCGGCACATCGAAGAAAACCATCTGGGCGGTTTTATCCTTTTTCGCGGCGAAGCCAATTCGATTGCGGCTCTAACAAATGAATTGCAGCGAATGTCGAAACATCCGCTGCTTTTCGCCGCCGATTATGAACGAGGGCTTCGGATGCAGCTCAGAACCGGAACGCCGTTTACGACA
>DASWLV010000073.1:0-43855 GCA_036400075.1 Pyrinomonadaceae bacterium
CATCTAATACGAAAAACATCAGCGGGCTGGCTTCGTAGAGCGTCCGATACAGCTTTTCAGTAGCGACAAGCGTAGTGGGAAAGACTAATTGGTCAAGCATTTGTATTTTATTTTGTGAGTTTGAGGATATAATCGGCGGAAGATGGACGCCGTGAAATGCAAAACGATGGTAAACGATTTTTCAATCGCCGTAAAGAGCTATTTCCGAAAATAAAAAAAAACGCAGACCAATGAGTCTGCGTTTTTTACAATTTAGAGCAATGCAGGCTTGGATGTACGATTCAGTACCGCGAACGGTAGTGAGCAGGTTTGTTAATTGACCCGCTCACTACCGGTCGCGGTACTGTTGATTTCGTTGCTGCCCGTACACTGATTCCATTCTAGCTGTTACCGGAGTTTAAAATTCTTAACCGAAAACGCTTTCCAGCTTTCCGCCGAAGATAAAATAAGCGACGTTCGGCGTGTCGTGCGAACGGTCATAGCCGACTAGCTCGGCATAAGCTCGCCCTGAAACATCTGCATCACCCGCTTTTCCAGAAACTTCGCAAGCGCCTTCCCAATAAACAATCATCGTCGAGCCTCGCGTGTCGAGTTCCTGATTTTCCATTACCGGCGCAACGGTTAAGTCAAGTCCGAGGCGCTCAACAGTAATTTGCCAGCCCGACGGATAAGTCGCGCCCGCAGGACTTTTCCAGAATCCGGTCGCTTCGATTTTAAAATCAGCGCTCGTCAAAGCCGTCGTCTCGCCGTTTTCGTCAATAAAAGTGCCGCTCGAAAATTCAGACGGACGGTGTTGGCTGTCCCGCAGTTGGTAACACATCAATTCGCAATTGTTGTCGAGCTGAATCGAAAACCAATCCCAGCCTTTCTGCCGTTCGGTCGCCGTCCAGGTGCCGAATTCCCTGTCCATCCACGCCGAGCCGGTGAAATGTTCGGTTTTGTCTTTGACGGTCAAATCGCCTTCGACCGCGATTCTGGTCAAGGAAAAATAACGCGAAGCCTCGCCTTCGTCTTTAAATGAAACGCCGCCTTTGCCGTTTAAAATCGGCTTTTTTTCCGGTTTCAAAGTCGCCTCGAAAACCGTGTCCTCGCCGAGCGTCGCGCGCAAAATGTGAGCGCCGCCGGCTTCGCGGACTGACCAATCGCCGAGCCGGACGTAATAATGTTTTTCGCTGGCAGTTGCCGGAGATTCAAACAACCCGTTTGCAGATTTGCGGTGCGCGTAGCGAAATTTTTTGCGGTTGATATCGGTCAAAGCAAAATGCGCGAAATAAATCGGATTACCGAAAAGCCGGAGCGGAACGACTCCGAATTTATCTAAATCCGTGCGGCGTTTGAAAAATACGAGTTCAAAACCGAATTTATCGCCTGCGTCGGTTTCAAAATGTCCGGTGTAATACCACCATTCGGTTTGCGCGTTGTGGTGCGCGTACAAGTCGCGCGGTAATTCCAGCGGATCGTGTTCCGTGCCGTCGCGCAAAGATTCGGCTTTGCTGGTGAAAGTGTCCGCGACGGTTTCAAAAAAATCAGCCGCCGGTTTTTCCAGCGGTTTGATCAAATCCTCAAAAGTTTTTTGCAAATCGCGCCAAACGTCTTGCTCTGCCATTGTAAAAATTTCCCCTTGTTCCTGAATGTTTTTATGATTTTAGCAATAACAAATCGGCGGGCGTTTTGGCAAAAGGCGTTTTAGAAATGAATAAAGCTTCCGAACCAGAGAATGAGAAAAGCAAAAACGAGAACGATAATTGTGGCAAGAGCAAATCGCCAGGTCGGGTCAGACGAATGTTCTTCCCAGACATATTCGGTCGTTTGCACAACGCGGCGTCTGACGCGGCGATTTTTTTCGTTTTTTTCCGGCTCGCTTGTCGGCTTGTCCGTCAGTTTTTCAGCAGCCGCGTTTTCCTCAACGCCGGTTACGGATTCAGGCAAAACGGGCTGCGGATTTTCCGCCAAAGCAATTTGCGAACCGGCACTGTCGTTTGTCAGCGTAGCCCACTGATCTTCGAACTCTTTTGTTGTCGGCATGTCGGCGGAAGATTCTTTCGTTTTATAAACCACCGCCGATTCTTCCGGGTAAGGCTTTCCGCAACGATGGCAAAACACCGCGCGCGGGCGCAGCGGAGCGGCGCACATCGGGCAAAATCTGGTTGTTTCCGTCGAGGTCGCTTCCATTCTTTAAGAGTCTAGCAAGTCTAGCGAGTCTGGCAAGTCAATGGAATTATTTTTTGACTTGCCAGACTCGCTAGACTTTGCAAGAGTCGCTAGACTTTTATAAATATTTCCGCCGGTTCTCCCATATCTCGCGCGGCGGGAGTGATGATTGTTTTCGCCGTGATGTAAATTTTCTCGTTTTTCTCCAAAGCGTTTTTCACGTCGGTTTCGCTGACGAAATCAACCGTCGGCGGTTTCGCGCCGTTTGTTTTCGCTTCAGGTTTGGATACCTGATGAATAATTGCTTTTTGCCCGCCGTTCGTTGTTCGTTGTTCGTTGTTCGTTACAGCTTTTTGTTCCGGTTGTGTTTTTACGGTCGGTTGCGGAACGTTTTGAATTTCTTTTTGACGCAAGAATTTATCAACAATCGCGGCGATTTCCTCACGCTTAATCGGCTGTTGCGGTTGTTGCGGAACATTAACAATTTGCGGTTGATGACCGATGACCGAAGATTGGCGATTAACCGGCTTCGTCTCAAAAGCGACGCGCTTGATGTCTAAAAGATGAAGCGGAGAAACGTTGTCCGAAGTGACGTTTCCGCCCCAGGAGCCACAGCCCAAAGTCATCGAAGGCGACAAAGCGGTCGAAAAACCGATTGCGCCGTGCGTAGTCGGCGAATTAACGACGATTCGCGATGCGGGCATCGCCGCGCCGTAAGCGATTGCGGCGTCCCGATTTCGCGTGTGAACTCCGGCGGTGTGTCCCATTCCGCCGAATTGCAGAATCTCCAGACAACGCTGCGCTCCCTGCTCGATTGAATCAACGACGAAAAATGCCAGCGTCGGCGACAATTTTTCGATTGACCAGGGAAACTCGCGCCCGACGCCGCCCGTATCGGCGAGCAGACAGCGCGTTCCCGACGGAATAGAAATGCCCGCGAGATTTGCAATAAATTCGGCTGATTTGCCGACAATTTGCGGATTTAAAGTGCGTTCGGGCGTGAGCAGAACTTGAGCAACTTTGTCGGCTTCGTCTGCCGAAAGAAAATGTCCGCCTTGCAGTTTGAACTGTTCGCGCACTTTATTAGCAATCGCCGATTCTACAACGACAGATTGTTCCGAAGCGCAAATCGTCCCGTTGTCAAAACAAGTTCCGGTCAAAACGTCAGCAACGGCTTTGTTGACATCTGCGGTTTTTTCAACGAAAACCGGAACGTTTCCCGGTCCCACGCCGAAAGCGGGTTTCCCGGAGGAATAAGCGGCACGCACCAAACCGAGTCCGCCGGTAGCTAAAATCACAGCCGTTTTGCGATGCCGCATCAAAGCGTTCGTGGCTTCGAGCGTGGTTTCGGTCAGACAAGCGAGCGCGTCGGGCGGCAAGCCTTCTTTGATCGCCGTTTCGCGCAGCACGCGAACCGTTTCGGCAATGCAGCGTTTTGCCGAAGGATGCGGCGACATCACAATCGCGTTGCGCGATTTGATTGCGATCAGGGCTTTAAAAATCGCGGTCGAAGTCGGATTCGTCGAAGGAATGATTCCGGCAACGACACCGCGCGGGCTGGCGATTTCAACCACGTCTTTGGTTTCCGAAACAATGCCGACCGTTTTTAAGTTTTTGAAATAATTCCAAACGTCTTCCGCCGCGAAACGATTTTTCTCGCGTTTATCGTCCGGTTTCCCAAATCCGGTTTCCTCGCAAGCCATCGCCCCTAAACGCGCGGCTTCGCCGAGCGCAGCGCGAGACATCGCCGCACAAATGCGGTCAACCTGCTCTTGAGAAAAACGCGCCAAAACCAGCCCGGCGGCGTGCGCCGCCACGACCGCCGCTTCGGCTTGCTGAACGGAGATTGATTCGCTGTCGCTCATCTTTTTGCGACGCGGAGAAAGGGAGACGCGGGGATTTTAAATTTGATTTTTCCCGCTTCACCGCTTTACCGCGTCCTGTTTTTGGTAGTGTCGCGATTTGCCGGAACGTTGGCTTCTTCGCCCGGATTTCCCGCGCTAAGTTGTCCGGCAGAGCCGCCTTGAATGGCGCGTTCGTCAGGGCTATAGCCCGTTCGCCCGTTTTTCGGCAGCACGCGCTCGACTTCGCCGTGCGGTCGCGGAATAACGTGAACCGAAATCAGCTCGCCGACTCTGCGCGCCGCCGCAGCTCCGGCATCCGTTGCCGCTTTGACCGCGCCGACATCGCCGCGCACGAAAATCGTCACATAGCCCGCGCCGATGTATTCCTTGCCCAGAAGCTGAACGTTTGCGGCTTTGACCATTGCGTCAGCCGCCTCGACCGCTCCGACAAATCCTTTTGTTTCAACCATTCCGAGTGCTTCGAGTGCCATCTTTTTGTTTAATCCTCGTTTTTAACTTTCGCCCTAAATGTAAGAATACGATTCTAGAAGTTAGTTTCAGAAACGTACAACAGCAAACACTAAAGTTCAAGCCCGCAGAACCGAGAACTGATAACTTAGAAGCTGTTTGAAAACTCTAATTGATTAGTCAAAGCAGTGATTTTAACCACAGATAAACACAGATGAGATCGGATATTCACGGATTTTATCTGTCTTCATCCATCAAATCCGTGTTTATCTGTGGTTAAAATTTCACTTGATTTTCGATTTTTCGGGTTTTCAAACAGCTTCTTAGAACTAAGAATTAAAAGTTTAAAACAGTTCTCAGTTCTCCGTTAAATAATTGACAAGTCTTTTGGCGAAAGTTATATTGCGAGTAATTCAGCCTTTTATGCGGATGAATTTGACATTAGAAATTGAGGCGGCGGCAAACAGCCTCAAATAATGTTAGACTATTCAACAATTGAAGGGCTGAAAAACCAGGGGCAAACTTTACAGGCTCGAAAAAATTTCCCCGTCAGCCGAACCGAAAAATGGCAACACTTGGCGAAAAATTGCGAGAAGCGCGCGAGGCGCACGGCTACACTTTGCGGGAAGTCGCCGACAACACGCGCATTTCCGTCCGACATCTTGAAGCCATCGAAGCTGACGATTACAGACCGCTGCCCGGCGGCGTTTTTAACAAAGGTTTTATCAAAGCCTTTGCACGCTATGTCGGCGTTGACGAAAACGAGGCTTTGAGCGATTACATACGGCAGGTTAATCAGCAGGGAAGTACCGCTGACGATGAAGCACCGATTACGCGCCGACACGAAGTTTTCGTCGGCGACGAACCGCGCCGCCCGTTTTTAACCGTAGTTTTGGCGCTGATAATTTTGGGTTTGCTAACTTGGGGCGTTTATGCCGGTTTGCAGTGGTATCAAAACAGAGGGAACCAAACCGCCGCAGCAGTGTCGCCGACTCCGACGCCGGGGGGAAATTCAAACGTTGCCGCAACGCCAACTCCGCCGCCGACTGTTTCCGCCCCCGATGGTTTGAAAGTGCAAATAAAAGCCGACAAGCAGGATGTTCCAATCACGCCTATTATTGACGGCAAGCCGCAAGCTCCCGTCAGCTTAAAACCGGGTGAATCGCGCACTTTTGACGCGACTCAATCATTCAAATTGCAATACTCCAAATATCGCGTCGGAGAATTGCAGATGACAATTAACGGACAGCCCGCTAAAGTTCCGACCACGTCGAGCAATCCGAAGCTTAGAAATAATATCGAGTTTGAGGTTAACCTGAACAATTTAGCGCAGTATTTTCAGTAGAGTGAGTTTCAAAATCCGAAATCCAAAGCCCGAAGTCAGAATGCGAAAGTCTGATTTTGGGCTTTGGATTTTAGACTATAAAGAGTTATGCAGATAAATGAAATTCAAGAAGGTTTGACTTTCGACGATGTTTTGCTTGTCCCGGCTTATTCGGAAATTCTGCCGCACGAAGCAGATACTTCGACGCAGTTTACCAGAAATATCCGCCTTAATATTCCGCTCTGCTCGTCGGCGATGGATACCGTGACCGAAGCCGCGCTTGCCATTGCGCTCGCACAACAAGGCGGAATCGGTGTCGTGCATAAAAATCTGTCAATCGAGCGGCAAGCCGAGGAAGTTGACAAAGTAAAACGCTCGGAATCGGGAATGATCGTTGATCCGGTGACGATTTTCCCCGATAGAACCGTCGCCGAAGCTCTCCAAATAATGGAGCATTACAAGATTTCCGGCGTTCCGGTCGTTGATTCAGAAGGGCATCTTGTCGGAATCATTACCAACCGCGATTTGCGTTTTGAAACCCGTTTTGAAATTCCGGTTTCCGAAGTAATGACCCCGCAGCCGCTCGTGACGGTTCCGGTCGGAACGACTCTCGAAGAAGCAAAAGCCGTCTTACAGCGCCATCGAATTGAAAAGCTGCTCGTCGTTGACAGCGAAAAACATTTAAAAGGTTTAATCACGGTCAAAGACATTCAAAAAGCGATTCGTTATCCGCTCGCGGCAAAAGACGAGCTAGGCAGATTGCGCGTCGCGGCGGCAATCGGCGCGACCGGAGATTTCCGCGAACGCGCCGCCGAACTCGTCAAATCGCGCGTTGACTGTATCGTGATTGATACCGCGCACGGTCATTCGTCGCGCGTTCTGGAAGCCATTAAAACAATCAAACGCGATTTTCCCGAAATGCAGCTCGTTGCGGGAAATGTCGGGACTTTTGAAGGAACACAAGCACTGATTGGAGCCGGAGTTGACGCGGTCAAAGTCGGAATCGGTCCCGGTTCGATTTGCACCACGCGAGTTGTCACAGGCGCGGGCGTTCCGCAAATTACGGCAGTTACGGAATGCGTTCGAGCGGCGAAAGACAGCGGAGTTCCGATAATTGCCGACGGCGGAATTAAATATTCGGGTGATTTCGTCAAAGCGATTGCTTCGGGCGCAGATTCGGTAATGATCGGCTCACTCTTTGCGGGCGTCGAAGAATCGCCCGGCGAGACGATTTTGTATCAGGGCAGAACTTTTAAATCGTATCGCGGAATGGGTTCAATCGGCGCGATGCGAAAAGGCTCGAAAGACCGTTACGGGCAGGAAGGCACGATTTCCGAACAAAAGCTCGTCCCGGAAGGAATTGAAGGGCGCGTGCCGTACAAAGGAACGCTCGCCGATATGGTCACACAGCTTGTCGGCGGCTTGCGTTCGGGAATGGGTTACACGGGCTGCCGCAGCATCAGAGAATTACAGGAAAACGCGAAATTCGTTCGCATCACATCGGCAGGTTTGCGCGAATCGCACGTTCACGACGTTATTATCACTAAAGAAGCGCCTAATTATCGTTTAGAATAAATCAAAGTTAAGCGGCTGTGTATAAAAATGGAACGACAGGATTTTAGAGTTGAGATAGACGAAGTGGCTGCATCGCTGAGATTAGAGGCAGAAGATTTCAAGTCGGTGAGTCTTTTCAAATACGAGCAGATTTTAGTTTCCATTCTTGATAAGTTCACGACTTTGGGCAAGAGCGGTCTTTACTACGCTTGGCTTTGGGAACATTTCAAAGAGCCGAAGTTGTCAATTTCTTTGGAAGAAGCATGGAAGCATTTGCCGGAAACTCTTGAGCCGCTTCTTTCACCTGAAGAAACACTCTGGTTTGTTGCCGAAGATGAACGCGGCACAAAACAAAACGGTAACTTTTGGTTATACGAAGGCAAGATTAAAGCTATTGTTTCTGTTATTGGAGAGATGACAGCTTTCGAGTATTACCTCGCTCCGAAGAAACTTGATTGGTTATTGTGCGAAACACATCACGACGTTTTAGTTGGAGTCGGAGAACCGATAATTAAGAGGCTAAAAACAAAGAAACTTATAAATGAAAACTCCGCCTAATAGTCAATATGATTTTTGATCGTCAAAAATACGGCGCGCTGTTAGCTTCGGTTTTACCTGTTGTGATCGAATCAGAAGATGAATACAAACGCCTTGAAAGCGTTGTCGAAGATTTATTGGCTAAAGGCGAAAATCTATCGCCTGATGAAGAAAAGCTGTTAAATCTGGTTTCAGAACTTGTTGCCGATTACGAAGATAAGACTTTCCACGTAGAGAAAGGCGAGCCGGTTGAAATCTTACGCTTTTTAATTGAAGAGAATTCTTTAAAGCAAAAAGACTTATTGCCGGTGTTTGGTTCTGAGGGAATCATCTCTGAAATACTCAAAGGAAAGCGAAGCATAACGGCTAAACACGCAAAACTTCTTGGTGAATTCTTCAGTGTTTCACGCGAATTATTTATCTAATAAACAAAAAGAGCGAGAAAATTACTTCTCGCTCTTTTTGTTTTAGCAACAGGCTCGCGGACGCCTTTAAATTAAATTCCTAATAGCGAAAACGGTCAATCTAATATTCCCAATTAGAAAAACTCGACCGTTAATTCTTAACGCCCCAATAGAATTAAAAGCTATCAATGAAAAATAAACCAAAAAAGAATGCGAAAAATGCCGGAATTTAACTCAGGAGTTCTTCGCCATTTTTGCGTTCTGATACTTCTTTTCGCCTCGCTGTAAATTTTTCCGCCTAAGTACAAAATTTAAGAGTAAATTAACATCAAAAGCGGAGACGGGAAATTCTCCTCAATTCGATTAACAGAACAAGAAGGAATTCAATTAAATATGCGTTTTAAAAACTTTCGTTTCGGAGCGGCGGCTTTATCTCTGCTGCTCGTTTTGTCGCAATTTACGCCATTCGTCCTCGCGGACGAAGGGATGTTTATGACCGACAAAATCACGACTTTAAATCTTCCGAAAAGGGGTTTGAAAATTAAACCCGAAGACATTTACAACCCGAACGGCGGCGGTTTATCCGAAGCCGTCATCCGGCTTTCAATCGGCTGCACGGGCGAGTTTGTTTCGCCCGAAGGCTTGATTTTAACCAATCATCACTGCGGTTACGACGCGCTTGTGGCGGCTTCGACGCCGCAGGCAAATTACGGCGAAGTCGGTTACAAAGCCGACAGCCGCGCGCAGGAACTGCCCGCGAAAGGTTACGGCGTTACGCTCACTTTGAGATCGCAGGACGTAACCAATGAAGTGACAAACGGAATTACAGCCGCTTACGGTACACCGGAGCGCGCCGCTGCGGTTCGCACGCGGATTCAGGAATTGGAAAAAGCCGATCAGGCGACTGCCGGAAAAGATGTCGTAGTTCGTATTCAAGCTATGAACGACGGCGCGTTTTATTACAAATTTCATTATTTGACCGTCAAAGACATTCGCATCGCTTATGCGCCGCCCAAATCAATCGGCTTTTTCGGCGGCGACCCGGACAATTTTGAATGGACGCGGCACGCCGGAGATTTCACGTTTATGCGCGCTTACGTCGCGCCAGACGGTTCCGCCGCCGAATATTCGAACGCTAACGTTCCTTACAAACCGAAAAAATATTTGACCGTTTCGACCGAGCCGATCAGGGAAAACGATTTTCAATTCGTTTTAGGCTATCCGGGCGGCACGACGCGCTACCGCGAAAGCTGGTCGGTCGCCTACAATCAGGACATTCGCCTGCCATTCTACGTTGATTATTTCGACACGCAAATCGCCGCTTACGAAGAAGCCGGACGGGCAAACGAAGAAAAGCGGGTTAAATATCAAAGCGAGATTTTCTCCATCGCCAACAGCCGCAAAGCGTTTGACGGCGGAGTCGTCGCAATGCGCCGCGCCGATGTGGTCGCGCAAAAACGCGCCGACGAACAGCGTTTTGTCCAATGGATTAACGCCGATCCGGCGCGCAAAGCCAGATACGGCGAAGTTTTACAAAATCTTCAACGCGCTTACACGACCGAAATCGCGCCTTCGCAGCGCTCGTTTATGCTCCAGCTTTTGCCGAACGGACGGAGCAATTGGCAAATCGCTTTACTGGCGGCTTTGGCGGCTCTTGAGCGCGAAAAACCGGAAGCGCAGCGCAGCCCGCAAATCATCGGCGGAGCCGCGCAATTAAAGGCAAATCTCGATGAATCTCTGAAAGAGCGCGAGGCGATTTTAGACCGAAACACGCTGGCGTTTTTCCTGCGCCGCGCCGACCAGCTTCCTGCAAATCAACGCATTGCGGCTTTCGACAAACGCTTTGCCAATCTCCAGGGCGACGCCCGCGGCAAAGCGCAGGACGATTTCGTGGGCGTGGCGACCGAAGGAAAATATGCCGCTGCTGCCGGGCTTGCGCCGCTTTTCGAGATGAGCGCCGATCAGATGCGAAATTCGGGCGATACTTTTGTTCAAACACTGCTTGATTTGGCAACTGAAGTGCAAAGAGTTCAGACGAGTACATTGCAGTTTAACCAGCTCGTAACCGCGACGCGCCCGCTTTATTTGCAGGGAATGAGCGAAATGAAAGCCATAACGCCGTACCCGGACGCCAATTCGACTCAGCGTTTCACCTACGGCTATGTCAAAGGCTACAGCCCGCGCGAAGCGATTTCGTATTCGCCTTTTACCACTTTAGCGGGCGTGTTTGAAAAAGATACCGGGCGCGAACCGTTTAACGCTCCGTCGAAATTGCGCGAATTGTGGCAGCGCAAAGATTACGGCAATTACGCTGTAAACGGCGAAATTCCGGTTAATTTCTTAAACACGACCGACATTATCGGCGGAAACTCCGGTTCGCCTGTCTTAAACGCGCGCGGCGAACAAGTAGGAATCGTTTTCGACGGCAATTATGAAGGACTCGGAAACGACTTCTTCGTTAATCCGGCTCTCGGCAGAACCATTGCGGTTGATATTCGCTACGTAATGTTTGTCACCGACAAATTAGGCGGCGCAGGCTGGATTGTGAACGAAATGAACGTCAAGAAATAACCTGTGATATTTGAAATAAAAAAGGCGGCTCAAGAAAGCCGCCTTTTTTATTTGATGAGCAATTTTCTGGGAATTGCTCTAAAAAGTAAAATTTAGTCAGAATTTGGATAAGCTATGTTAAGCATTAGCCCGAAATTTGCTTTACTTTTGTTTTTCGTAAGCAGCGCGAACAATGGTTTTGATATTGCCGCGGACGTGAAAATCGCCTTCGATTTCGACTTTGAGCGGGTCGCAGGCGCGGACAAAATCTTCGAGAATAATGTTGATGACGTGCTCGTGAAAAACTTTAATGTTGCGAAACGAGTTGATGTACATTTTCAGGCTTTTCAGCTCAATGCAGCGTTCGTTTGGCACGTATTCGAGCTTTATCACGGCGAAATCCGGGAAATCCGAAAACGGGCAAATCGCCGTAAATTCGGGAATTTCAAAATTGATGCGGATTTCTCTGCCCGCATATTCGTAAGGAAAAGTGTCGAGCGCGACGAGCTGCATTTCCTCGCGCGGAGTTGAGCGTATATCCAAGCCTTGCTGATTCGGCGGCGGTAAAGTGTTTGTCATAAAAATCTCTTTATTAATGTTTTCAAAATCAAATTCTACAATTTTTAGCTCATTTGATGAAATTTCGCTCGTTTAGTTTTCACAGTTAAAAGCAAAAACGCGGCGAGCGTGCTGATTGCGGCGCTCGTCATAAAAGCGGCTTGAAATCCGAAAAATTTCCAAATTGCGCCGAGCATCAGCGAAGCCGGAAAAACCGCAATTCCGAACGCAAGATGATACCAGCCGTAAGCCGCGCCGCGTCGTTCGGCGGGAACTAAATCCGCGACCAGAGCTTTTTCCGCGCCTTCGGTCAAACCGAAATAAACGCCGTAAATTAGAAACAAAACCCAAGCCTGAACCGGCGTCGAGATAAAAGCGAACCCGCAATAAACCGCGCCGTACAACATCCAGCCCGCAAAAATCAGCCGCTTGCGCCCGACTTTATCCGACAAATCACCGCCGACGAGCGAGCTAACGACTTTCACGACGTGCAGAAACATCCACAAAATCGGCAGATAAACCGTTGCAATTCCACATTCCTGCGCGCGCAGCAGCAAAAATGCGTCCGAAGAATTTGAAAGCGTAAACAACGCCAGAACAACGAGAAACCTTTTAAAATTTCCGTCAAACCGCTCCTTTGCCATTTTCTCAACCGGACTTTCAACTTCAGACTTTGGACTTTGGACTTTGGGATTTTCTTTGACAAAAAAATTGATGACGAAAACCGCGAGAATCGAAGGAATCGAGGCGACGAGAAAAACTTGAGAGTATTCGTCAGCGGTCGGGTTTTGATGATCGGAAGCTAGAAACCAGAGCAGCAGAAAAGCGATAAGCGGTCCGATGACCGCTCCGACGTGATCCATCGCGCGGTTGAAACCAAACGCCATACCGCGTTTTTCCGGCGGAACTGCGTCCGCCAGCAGCGCGTCGCGCGGAGCGCCGCGAATGCCTTTGCCGACCCGATCTGCCAGACGGATAAACAAAACGCCCGTCCAATTCGTCGCCAAACCGAGAAACGGGCGCGTGATGCTCGAAATACCGTAACCGGCGAGAACCGCGAATTTTCTTTTGCCGAGATGATCGGAAATGTAACCGGCAGCGAGCTTTAACAGACTGGCGGCGGATTCGGCAGCGCCTTCAATCGCGCCGATGACAAACGGCGACGCGCCGAGAGTTAAGCTCAAAAAGACCGGCAGGAGCGGATAGATTATCTCGCTCGAAGTGTCGTTTAATAAACTGACCACGCTCAGGGCGAGAACGTTTTGCGGCAGATTGTGATAACGCCGCCAATATTTTGGCGGCGTCGCTGTTTGTGAATCCGGGTTTTCGGTTTCGCTCACGTTTTTTTATCGAGTTTGTCGAACGGGCGCGGTGCGCGGTTTGTCGCCGCTTCCGCCCGCAAACCACCAAAGCGACGCCGCGCCGACTACGCCAATAAGGAGCAGAACGCCGACAATCGCAATCCGAAACGCGAGCTTGACCGTCCGGCGCACGAACGATAAAACAACCATTGCCAGAGCGACGAAGACGACCAGAAAAATGATCGCCGCAATAAGTCCGATTGAACCTGCTTCCATCTGTTTTTAACCGTTCTCCATTTCGTCAAATTATAAATTCACGTTTTTAAAATCCGTGTTTTCTTCGTCGAGCAAATCGAAAGTCGCGTTGTTATTCATCTCCGACTTTTCATCCGGCACTCGATATTCTTCATCAATCCACGAGCCGAAATCTATCATCCGGCAACGCTCCGAACAAAACGGTCGAAACTCGTTTCCTTCCCACACTGTCTGCTTTCCGCAGTTTGCACACTTAATTTTCATAGCACGATTTAGATGACAAACAGCCTGCAATAGTAACTTCCAAAGGGAACAACGGGCAAGCGCCGCGCGTAAAGTTTATTGCACAACCGGCAATCAAGTATAATCAAAAAAACGGAAGGTAAAAAAGATGGCGAATTACAGAGAAAAACTTGAAAACCTGCGTAAAAATGCCGAAGAAAAAGCACGCGAAATTGACGAAAAATATAATCTGCGCGAGAAAATCGAAGAAGGCGCGAAAATGGCGACCGGCGCGGCTCGCGTCGGGACGGACGCTCTGCGCGACGGCGCGGATAAATTGTTTGTCGAAGCCGAAAAGCTGCGCGAAGAAGCCGAGCGAATGGCGGAAGATTCCGAATTATCGGAACACGCCCGCAAAGTCGCTTCGGAAACTGCGAGGCGCGCCCGCGAGGTCTCAGAAAATATTCGGGAAACAGCCGGTAAAGCCGGAGAGAATCTTGGCATTACGCCCGACAAAGCCGGTGAATTTTACAAAGGCGCGAGGGAAAGAGCCGGAAGTTTTTACAACACCGCACGGAGAACCGCCGAAAGTGCCGCCGGAGTTTTCAATTTCGGAGTCGGCTGGACAAAGATTGCCACTAACACAATTTCGGGTCTGACGAAAGCCGCCACATGGACAATCGAAAATCCGTGGAAAGCCGCCGGAACGGGTGCGTCCGTGTTGTTCGGTTTGCGAATCGGTTCCGCCGTTCCGTTTTTAAGCACGCATTGGCTGCCGAATTCGGCTCTGCCGGTTTGGGGCTTGAAAAAAGCGGGCGACAAATTTAACGAGTATCTCACGCGACGCGAAGAATTAATCCAAAAGGGCGAGCTGACGGAAGCCGAAGCCGACCGCGTGCGCTTTGAGCGCGACATTGTGAAATACGTCGGCGCGCCGCTTTTGGGGGCTTTCTCGTGCGCGGCGGGCGCGGCAATGTTTGCCCAGATTTTAAATCCGCGAACGATTACGGGCGCGCCTTTGAGCTGGCTTTTGGGCGGAAATCCGATTCTTGAAGGCGTTTGGCTGTTCGGCAACGGCGTCGTCTGTTTCAAAATCGGCTACGACTTTTTTATGATTGCGCTTGAAGACCAGGAAGAAGTGCAGCGAATCGTCCGCGAAATCAAAGGCTTGTTGCCCACGACGGCTGAAAGCAATGCGGTTTGAATCGGATAAGAACAAAGCCGATGAAAACTTGAAAAAGCACGGCATCAGTTTCGATGAAGCCGAAGAAATTTTTGAAGATTCTTATGCTTTGGACGATTACGATTCGGCTCATTCACAAGATGAACAGCGTTTCGTTCGCATCGGTTTATCGTCCCGAAGATTATTATTTGTTTCTTATACCTTGAGAACAAACGGCGAAGAAATTTACCGTTTGATTTCGGCGCGCAAAGCAACGGCAAACGAGGAGAATTTATACAATGACGCAAACGGATTCTGAGCAGGAATTTATTTTAAAAGTTACTGATGAAGATTATCAGGAAGGCTTGAAAAAAGGCTGGACTGACGAAGATATGTTGCCGCCCGGAGAACATAAATTTCGGCGCGTCTCGCCCGACCGCGTTCGTCCCAAACAAAATGATAAAGCGCGAATTGTTGTAGAAATAGATGCGGAAATCTTAGAGCACCTCAAAACTCGGAATGGCGAATCTTTAAATACACAAATCAATAATGAGCTTCGCGCTGCAATGGAACGCGACAAAGCCCAAATTAGATAAATCATATTTATGTCATTAACAACAGTTATCATTCGCTGGGAGGGTGGTTTTTCGCGTGAACAGATTTGTGAGTTAGATAGAAAAAACGGAATTTATTTATTAACCGGCAAAGCGCGCTACGAAAGGCAAAATCAAATTCAATACTGCGGAATTACAGAAGATTATTTTTATAAACGCATAAACGACAAACATCACAAATTATCGCAAATCAGAGACGACACATTATCAATTTGGTTGGGTGAAATAATTTATCCAAAAGTTTTTGATAGAGATTTGTTAGAACTCGCCGAACATTGTTTCGTTTCATTTTGTTGGTCAATTTGGCAAGTATCGTTGAATGAACGAAAAACAACTCGTCCTCCACGCCATTCAATTTGTTTCATTTCGCAATGGTTCAATCGAAAAGCCAAACCGTTAATGCGTCGCCCCACAGTAATGAAAATCCTGCCGGATGTTTTGTGGTGGGATGAAAAACGCTGGCGAAGCGGGAAATTAAAGGTTTGGAATGAGGGAGAATAGATTTACTCGGAAGTTTACTTATCGTCCTCCTTGTTGGACAAAGGCGTTAATCGCTATTTAAAACTGCGATGAACGGCAGATTTCGATAGCGTTCGGCGGCGTCCAAACCGTAGCCTACGAGAAATCGGTTCGGGACTTCAAAGCCGACGTAATCAATCGGGACGTGGCTTTTGCGCGGTTCGGGTTTGTCGAGCAGCGCGGCTAATTTGACCGACGCCGCGCCGCGCGAGCGCAGGTTTTCGAGCAAATACGAAAGCGTCAAGCCCGTATCAACGATGTCTTCGACGACCATCACGTTTTTGCCTTCGATGGAAACGTCCAAGTCTTTGACGATTCGCACTTCGCCCGACGAGCGCAGAGCTTTTCCGTAGCTTGAAACCGCCATAAACTCAATCGAGAGCGGCGCGTCAATCGCCCGCATCAAATCGGACAAAAACAAACACGCGCCTTTTAAAATGCCGATTAAAATCAATTCCTGCCCGGCGTAATCGGCGGCGATTTGCGCGCCCATTTCGCCGACGCGCGCGGCAATCTGTTCGGATGTAAATAAAATTTCGAGATTCGGATTGGTAAATTCGCTTGTCATAATTTGCTCGTTTTCAATTCGTCAAATAGTATTTGAGACAATTGCAAATTTCAAATCTGCGATTTCAATATTTTATGAGCGAACAGGAACAAACACGCGACCGCGTTCGGCAGCTCGTCCGGCAGGTTTTGGAAAACACGCCGCTTGCTGACGAAGAAGAAACGCCGAAAACAAAATTTATTGATGTTGCGCCGCCTCCGGTTCAGGCGGAAAAGGAGTTTGACCGCGACGAATCCGCCAAAAGCTTGATCACCGAAGACGATTTGCGCGGTTTGTCCGAAGCCTCGCGTCTGCGCGTCGCCGACAATGCGCGCTTTACGCCGCTGGCTTTGGATTTGATAAAGGAAAAACGAATAGAATTAATAAAAAAAACTTCGCGCGGAGGTTCGTCAAAAGTTCGTTCGATTGCAGTCGGCTGCGACCACGGCGGTTTTGAGTTTAAAGAAAAATTAAAAGATTTTCTCGCGGGAAAAGGTTTTCAAGTCCGTGATTTCGGGACAAACTCGGAAGCGGCGGTTGATTATCCCGATTTTGCTCACGCTGTTGCGAAAGCGGTATCGGAAAAAACTGCGGATGTCGGAATAATTATAGACGGCGCGGGAATCGGTTCGGCGATAACGGCAAACAAAGTTCCCGGCATCCGCGCGGCGGCTTGTTACTCAGTCGCTCTGGCAAAAAATTCGCGCGAGCATAACGGCGCAAATGTTTTAACATTGGGCAGCAAGCAAAACTCTTTCAAAGAAATCTGCGAAATCGCCGAAGCGTGGCTCGGAACGGATTTAACCGAAGAACGTCACCAAAAGCGCGTCGCGAAAATCGAGGCGGTTGAGCGGCAATTTTTAAGGTAAAAACTCTGTGTTTCTCTGTGACTTCTCAGTGTTCTCTGCGGTGAAAATGGTTTTAACACAGAGTTCGCAGAGGAGACACAGAGAAACACAGAGAAAATGCAGTTTTAGATTTATGAACATAACATCAAGAAAAACGAATTACGATTCGCCTTTTTGGTGGGCGCGTTATGTTCCGGTTGCGCTGCTTTTGCTGGTTATCGGCGCGCTGCTGCTTTTTGTCACCGGTCCGGTTTTAGTGCCGTTGCTGTTGAGCTTTGCGCTCGCGTTTATGCTCGAACCGCTTGCCGATTGGTTTCAGCGGCGTTTTCGCAGCTCGCGCAATACGGCGGTGTTGTTTGCTTTGGCGCTCGCAACTTTCGGCGTTTTGGGAATAATTATCGGTTTGCTGCCGAGCGTTTACAGCCAGTTTGTTGAATCAACGGAGAAAATGCCGCTGGCGATTGCGGCGGCGCGGGCGCGTTTTCAAGATTTGCTTATCTACGCGCAAGAGCATTTAAGTCCTTCGGTTTTTAGCGGGCTACAGGATTTCGTTCGCGGTTTTCAGGAAGACCCGTCCGCAATTACATCGCGTATCGGCGGTTTTCTATCGCAAGGTTTGTTCGGGCTGGTGAATCTAAGTTCGGCGGCAATCGGGTTATTAATCGTGCCTTTTTTCGTTTATTACCTGCTGCTCGATATGCAGAATATTCGGCTGTTTGTCGAAAGACGCATTCCCGAAAGGCATCGCGGCGTCGGGTTGCAGTTGTTTAATGAAATGGGCGAAGTCGTGCGCGGTTATGTGCGCGGACGTTTTTTGATTGCGTTGATTCTGTCGGTTTTTTACGCCATCGGTTTGTGGGTTTTAAACGTTCCGCTATGGGCGGCAATCGGTTTGATTGCAGGTTTTATCGGCATTATTCCATACATCGGAATCGTCGCCGGAATCATTCTGGCTCTCGCGTTTGCCGCGCTCGATGGCGCTGGCACGGGGCGACTCGTCGGCGTTGTTGTGGTTTTTCTGCTCGCGCAGCCGCTTGAAGATTATGTTTTAACTCCAAAGCTGATCGGCGACAAATTGGATTTACATCCGATGTTCGTTTTTATCGCATTGATTATTGCGGGCAGTTTGTTCGGCGTTTTGGGACTTGTGCTGGCGATTCCGGTGGTCGGGGTTTTGAAAGTTTTTCTCCGCTTTTTTGATTATTTATATTTAGATTCGGATTTTTACCGGCAACCGGCGCTCGCCGGAGATGTCGGCGACGTTCAGCGCGCCGCCAAAGCGGCATTTTCCGACGAGAAAGCGGAAGCCGATGCGGAAAAATTTGAAGAAACGCGCGAAAGAATGCCCGCAAATAAAACAGAATAAGCGGTGTGAAAAGGTAAAATTGATAATGTGCAATTTACAATTAAACTGTTCATTATGAATTTTAAATTGTAAATTGGCTGGCAGTTATTTAGCGTAAAAAGAGTTTTTTAATAATGAATAATTTGAGCAACGGAAATTTTGAGCGGCTTGTCGAGCAAATCACCGATGTCGTTTTATCAAAACTAAACGGCGCGGCGCAAACCGAATGTTTTAGCTTTTGCGGCTCGGAAGAAATGCGCCGAATGGTTGACGCGGGCGCGTCGCGCGTCGGGCTTGTTTTGGGCGAAACGGCTTCGGCGCGCGATTGGGCGAGTCTGATTGACCATACGCTTTTAAAACCGGAAGCCGCCGCCGCAGACATTCGCAAATTATGCGAAGAAGCCGCTCAATTCGGTTTTGCGTCGGTTTGCGTCAATCCGTTCTGGGTAAAAACCTGCGCGCAAATTCTTAAAAACTCTGGCGTTCCGGTTTGCACTGTAATCGGTTTCCCATTGGGAGCGAATGCAACGGACACAAAAGTTTACGAAACACGCCGGGCAATTTTCGACGGGGCGCGCGAAGTTGATATGGTCGTCAACGTCGGCGCTTTGAAATCAGGCGATGATTGCAGCGTCGAACGCGACATTCATCACATCGTCGAAGCCGCGCACGAGGCGGAAATTATCTGCAAAGTCATTATCGAAACCGCGCTTTTAACCGACGAAGAAAAAGTGCGCGCGTGTCTCGCCGCGAAAGCCGCTGGAGCGGATTTCGTCAAAACCTCGACCGGATTTGCCAAAGGCGGCGCGACGGTCGAAGACATTGCGTTGATGCGAAGCGTTGTCGGCGCGGATTTGGGTGTCAAAGCGAGCGGTGGCGTTAAATCTCTGGAAGACGCGCGTGCGTTGGTCGAGGCGGGTGCAACCAGAATTGGAGCCAGCGTCGGCGTCAAAATCGCGCAGGAAGCGAGCGGAATTAAATCAACCGTTGTTGCGGGAAGTTATTAAAATTTCCATTGTCTAAAAAACAAAAACGAAAAAGGCTTGCATTTTCAGCAAGCCTTTTTCAAATTTAAATCAAAAGCGAAACCCTATTCCTGCGCTGAATTGAAAAGAATGTCGCGTTGTTGCGGGAGTTCTAAATGTATTGAGATTTCCATTTGCATCAATAAAAAATGCGTCTTGCGAATTAAAATGCGTAATCGTATCGCCGAAATCGAAACGAGTGATAAGTTTTTTTGTCGGATAAAATTCGACCACTCCGCCGACATCGGCTGTGAAATTCGTCGCGCCTTTATAGCGAAGCCGATTATTAAGATTAATATCAGTGCTGGATGGATTGAGTTCGGCTTTTCCCTGACTGTTGTAAATAAAACCGGGACGAGCTTTGGCAAAAACGCCGAATCTGTCCCAGCGTTTTCCGGCTTTAACGCCTATCAAAGCCTGCGCAGCGCTTCCTCTGAATCGCCCCAGCGGAAAAATATTAACTTCCGATTCGATTGCCAGATGGCGATTCGCATTGACGGTAAAACGTCCGCCAAAGCCGTTGTCATAGCCGCCGCCGAGAGCGGTATAATGCCCCCCGATTTCGTAACGCGAGACTTCTTCATCGTTTTGCGTTTGAGTTTTATTTTCGGTTGCTGCGTTTTGCGCGAAATTCGTTTGGACAAGACACAGCAAGCCCAGCGCAGCGCAGATTAGTACGTGCTTCTTCATAATTTCTCCTGGTTTTTTTAGTTAGTTTTTAGGTAAAAGGCTGTCGAGCGAAGCCGCGCCGCCTGCCGCGACTCGTGTCGAGCTTTCGTTTGGCGGATTCAATTTTTTGCGTAGTCTCGCCGCATCAATCGAGCCGCGCTTTTTGCTCATATCGAGGTCGAGCGGGTTGTTTCTTTTTAAAGCCTCCATTGTTCGCTCGGACGCTTTTTCGATGGGAGATTTTTCAAAATCTTCGTTCGGTTTGATTTGAGTCGAAAGCGCGACGGCGGGCGGAATGTAATTCGGAACGTGCAAAATCCACAGCCGCCAAACGCCTTCAATCGGTAAAAACGCTTCGCTCGAAGTCCATTGGTATTCATCATCACCGAGTCGAAACGAAATTTTATTGCCGTGCAAAATTCCGATCCGGCGAAAATCATAACCTTCGCGCGGCTCAAGCGAAACCGCGAAAAATCCTTTTTCCGGGACATAAAACCAAAGCAGAGAGCCGTCGTATCGTCGCATACGGTTTCCGACCGCGAAACTGTCATCGTTGATTTTCAGATAAGAACCGCGCGCGGCTAGATGGACATCTTTGAGCGTAAAATCTTTGACCGGAAATTCATTGAGCTTGTCGCGGTTTGCCGCTACGCGAACCCGGTCGGTAATTTTAATGCCCATCTGCCGATTAACGAGCAGATCAAGCGCGACCGTTTCACCGTCGGCGAGCGTTTGCGGCGCGGAAATCGGCGGCAATGTCAGCAAGCGAAAGCGAGGTTTTGCGTCTGATCCAGCCGGAAATTTGTCATTCAAAGCATCAAAAGCGGTTTCGGTTAAAGGCTCAAACGAGATGACGAACTTTGAATCAATTTCGTTTCTTTTAACTTTTAAAGTGTAGCCGAACAAAACCCTGTTTATTTCGTCAAACAAAATTCGCTGAAAACCGTTTTCCGAATTGATAACTCGTTGCTTTAAATTTACTGCGCTAAACGCCGGAGCTTGAGAATTTTCCTGCAAAAAGGACATTTGCGGCTTAAAAGAAACGGCTCCCGCTCCATTTTGCAAATCAATGATGATTGTCTCGGAAAAGCCGGTTTGCGCAAACGACTTTGAAGAAAACGCAATGCACAAAGCGAGCGTGAGAATGCAAAGAATTGTAAATTTTCTATTTTCCACCGTATACGCCCTCCGCTACTATTTTGGGTTCGACTTTCGCCGGTGGCTGAAATTCGGCTAGATTTAGAAGCGGCATTGTCGCTTCCAACAGCTCTGCTTTGCGTTTCGCGCGAGCGGAAAATGCAGCCGGATTTTTAATCCCGCTCTCTCTCTGCGGAACATAAATTTTTTGCGTTACGACGCGATCACGCCAGACTGTTTTCTCCTGAACGACAATTTTTTCCCTGTCAACCGGAACGATTTGAATTTGCGGCTCCGCAATAGTTTGAGTTGTCTGCGATTGCTCGGCAGGCAATCGCAAATTCAAAAACGCTGCGCTTACAAGCAAAACGGCAAACAAGGCGGCAACGGGAACGGGAATGCGAATCTGCGCCGCCAGAAATTTGCGGCAGAAATCTGCGACAAAAGATTTTTTCGGCTGCGGCGAATCAAGCGACATCAGCTTCCGGCTGAGATTAGCCTCGTAACTTTGCCAGTAATTTTCTTCGGGCACGTCCAGCGCGGAAAATTTTTCGTATTCGGCGAAAGTTTTTTGCATTCCCGCGTATTCGGCTCGGCAAGCGTTGCAAAACCGAAGCTCGCGCTGAAGGCGCGCCGTTTGCACCGCGTCCGCTTCACCGAAAAGCAAATCCAAAAGTTCTTCTTTGATGTTTTGACAGTTATGCATTTTCTTAAACTTTCGTTTTTTGTTCGGTTAAATCATTTAAACCGAATTTTTCCCGTAATTTTTGCGTTGACCGAAAAAGCGATTTCTTGACCGTTCCGCTCGAACACTCCAATTCTTTGCCGATTTCTTCGCAAGTCATTCCTTCGTCGTATTTGAGCAGAAAAATCAGACGCTGCGGCGGAGTCAATTCAATTAAAAACCGCCGCACTTTTTCAACCAGAATTTTATCGTGCAAACGATTGGTAAAATCTTCATGCCAGCCGTTGAGCGATTCAAACGCCGCATCTTCGATGTTTAATTCAATCTCCAAAACATTGGCGCGCCGGCTGTTTAAAAACGTGCGAATCGCAATCCGCCGCAGCCACGTATAAAACTGCGCTTCGCCGCGAAAATCTTTGATCGCTTTAAAAGCCCGCAGCCAAACTTCCTGAGACAAATCTTCGGCATCCGCGGCGCTGTGCGTGTAACGAAGCGCGAAAAGATGCAATCTGCGCCCGTAAATACGCGCCAATTCGCAAAATGCCTCGCGGTCGCCGCTTTGAGCTTTTTTTATGAGAGCGTTTTCGTTTGCCACAAGAGAAAATTTGATTACCGTTTAAATAGACACGCAGCTTTGTAATCCGGTTGGCGCGAACGAGGAATTATTTTTCGATGCAAGCAAAAATACGGCGGAGAATGAGGTTACAATTCCCATTCTCCGCCGTATTTTTAAAGCGAAACTGCTTTTTCAGATTTAGAAAAATCTAAAAGTGTAGCTCGCACGAAGCCCGCGTCCTGGTTCGGGCGCGAGGTCTTTGATGTATGAGAGATGATTGAAATACAGCTTGTCAGTCAGATTATTCGCGCTCAAACTGAAAATATGCGCGTAATGCTCGGTTCCGTAAGTGTAAGAAGCATTGACGTTGAATAAACCGTAACCGGCGGTCGGCGTTTCGAGCGGGAAAATATCGCCGCGCGATTTTCTCGCCACAAACATTGTTTCGGGACGCACGCTCAAACCTTTGTATTTCAAATCAAGCCCGATGCGTGCGCGCGCAGGCGTAATGCGCGGCAAAGGCATGCCGTTGGTCAGTTTGGCGTTTACAATGTCGCCGACGAAAAACGCGCCGACGTATTTGTTAATGTCGAAATTGACGCTTACGTCAGCGCCGATGAAACGGCTGTCGTCCTGCAAATAACGGCGGACGAATAAATTATCTTCAATGTCCGGCACTCCGTCAGCATCCTCGTCTTCGAGCGCCTGATAAATAAAATCGTTGATTCGGTAATAGAAAAATCCGCCGTCGAATCGCAGTCGCTTCGTGTTTTGTTTGAACGAAAACTCGATGCCGTTTGAACGCTCGCGGCGCAAATTTTCGTTGCCGATTTCAAACGATATGGTTCCGACGTGCGCTCCGTTGTTGTAAAGCTCTTCCAAAGCCGGGGCGCGATAAGAACTGTTGACATTTGTCACAAAAGACGCGCCTTCCCACAAACGGAAACGCACGCCAGCCGCGCCTGAAAATCCTGTGAAACTGCGGTCGAGCAAATTTGCGCTCGCCGTGTCATAAGAATTGCGCTCGACGCGACCGCCGAATTGAAAAGCGACTCGCTTAAAGCCCAATTCTTCGAGCGCGAAAACCGCGAAATTGTTTTGTCGGACGCGACCTTCGACCAGCGATTCTTCGCCGGTCGTCAAATAGCTGCGGCGAAAACCTTCAAAACCGAAACGCCCGGTTAATTTGTTAAAAGGCTTTTGTTCAAAAGTCGAACGATAAGAAAAAGTGTCATTGTCGAAAACCGTCCCGATTTCTTCTTCTTCCAATTCCTGGTGCTGATAATCGCTGTGATTAACCGCGAAATTCATCGCAGTAATCGGAGAATTCAAATCGTGCAGACCGCCGCGAAAACGCAGATTCCGCGTCCGTGCGCGAATATCAATGTTTTCGTCGTTGCTCTCGCCGCCCGATTCGAAAAATCCGGCGAACGGAATTCCGTATCGGCGTTTGTCGTAATCGAAACCGGCTTGAACAAAGCCTTTGTCGCCGAAATATCCGACTTTGCCGACCGTGTTCCAATAACGCGAAGCCGAATTCGGAACTACGCCGAGCGGCGTATGATAATCGTCTTCGCGCTGCGCGGAAGCGCCGACATTAAATAAAAACTTCTTGTAGCCGTATTCAATGTTGCCGTTCGCTCCGGCTTGCGAGTTGACCGTTCCGCCCAGACCGCTAAAAAATCCGCGCAAACCTGTATGCGAAGTGTTTTCGTCGGATGTTACGGCGTTAACAACGCCGCCGATAGCGTTTGAACCGTAAAGCAGCGTTGCCGGACCTTTGACGACTTCCAATCTTTCGAGATTCAGAACGTCAATCGGCTCGCCGTGATCGCCCGATTGTGAACCGAGCGAGCCTGTCCGCACGCCGTCTTGAGTTATCAAAACGCGGTCGCCGTCAAAACCTCTGACGACGGGACGCGCCGAACCCGTTCCGAAAGAGCGTTTGCCGACACCGGCTTCGCGCTCAAGAACTTCGCCGATTGAAGTGCTGGCTTGTTCGCGAATGCGAAGCTGACTGACGGAATTCACCGATTGAAACGATTCAAAAACCGATTGCTGCTGTCCGGTTGCCGTCACCGTAACTTGTTCGTTGACGCCCGCCAGCGAAAGCGCGAAATCTACGGTCGCAACCGCGTTGCCGACTAAAGCAACATTGCGCGTTCTATCGGAAAAACCTTCCGTGTGAACCAGAATCGTGTAATTTCCCGGCGCGATGTTGGTAAATTCATAAACGCCGTTTGCGTCCGTGTTCGTTGTGCGGCGAAGCTGGACGATTTGCACCGAAGCGCCTGTGAGCGCGCTTCCTTCGGTTTCCGTCGTCACGCTGCCGCGAATCGTCCCGCCGGTTTGCGCAAAAACAGCGGCAGACGCGCCGAACATAAATAAAACTGCAATGAAAAATCTCTGATAAAAACTCATTTTGTCACCAATAAAAATAGATAAACTTCGAATTATAAAGTTTGATGTAAAAAGCGTTATGCGGACATTTGTTTTCAACAAACTGCTTTCTCCGCAAAACAAAAAGCCGCGCCCGGGAGACGAACGGCTTTGAATGAGTGTATGAGGCAGAAACACGACCGTTAGGGAGTGTGCCGCAAGCACACTCCCTAACGGTCGTGTTTCTGCCTCATTTTTATAAGCGCAAAAGCTGTTCGCGTAAAATTCTTGACTGCAAACGGCTGGCAGGGAGTTGTTGATTGTTTTTGAGCGTAACCAGATAAGTTCCGCCGGGAAGCGGCGAAATTTTCCGAATCATCTCCAGATTGCAAAGCGTGCCGCGAGAGAGACGAACAAATTTATCGGATGAAAGCCGCGCTTCCAAATCTTTGAGGCGAAAATTTATCGTGTAGCGTTCGCTGCGAGCCGTCGTAATATGCAGCAGCTCGCCTTCGGCGACGATTGAAGCGACTTCTGCGACGGGCAGCAAAATTATTTCATCGCGCAGTCTGATAGGAATTCTTTCCAGAAATTCGCGCTTTCCGGTTTCTTCGATTGTCGCCGCAGCCGCTTGCAGATTTAACGATTCCTTTTCTCGAAAATCCGCCGTTTCGAGTCTCTCGTGCGCGCGATTCAAAGTTTCGCGAAGTCTGGCGCGCTCGACGGGTTTGAGCAAATAATCAACCGCGTTGACTTCAAACGCCTGCACCGCAAACTCGTCGTAAGCCGTCACGAACGCGATGAGCGGCAAAATGTTTTTACGAAGCATTTTTACAGCTTCAAGCCCGCCGACTTCTGGCATATTTAAATCGAGCAAAGCCAAATCCGGGCGCGTTTTTTCGATCAGCTCAACAGCTTCCGCGCCATTTTCGGCTTCGCCGACAATCTCAACGTCTTCAAAACCGGCGAGCAAATTTCGCAGAAAAGTTCGCGCCGGGCGCTCGTCGTCGGCAATTACAATTCGTAACTTCATCGCTCAGAAGCCTTTTTAGTTATCGAAGCAATCGGCATTATTATTCGAGCCGTCGAGCCGTCGCCTGTTTTGCTTTCAAATTTCAAATCTGCCCGTTCGCCGTAATAAGTTTTCAAACGGTTTTCGACGTTGCTCAAGCCAATTCCACACTTTAAATCAGTCAGGCTAACGCCAGCGCCTGTATCGGCAACTTCCAGAATTAAATTGTTTGCGCTAACGCGCGCCGAGATTTTTACTTTTCCGCCCGCTTTCTTTTGGGAAATTCCGTGTTTCACCGCGTTTTCAACGAGCGGCTGCAAAATGAGCGAAGGCACTCGCAAAGATTTTAATTCAGGCGAAATGTTAATTTCGATTTCGAGCCGTTCTTCAAAACGCGCCCGCTCGATTTCGAGATAATTTTGAATCAATTTCAGCTCGTCGCCGAGACTCGTAAATTCTGCGGTTTGCCGCAAAATGCCTCTAAGTAGCTGTGTGAGCTGAAGCAAAGTGTCGAGAGCTTTTTCGGGCGCTGTCTGAATCAAATAACCGATTGTCGTCAAAGCGTTAAAGAGAAAATGCGGATTGATTTGCGCGCGCAGAGCTTTTAATTCGGCTTCCGAAGCCAGTTTTGCAATTTCCTGCTCGCGCAAATCCTGTTCGCAGCGTTCGTGGGTGACGCGCAATTGATCAATACGCCGCGCGGCAATCAACGCCGCATCTTCGAGCATTTCAATTTCGTCCGACAACAAACGCCGCGCGCCTGAAAAATCGCTCAAGTTGATTCGGTAAAACGGCGCTTCGGCGGTCGGAACAAAAACGTCCGCCGCGCTGTTTGAAAACACAGCGTCACCACGTCTATCAGTTTCAAGCCAACCCGAATTATCCGCCGTTAAAGTCGAGGCGAATCTGGCGCAAACATAATTCAAAACCGCTTCGATTGTTTCCAGATTCTCGATTTTACTCCTGATTTCAGAACGCAATTTCTGATAATCGGCACGTCGCAATAAAATTTTATCAACAAACCAAACGGCGGGGCGGTGCAAATGTCCGTAAATGAGCGCAGTCGCCATCCAAAGTCCCAATAACACGAAAACCGGCTGCGAATCGGTCGGCGTGTGTTCAGCGTGGATGCGAAAAAGCGGGACGCCTACGGCAAAATACAAACCGAAAACCAAAGCCGCGAGCAGCACAAGTGAAAGAGCGCGTTTTAAAAACAAATCGGCGAAAGCAAAGCGAAAATTCTGGTAAAGAATTGCAAACGCGAGCGGCAAGCTCGCCTGATGCGCGACCAGCTCGGTCAACCAAAATCCTTGATTACTGTGCGGCTGGCTTAAATGCAGAGCCGAAACCGCGAAAACCGCCAGCGCGCTCGCCCAGATCGTTTTTCGCTCGATTGATTGCCGCAAATTGAGCAAAAACAGCGCGGCTAGAATCAACAAATAACCGAAAGTCAGAATTTGAAGCGACGCGGAAAATGGAGCGAAGGAGCGAAAAATCGCTGCTTGAAAATGCAGCGCGGCGGCTGAAAAGCTCAAAATGTAAGCCGCAAAAATCAGAAAATTCGATTTCGCGTTCTTTTTCTCGTTTGAAAAAGCCGAATGCACGACCACCGCCGGAAGAAAACCGAGAGCGGAATAAGCCGCCGCCGCTAAAACAGGCGGAATTTCCGCGTGCGCGAAATCGCGCCAGACAAACGCGAAAAACTCACCTGCATTCCACAGCAAACCGAGCAGCGCGGTTGCGAGCAACAAAAAATCAACTCTCTCTGCGTCGCCGCGTTTGCGCTGCACGCTCATAACGAGCATCATCGCGTAAAGCACAAGCCCAACGGCAAAACCGAGCAAATTGACCAACAATGCGGCGTCGGGCGTGTTCATCGCTTTTCAATTCAAATTATCGGTTAGATGCGGTTTTTTGCAACTTTTTCATTTTAAACGGCTGTTTTCGGCAAATGAAAACTCATTTCCGCCAAACGAAAAAGCCCGGAGCTTTGTTTAACTCCGGGCTTCGATGATAATTTCGCGTTTGTGAATTTAGTATTTCGCTAAATCCAAAATCGCTTTTTCCACGTTTTCGCTTTGCGGCAGAATAAAATCTTCGACCTGCGGCGCATATGCGACAAACGTATCGGTCGCGCCGATTCTTTTAACCGGAGCGTCGAGATATTCAAACAATTCTTCGGAAATCCGCGCCGCGATTTCCGCGCCGTAACCCCACGACAAAGAATCTTCGTGCGCCACAATCACGCGGTTCGTTCGTTTGACGGATTCGGCAATCGCTTCCCAGTCGTAAGGTACGAGCGTGCGAAGATCAATAATTTCAGCTTCGACGCCGTGTTCCTGCGCCGCTTTTTTCGCCGCCACAAATGAGCGCTGGACGAGCGCGCCGTAAGTGATAATCGTCAAATCTTTGCCCGGTCGCACGGTTTTCGCTTTGCCGAACGGAATCAAAAAGCCATCGGGCGGATACTGCGATTTGTTGTAAGCCTGGCGATAAAGATGTTTGTGTTCGAGAAACAAAACCGGATCGTCGCAGCGAATAGCAGTTCTGAGCAAACCGTTGGCGTCGAGCGCGTTTGACGGGTAAACAATTCGGATTCCGGGCGTGTGCGAGAAAATCGTCGTGCCGGATTGCGAGTGATAAATCGCGCCGCCTTTGAGATAACCGCCGACCGGAACGCGCATCACGACCGGACATTTCCAATCGCCGTCCGAACGCCAGCGCATTGTCGCCAGCTCGTTGCGGATTTGGTGATACGCCGGAAAAATGTAATCGAAAAACTGAATTTCAACGACAGGTTTAAGCCCGCGCGTCGCCATTCCGATGGCGCGCCCGACGATGTTTGCTTCGGCGAGCGGCGAATTAAAAACGCGCGCCGAGCCGAATTTGCGCTGTAGATTTGCCGTGACTTTGAAAACGCCGCCCTTGCCTTTGACCGTTTCGAGATATTCTTCGCGCGAAACGTCCGCTACGTCTTCGCCGAACACAATGATTCGCTCGTCGCGCGCCATTTCTTCGTGCATACAACGATTGATAAGATCAACCATCGTTCCGGCATTGCCAGACAATTCTACGCCTTCTTCGGTGTCGAAAAGCGCACGGTCTGTCGGATCAATCTCTTCCGAATAAACATTTCGGTAAGCCGAATCCGGCGCAGGCTGCGGCATAGCAAGCGCGCGGTCGGCGGCTTCGTTGATCTCGCTCTCGACGGCTTCACGCAAAACCTGCAATTCTTCCGAGGAAGCAAAACCGTTTTCCATCAAAAGCTCGCCGAACGTTTTAATCGGATCGCGCTGTGCTTCCTCGTTGCGTTCTTCTTCGGGGCGATAAAGTTTTTCGTCGTCCGACAAGCTGTGTGAATACGGGCGAATCACTTTTCCGTGAACAAACGACGGACCTTTACGCTCGCGGCAATATTGCACGGCGCGTTTGAATGTTTCATAAGATTCGAGCGGATTCGTACCGTCGCATTTTTGAATGTAGAGATTCGGAAAACCCGATACGACTTTGGAAATATCGCCGCCCGCCGTGTTGACTTCGACGGGAACCGAAATCGCGTAACCGTTATCTTCGACGACAAAAACTACGGGCAATTTTAAATTGCAAGCGGTGTTCAGCGCTTCCCAGAACTCGCCTTCGCTCGTCGTGCCGTCGCCGACCGACATCCAGACGACTTCATCGCCTTTAAATCCGGTCACTTTGTCCTGCAATTCCTTGACGAGCGAAGCGCGATAAGATGCTTCCGCCGCGCCGACCGCCTGCAAAGCCTGCGTTCCGGTTGGGCTGGATGACGAAGGAACATTCAATTTAACGTGTCCCCAGTGCGAAGGCATTTGACGCCCGTGCGAACTCGGATCGGCTTCCGCACCGACGCTCGCCAAAAACATTTCATACGCGGTCATCCCGATTTGCAGCATCAGCGCGCGGTCTCGATAATAGGGATAAAACCAATCGTATCCGGGCTTAAATGCCATTCCAGCGCCGACGAGCAGGGCTTCGTGACCGACGCCGTTGATTTGAAAAAAGACTTTGTTCTGGTTTTTAAGCTGAATTTCCTTGTCGTCAATTTTCCGCGCGAGATACATCGTGCGATAAATCGCCAGCATCGTTTCGCGGTCGAGAAAACCGTTTGCGCTCGGTTGTTCTTGAGATTGAGAGACTTGCGCCGCCGGCTGTTCAATTTGTTTTTGGCTGCGCGCCGGTTTCGGCGCTGCGGCGGCTTTGGCGGTTTCGAGCGCCGGATTTGCGCCGTTTGCAGCCGTCGTTTTTTCGTTCGCAGTTTTCTTATTTTGTTTTGATACTGTTGTTGTTTCCGGCTCTTTTTCAGCCGTTTTCGCACGAGTCGCGCGAGATTTTTTGGTTGCTGCTTCCATTATAAAATCCTCGGTTTACGATAAAAAAATATGATTAATCAAAAGGCAATACTAACCTTTTAAGCCGAAAAATCCAACAGCCTCAATCCGCTCAATCGTCCGCGTAATCAAGCTCAAGCGTCATTCGATAATCCTGCGCCATCGAAGGATGTCCGTGTTTGTTCGACACTTCGATTCCGCGTTCCAGAGCGGCTTTTGCTTTTTCGCGCTCGCCCTGTTTTTCATAAGCCTTCGCCAGCATTCCGTAAGCAGCGCCTTCGTCATCCGCTTGCCGTAAATAATTTTCCAGAGCCGGAATCGCGTTGTCGTAATCTTCCGCTTTGAGATATTCGTTTGCCAGCCCGAACTGCACAAGCGTGTTCGACGGGTCTGATTCCAACATTTGTTTAAAAACTTCGATTCTGTTTGTCATTTCTAAATTCTTTCCAAAAAATTTTCGAGAACAAAAACTTTACGAATCCGAAACGGCAAAGGGCTTTCGACAATTGCCGTTGCTTTCAGATTTTCCACGCCGGAAACAAAATAAGGCTGACGACAAGCCGGAACATTTTGCAGCCAATCCGGTAACTGCAAATTCATTTCCTTACATAAGCTCTCGGCTGTCGCCGCCAGCAGTGCATCCGTTTTTTCATCGCTCATTTCAAACGGTTCGGCAACGGCTTGCGCATTTCGATTTGCTCGGAAATCGTCAACAAAATCAAACAGATGTATTTTCCACCATCTTGATTCAGCAGCGATTTTTTCCTTTGTTTCCTTGAGCGTTATCATTTTCCTCGTTCAATCAATTCTTCGAGCAAAAAAACGGTTTCCGGTTTTATTTGCTTATGCGGATAAAAATCCGCTACCTTTTCCAAAACCCGGTCAACAGTTTTCAATTGCAGCTTTTCGAGCAAAAACTCAATGTCTTCCAAATCCGAAGTGTCGGCGCGCGCCGCCAAAACTTTCATTGCCAGCAAATAATCGGCTTCCGGAACAAAAATTTTCAAACATTGCAAATCAAGCAAAATTTCCCGCTCGTGTTGGACGACAAACATTTTTACGCCCAAATTCAGCCAGCCAACCGGCAAATCGTATTTTTCACCGATTTTATTAGCCGCGCGACGAATTTCCCGAACCGGCTCAAAAATCGCGTCAACGTCTTTTGTCGCAGGTCGCGCTTTAAAAGCCAGACACATCACCGCGCCGCCGTAAAGACAAATTTCGCCTTTAATTTTCATGGTGCAAAGCTCGTCATTTACTTCGCGCAAATATTTCTCGATTTCTTCCGCCGTCACAAAGTTTAAATCAATCTTAAACGTCAATTTTTCGCTGCATTAACAAATCGGTTTGCGGATCGCTTCCAAGCTGGAAAACGTGCGAACCGCATTCTTCAAATTTCCATTTGCGATAAAACGCCTGCGCGCGGGGATTGTACTCCCAAACGCCGAGCCACATCACATCGCGTTCGCGCCGCTTCGCTTCGTCCAAACATCTTTGCATCAAAGCCGCGCCGATGCCTTTTCCTAAAAACTTCTGTTCCGAATAAAGCCGGCAAAGCTCAATCGGTCTTTCCGCCGAAACGCCCGGTTCGATTGTGTCGAGCAGTAATTTCGCGTAACCCGCTGGCTCGCCGTTAATTTCGGCGACGAGAAAAATAGCTTTTTCATCCTGCAATTCCTTTTTCAATTGTCGGACATTAAAAGCCGCGTCCATATACGCCTTTAAATCATCCGGCGCGTTTTTCGGATGCGCGGCAAAAGCATCGTAAAACGTCCGCCAACTCAAATCAGCGAGCATTTCGGCGTCCTCGGCTGTGGCATAGCGGATTTTAATTTCTTCCACTTATTTTCCGGAAATAACTAATTTAGCGATTGTTTGAAGCTGCATATTCGACGTGCCTTCGTAAATCGCGCCGATTTTTGAGTCGCGCCAGAATTTTTCGACCGGATAATCTTTGACGTATCCGTAACCGCCGTAAAGCTCAATCGCTTTGGACGAGATTTTTTCAGCCACCCGCGACGAATAAAGTTTTGCCATCGCGGCTTCTTTGACAAAAGGTTTTCCAGTGTCTTTCAAGCGCGCGGCGTTATAGACCATCAAGCGCGCGGCTTCGAGTTCGACAGCCATTTCCGCTAATTGGAATTGAACGGCTTGAAAGTCGTTGATTTTTTTGCCGAATTGCTCGCGTTCGGAAGTGTATTTTAAGGCGGCTTCAAACGCGCCGCGAGCGATTCCGACCATTTGCGCGCCGATTCCGATGCGACCTTCGTTTAGAGTTTCAATCGAAATCTTGTAGCCTTTGCCGACTTCGCCCAAAACGTTTTCTTTCGGGACGCGGCAGTTTTCCATAATCAATTCGGTGGTGGAGCTGGCGCGAATGCCTAATTTGTCTTCTTTTTTGCCGACCGAAAAGCCTTCAAAACTCTTTTCGACCAGAAACGCCGTGATGCCTTTGTAGCCTTGTTCGGGCGCGATGTTGGCAAAAACGATAAAGATTTCGGCTTCGTTGCCGTTCGTGATCCAGAGCTTTTGCCCGTTCAATTCGTAATAATCGCCTTTGTCAACGACGCGTGTTTTTAAAGCAAATGCGTCGGAACCGGAAGCGGCTTCGCTCAATGCGTAAGCGCCGACTTTCGATTCAGCCATTTGTCCCAGATATTTTTTCTTCTGGTCTTCGTTTGCCCAGCGCAAAAGAGCGTTTGCGACGAGCGTGTTTTGCACATCAACGAAAACGGCGGTCGAAGCGTCAACGCGCGCCAATTCTTCAATCGCCAAAATCGCGTTGAAAAACGTCGAACCCGCACCGCCGTATTCGTCGGGCGTTTCAATCGCCATCAAACCTAATTCAAAGCATTGCCGGATTAAATCCGCATCCAATTTTCCGGCGTGTTCCATCGCTTCGACTCGCGGGCGGACTTCGCCTTCGGCAAATTCTCTGACGGAAGCGCGGAAAAAAGATTCTTCTTCGGTTAAATCCGTAAGAGCCGGATTTGTCATTTCGGGTTCTAAAGCTGCTGCGTTCATTTTCGGTTTCCCTTGTTAGATTTTATTAAATTGAGCAAAATAGAATGATAAATTACCGTGCGCGAAACGTAAAATTTGCTTCGCGCGGAAAACTGCGCCAAAAGCGATTTGCGATGACCGAAAACCGAACGAAAACACGAATCAGCAAACTGCAAATCGCCGGAATCGTTCTCACAACTCTCGGTCTCGCGCTCTTCGTTTTTTTCGTTTACACAGCCGGAATCGAAGAAATCTGGGGCGGGATCAGCCGTCTCGGTTTGGGCTTTTTGTTTGTTTTGGCTCTCTACGCGGTAAAAGTTTCGACCCGCGTTTACGCCTGGACGCTGTGCGTCGAAAAACCTTATCATTTGCGGTTTGTTGACGCTTTTCGAGCCGTGATGATCGGCGAAGCGTTAAGCGCGATGATTCCGCTCGGAATTTTAATGAGCGGCACGGCAAAAGCCGTAGCGGTTCGCAAACGAGTTCCGCTTGTCGTCGGTTTAAGCTCGATTGCAATTGAAAATCTGTTTTATTCTTTAGCTACGGGAACTTTAATCGTTTGCGGAAGCATCGCGTTTCTGCTTACGTTTCATCCGGCGGGAAACGTGGCGACGGTCGGTTACGCGATTATCGCAATTATTACGACGCTGACCATCGGCGGTTTTTTTATGGTCATTCAGGAATGGCGTTTTGCGAGCTGGCTCGCCGGATGGCTGTACGGCAAAGGCTTAGCAACACGGGTTTTGCATCACGGACGTGCGGAAGTAGAGCGTTTTGAGGATTTGATTTACGGGTTTTATCGCAAGCACCCGCGCAAATTTTTGCCGATTATTTTGCTCGAAACCGCTTTTCACTCAATCGGCGTTTTCGAGGTCTGGTTTATTTTGCGCGCCGTGATGGATGTCGCACCAAATTTTTTGACCGCCTTTTTGCTCGAAACGATCAATCGCGCGATTTTGGTCGTTTTCAAATTGGTTCCGTTTCTCGTCGGCGTTGACGAAGCCGGAGCGCAATTTATCTCGGACGCGCTTGCCTTGGGCGCGGCGGTCGGCGTCACATTGGCTATCGTTCGAAAGGGGCGCGTGCTGTTTTGGACGGGTTTGGGAGTTATTCTGATTGTGCGGAGCGGTTTGAGCTTCCGCGAAGTTTCGGCGGAAACTTTTAGCGCGCAAAAATCCGAAGCCTGAATTTTTATAATTTCATTCGTATTTTAAAATCAAAACGCATCAAATTTTCGTATCTGACAAAAGCGTGTCAACAAACCTTGAAACAATTTCGCATTACAAAGTGCTGGAAAAGCTCGGCTCGGGCGGAATGGGCGAAGTTTATCTCGTTTCCGACACAAAATTGAATCGCAAAGCCGCGCTCAAGATTTTGCCGACCAGATTTGCCGTTGACCGCAAACATCTGAATCGTTTCTGGCAGGAAGCGCGTCTGGCGGCGACGCTCAATCACCCGAATATCTGCACGGTTTACGAAATTGACGACCGCTCTGAGACGCCTTTTATCGCGCTCGAATATGTCGAAGGCGAAACTCTGGCGGAGAAAATTGACGGCAAATTGTTTGATTTGAGCGAGGTTTTGGAAATCTCCGTTCAAATCGCCGACGCTTTGGACGAAGCGCATCGTCACGGAATAATTCACCGCGACATCAAAGCCGCAAACGTCATTATCAACAAACGCGGGCGCGTCAAAGTCCTCGATTTCGGTCTGGCGAAAACTTTTGAAACGGAAACTTCCGAACAGGAAGTGACGCGGGCGAAAACGGAATCGGGAATGCTCGTCGGCACGGTGCAATATATGTCGCCCGAACAGGCTTTGGGCAAAGAGCTTGACGGGCGAACGGATTTGTGGAGCTTCGGCGTCGTGCTGTATGAACTGACGACCGGACAATTGCCGTTTAAAGGCGCGACGGTCGCCGCCGCGTTTGACGCGATTTTACACGACGAACCGATTGCGCCGAGCGAGTTGAATCAAAATGTGCCGCCGGAACTTGAGCAGATAATTTTAAAACTGCTTGAAAAAGACCGCGATTTTCGCTATCAAACCGCTTCTGATTTGCGCGCCGATTTAAAACGGCTTCAGCGTGCTTCGTTCAATGAATTAAATGTTTCCGATAATTTTTCGGCAAATTTCAAATCTCGTCAGTCGAACCGGACGCACACACAGCGAACGAACAATTCAAAACAGACGACGCAGGAAAGCAGCCGCCCGTTTTTAAAATTACCGCGTTTAATAATTCCCGCTCTCGGCGCGGTTTTGCTGATTGTTCTTGCCGCCGTTTTCTACGGTTTTTATTTCAATTCCGTCCCGCCGCAAGCTGATTTCGGTTTTAAAGTTGGCGAAGTCGAGCGTTTGACGAGTCTCGGCAAAGTCAACGACGCGGTTGTTTCGCCGGACGGAAAATATCTTGTTTACGTTTCAAACGAAGGCGGGAGCGAAAGTCTCTGGCTCAAACAAATTCAAACGGGCAGCAATATTCAAGTCATCGCGCCGCAAAACGTTTCGTATCAGGGCATTGCGATTTCGTTCGACGGAAGCTGGATTTATTACAACGTCTGGGACAGAAAAGGCGTCGGGCAGATTTTCCGCATTCCGGTTTTAGGCGGAATGCCGCAAAAAGTGATTCACGATTGTATGCCGGGCATCACGCTTTCGCCCGACGGCAAGCGTCTGGCATTTATTCGCTCCAGCACGGAGGATCGAACGACGCGGCTGATTAACGCAGGTTCGGACGGCGGCGACGAACGAAATGTGGTTGTCAATAATGCTAATGACAACAGCGGAATATTCACGCCCGCCTGGTCGCCCGACGGAAAAACAATCGCTTTCGCGGGCGCAAAATTGGTTTCGCCCGGCAAAGCTCTCGCTCAAATATGGGAAGTTCCCGCGGACGGAGGCGAGCGAAAAGTAGTCTGGACTTCGAGCAATTTCGCTTCGTTTTTCGGCAACACTTTGACCTGGCTGCCCGATAAAAGCGGTATGCTGATAACTTCCGGCAGTCGTCAGCAGTTTTATCTGCAAATCTGGAAAATTTCTTATCCCGACGGCAAAGAAGAACAGTTGACCAGAGATTTTAACAGCTATCGAAATCTGAGCATTTCATCGGACGGCAAGCTGCTCGTCAGCACGCAGGAAGATATATCTCTCGGCGTTTGGACGGTTCCGATTGATAATCCGTCGCAGGCAAAGAAAATCACATCCGGCAAGCTCGAAGGAATGGGCGTCGCGTGGACGCCCCACAATCGCGTTGTTTATAGTTCGGCTGTCAGCGGAAATCCCAACATCTGGATTGCCGACAGCGACGGCTCGAACAAAAAACAACTGACGAGCAACAACCTTAACCTCGAACCTTGTGTCGCCGCCAACGGAAAATACATTGTCTTTATTTCGTCGAACGGCGGTACGCCGAACATTTGGAGCATAGATTTTGACGGAAATAATCTGCGAAAAGTGACCGAGAATTATGCGTGGTCGGTCGGCTGCGCGCCTTTGAGCAACAGGCTTTTCGTCAGCGACAGCGCCGGACTTGGAATGATTACGACGGAAGGCGGAGAAGTTACACATTTGGCTGACAACGTCGAGCGGCGTCCCGCAGTTTCGCCCGACGGAAAACGAATCGCTTATATTTTCTGGAATGAAAAGGAAAAACGGCTCGATCAGGAAATTCTCAACATTGAGACGGGCGAACGGCGACGCTTCGAGATTCCGCCCGACGCCATTCGCAGCATCAACCAGCCGCCCGTGACTCTGCGCTGGACGCCGGACGGAAAAGCTTTGGCTTACGTCCGCGACGCGCAGGAAGTTTCCAACATCTGGACGCTACCGCTCGAAGGCGGAAAACCGCGTCAAATCACCGGGTTTAGCGAAAATTACATCGCCTATTTCGATTGGTCGCCCGACGGCAAACAGCTTGTCGTCTCGCGCGGCTCGATCTCAAGCGACGCGGTTCTAATCCGCAACGGGAGATAATTTCTGAACAAAAAAAATAACTCGAAGCGTTTCAAATTTTCGCTTCGAGTTATTTTTTTTGAGTGCCGTTTTGTTTATTGAGCCGCGATCTCAACAATCGTCGGTTTAGCTTTTGCCAGATTATTTTCCGATTCGCTTTCTTTCTGGGCGTGGCGCTCTGTTTTCGATTCGTTGATGATCCGACCTGCGGTGCGAACTTGCGTATAAATTACCCGCAGGAAACGATTTTGCTCATACTTATTAAAAACTAATTTTGCGGATTTAACTTGATTTTCATCGCCCGTCGGCTGATAAGCCGGGACAAAGACGGATTTGCTATTCTTAACGCCGCGGATTTGATAAACCGTCTCCGAAATGCGCTGAATTTCATATTTGCCCGCCGCCATTTTGTCGTTGCCGACATAGAAATCAAAAGGCACGTCGTAAGTTTGTCGCGTCCCGTAATCATTGTTCGCGCGGGCGGGAACTGCCGCCGTAAAGATTGCCGCAATCATAAAAACTAAAGATAATCCGAATGAAGCCAAAGTATGTTTTTTCATTTTCTTTCTCCTCTTATTTCTGTTTTCGACTTTCTCAGTCACGCCGAATAGAAGGGCGATTTGCGTGCCGCTTAAAAATAGCAGGTGTCGAAAACAGGTAAACAAAAGAAGGCAAAGAAAATAAAAACTTTTCAGGCTGTTCTGTCCAAAAGCTGACTCTATGAAAAAAGCTAACCGTTCGGATAGTTCGACTATCCGAACGGTTGCGACGCTTTGTGTTGCGGGAAAGTTTTCGGCGTTTTAAACTGAACCCGATGCCGGCAAAACTGCTCACAATCGAAGGCAAAAATAAAGGCGTCGTTTTCGCGCTTGGAGACGCAGAAACGTTCGTCGGTCGCGAAGCCGCAAATCAAATCTCGCTTAACGACGCTTCGGTCTCTCGCCGTCATTGCATTATCGAACGGCGCGGCGAAGAATTCTTCGTCAATGATTTAGAGAGCTTAAACGGCACTTTCGTCAACGACGTTTCAGCCGAAAACACGCAGTTAAAACACACGGATAAAATTAAAATCGGGGATTTCGTTTTCCAATTTTTGACTGACGAAACGGAAAGAAATTCTGGCGAAACAGTCAGGATTGACGAAAAGGCTTTGGAATTGCCGCGCGACACCATGCGCATCCGGCTTGATGAAGCCATCAGCGCGATGGCGCGAGATTTAACCGCGCTGCTGCAAATCAGCCAGAAAATCAATTCGGTGCGCGATCTGGAAAATTTGCAGACGCAGCTTCTCGAACTGCTTTTCGAGGTCGTTCCCGCCGAAAAGGGCGCGATTTTGCTCGCAGAAGATGAAACGGCGGAGGAAATTTCTTCGGTTTTCGGCTTGCAGCGCGACAAGGAATCAACCGAAACAATCAGCGTCAGCCGAACTGTCGTGGGGCAGGTTTTCGACGCTCAAACCGCGATTTTAGCCAACAACGTCGCGGGCGACATTCATTTATCGAACGCCCAAAGTTTGTTTTTGTCGCAAACCGCGTCGCTGCTCTGCGTTCCGCTCGCGCTTTACGGCAAAACCATTGGCGCGATTTATCTGGAAACAAACCGCCGGGAAGCAAATTTTGACGAAAATCATTTGCGGTTTGCGTCGGCGGTCGCGGGAATTGCGGCGGTAGCGATTGAAAACGTCAGGCAATTTGACCGGCTCGAAACCGAAAACAGATTTTTGCGCGAGGAAACTCTCGAAAACCGCAATATGACGGGTGCGAGCGAGGCGATGGAAAAAGTTTTTAAATTCATTGCAAAGGCAGCGCCGACCGATTCGACGGTTTTAATCAACGGCGAATCGGGAACTGGAAAAGAGTTGGCGGCGCGCGCGATTCACGAAAACAGCCGGCGCAAAGACAAGTCTTTTGTGGCGATAAACTGCGCCGCGCTGACCGAAACCTTGCTCGAATCCGAGCTTTTCGGTCACGAAAAAGGCGCGTTTACCGGCGCGGTTCAGCAGAAAAAAGGCAAAATCGAAATCGCGCAGAGCGGCACGCTTTTCTTAGACGAGATCGGCGAAATGGCGATTAATTTACAAGCCAAACTGCTGCGCGTTTTGCAGGAGCGCGAGTTTGAACGAGTCGGCGGCACGCGCCCGATCAAAGCCGATGTTCGTCTGGTCGCGGCAACAAACCGGAATCTCGAAGAAGAAGTAAAAACGGGAAACTTTCGACAGGATTTGTTTTATCGTCTAAACGTCGTGCGTTTTACAATGCCCGCACTGCGCGAGCGAAAAGAAGACATCGTTTTGCTCGCGGAAAAATTCGCGGAAAAATTCAGCCAGCAATTAAACCGCCGCATTCGGGGAATTTCGTCAAAAGCCAAGAAACTGCTCCTCGCTTACGATTTTCCGGGAAATGTCCGCGAGCTGGAAAACGCTATCGAACGCGCCGTCGTCCTCGGTTCTTCAGAATGGATTTTGCCCGAAGATTTGCCCGAAAACATTCTGGAAAACGGCGAATCTTTCCCCGACAAACCCGAAACGAACGCGGAAACTTATCACGAAGTTGTTTTGGAAACGAAAAAACAATTGATTCGCAAAGCCTTCAAAGAATCCAAAGGCAGTTATGTCGAAGCCGCCAAACTGCTCGACGTTCATCCGAATTATCTGCATCGTTTGATTCGCAATCTCAATCTCAAAACCGAGCTTGAAAGCCAATCTTTCTAAGTCAGAACCGGGAGCGGTAGCAACCGGGTAAATTGAAGGAAGAAGTCAAAAGTAAAAAGGCAAAACCGCGTAAATTGTTTTGCCTTTTTACTTTTGACTTTTCCTTTGCGATGCAACCCCGGTCGCTACCGCTCCCGGTTCTGACTTGAGCGATTTTTCTCCGCGCTCGTACGTTCGCGTACCGACTCGTTGATTCGGTTGTTTTGGAATAATTTAAAAGAGGATTTTTTATGCCCAAAGAAACAATAATTCAACTCGATTCAATCGCGGGCGCGATTCCCGATTTCGGAACCGGCTCAGTATTTTTCATTGGCACGGCGACCGTTATTTTGCGTTACGCGGGATTTACGATTCTGACCGACCCGAATTTTCTGCACGCCGGCGACCACGTTCATCTCGGTTACGGTTTGACGAGCGAGCGGTTGACCGAACCGGCACTCGATATTGACGAGCTGCCGCCAATTGATTTCGTCGTGCTGTCGCATTATCACGGCGACCATTTCGATCAAATCGTCGAAGAAAAATTGGACAAAAATCTGCCGATTATCACAACCCCGCACGCGACCGCCGAATTGGAATCGAAAAACTTTAAAAATTCAGTTCCGCTCGACACATGGGATTCGGCGACGGTTACAAAAGGCGAAGCGCAGGTGAAAATCACTTCGATGCCGGGCAAACACGGTCCGGCAATGGTTGATTTTGCGCTGCCTGACGTAATGGGCAGTATGCTCGAATTCAGCGCGGGCGGAGCGGACAACACCGCGCTTCGGCTATACATTTCCGGCGACACGCTGCTGATTGACGAGCTGAAGGAAATTCCCCAAAAATATCCGAATATTGATTTAGGTTTATTCCATCTCGGCGGGACGCGAATTATGGGAATTCTGCTGACGATGGATGCCGAAATGGGCGTCGAAGCAATCAAGCTGATCAATCCGAAAGAAGCGATTCCGATTCACTACAACGACTACGACGTTTTCAAATCGCCGCTCGAAGATTTCAAACAGGCAGCCGACGCCGCCGGATTGACCGAAAGAATGCGATATTTAAGTCACGGCGAAACATACAATTTTGAAGTTCCGGCGAGCCGCCGGACGGTCACAGCAAATTAAGATTTGATTTGTGGAAGAATTTCAGAATTCAAACTTTTGATTAAATTACATCGGAAGATCAAACTAAAGTTTGGACTCTCAGCTTAAATGGGAGCTTAAGTTTATGACAAAGAAACTGCTTTTATTTGTGTTGACGTTTTGCTTATTTACCCTTTCCGCTTCGGCGCAGGATCAAAATCTGAGAAAGCGGGATAGCATAACCCCGCCGCCCGGAGGAATTAAATTACTGAGCAGTTACGTTCATATACCGGGACGGGGCATTGACAGCACGGTCGGGAGCATTAAAAAAGAAGGCAGACTTAATATCAGATACGATATTGGAGTTTTGGCGGGCGAGTATGTAAATCACTGTCGGAGAGATAACACCTGCGTTTGGTATAAAGAACAGGAATTGAACGCCGGATTGGTAAAAATTGCGTTACAGAGAAATGGATTTATCGTCGCCACTTTTCCGAGAACGATGGCGAACTTTTATACCGAAGCTAGAACCGATGAAGACATCGCCGAATTCTTAATAATGATTCTGACTTTTGATGAGACGCAGTGTTGTCAAAGTTAGGATTGAAACTTTCCTGAACCTTTTTTGTTAGCCATAAGCGAGAGAAACAAAAATGAATCTGCACTTCGAGCAGGTTCATTTTTGTTTCTCTCGCAGAAATCAATGCTAGTCAAGACTTAAACGGCTAAACGTTAAATCTGAAATGCACGACATCGCCTTCCCGCATCACGTATTCTTTGCCTTCCAGACGCAATAAACCTTGCTCGCGGGCGGTGGCGTAAGAACTGGCTCTAATTAAATCGTCGTAGCCAACGACTTCGGCGCGAATAAAACCGCGTTCGATGTCCGAGTGAATCGTTCCGGCGGCTTGCGGGGCTTTGGTTCCGATTGGAATTGTCCATGCGCGGACTTCTTTTTCACCGGCGGTCAAAAACGACATCAGACCGAGCAGCCGATAAGCAGATTTAATCAAGAGGTCAACGCCGCTCGATTCGACGCCGACATCTTTTAAAAACTCGATTCGCTCTTCCGGCGCTAATTCGACCAATTCGGCTTCGAGCTTGGCGCAAATAACGACCGTTTCAGCGTTTTCCGCTGCGGCAAAATCCTTGACCTGACGCACAAAAGCGTCTTCGTCGGGCGCTGCCAGAGCGTTTTCATCAACGTTTGCCGCGTAAATCGTCGGTTTTGTAGTCAACAGGAAAAACTGTCGCGCAATCGCTTTCTCATCGTCGCTCAATTCGACGGTGCGAGCCGCGCGACCGTCTTCGAGCGCGGGTTGTAATTTGTCCAAAACTTCAAGCTCGGCTTTCGCGTCTTTCGCGCCGCCTTTGGCGTTTTTCATCGCGCGCTCGCGGCGTTTTTCAACCGAAGCCAGATCCGCCAAAATTAATTCGATTCCGATTGTTTCAATATCGCGCAACGGATTGACCGAGCCTTCGACGTGAATGATGTCGTCATCTTCAAAAGCGCGGACGACCTGTACAATCGTGTCGGTTTCGCGGATGTTGGCAAGAAATTGATTTCCCAAACCCGCGCCCTGCGAAGCGCCGCGCACGAGTCCGGCAATATCAACAAACTCGACGGTCGCTGGAACGATGTTCGTCGTTTTGACGATTTTAGCGAGCGGTTCGAGCCGCTCATCCGGCACGGCGACGACGCCGATATTCGGCTCAATGGTGGCAAACGGATAATTGGCGGCAAGCGCGGCTTGCTGCGAGGTTAAAGCGTTAAAAAGCGTGGATTTTCCGACGTTCGGCAATCCGACAATTCCGGCACGTAACATTTTGATAAATTCCTTACAAACAAAATTTCGCACAAAGACGAAACCTTTGTTTTATCAAATGCCGCCCGTATCAGCAAAGTTATAGCGATTCCGCGTCGCGTCCTAATATTGCGGTTCGGGAAAATAATTATTTTTCACGAATAGAAAGACGATTTAAAAGTGTCTCTTAATGCAGCAAAACTATTTGGTTTTGAGATTTTATTTAGAGATTGGTTTTGAAACACAAATTAAACCGGAATCGCGGCGGTTCGATAAACATTGAAGATTGTTTTAAAAACGGACGTTTTTGAGTCGCAGGTCGAAAGTCAATAATGAGCGCATAACGTGCAACGATGTTTATATTTAGTTCAAAAACAAAAATAGGATAAAGCTATAATAAATATTGACATCGTATTACTCCTGGTGTAAATTTCCGTTGCTTTAAATTTATTTTAGGTTAATAAAGGGAATGCTTTTGACGCATTTCCTGTCGAGCTAACCTGCGAGACCGACACATCTCTGTTCGTTTTGTTTGTTAGCGAGCGAATCCTTTAGATCGTCAACACCTTTTTTTAGGAATCTGGTGTTGGATCAATCAAACACAACCTTCTGGTTTATAAAACTCGATATTTCAGCATAAACCGCCATAAATTGCGGTTTATGACAAAAAGGAGATCAAAAGAATATGAAATCCCCAAAAAACTTGAAAATGCATCTTCCGCTTCTAACCGTATTTTTAAGTTGTGTTTCGGTTTTCGCTCATAGCGGTGATAACAACGAATCGCAACGCGCGACTCCAATGCTAGGCGTGCTTGTATTGGAAGATTCTGATTCCACTCTGATTAACGGCAACACAGTAGTTGACGGCGCGACAATCCGTTCCGGCGCTGAAATCAGAACCGGAAATCACAGCGCAAGAATTTATCTGCCCAAACTCGGCAGCATCGAATTAAGACCGAATACTTCTGTCAATGTCAGCTTTAATGACGACACGATTGATTTGAATTTGTTTAGCGGTCAAGCGCGGCTAACTGCTTCGGAAGGGGTTAGAGGAACGCTTATTAATCCAGACGGAGGGTTATTTGAAACCGATTCAAGTCTTTCGTTTTCATCCGTCGGTTCCACTGGTGACAATTTCAACTCAGGCAGCAAAGCAGAAGCTCTTTCTGTTTTGAATAAGAGCATTTTCGAGTCGGTTTACGAAACTTTCAAGAATGTCACGGAAAAAACACTCGAAACTTTGAATTTAACCGGAAACGTCTCTGAAGGTGCACAAGCCAGCGGAAACGGAAACGGTA
>DASWLV010000074.1:0-5778 GCA_036400075.1 Pyrinomonadaceae bacterium
GTTTACGACGGCGTTCTCAAACGCTCGTCGCTCGAAGAAATGTGGCAGCCGACGGTCGAAATTTTTCGTAATCGGGCAAATCCGGGCAAGGTTTCTTCTATCGGCTTAACTTTTTTTGTTGACGATGAAAACGGACAACGATACGTTAGCCACAGCGGAAACCAAAACGGTTTCCTGGCGTTTCTCGATGTTCATCCGAAAACGCGCGTCGCTTCAATCATCGCTTTTAATACAAATCTGGAGTTGCCCGAAAAAACTCCCGATGAGAAAAATCCCGTAGTAGTGATAATGCGGGCGCAGCGAAAATTGTTTGAAAGCATTAATACCAATACGAAATAAGGATTAGAACTTATTGGTTAAGTACAGACTCTTCTTTTTTCGCAAAAACTAATTTGTTTACAACCACTGATTATCTGGCTTTTACTCAATGCCAAATTTAAATTTGTAAGAGAAGCCAACACGAAAGCTATGGTTAACTTTTTTATAAGATGGAGGGACCTGCCCCCATTCGTGTTCGACAAAAAAGCCGAAAAACTTGTTGAAACTATAGTCTACGTTACTTTTAAAATAGTCGCGCGGACTTTTGCCGAAATGCGTTAATTGCAAATTTCCATTGTCATCGGCTTCAAAACCCAACTCATCGCTCAATAGCCATCGCCGAGCATAAGAATTTGTCCAATTTATATCTCGTCCTTTTTCCTTATTTATTGGAACGTTAAGTCTTAGGTTCACGCCTGCCAAAATTCTTGCAATCCTGTCTCCTTCGGCAGCGTCCAGCGGACTACGAAGATTTTTACCTAACTCGGCACCGATATATGGGCGGAAAAAAATCTGCACCGGGCGTTTTTTTCCGTTAGGTTGGGTTATATCTGCGATTTTATCTCCGGCGCGCATATATATAAAACGCGAAGCATAAATAAGATTGGTGTTTCCAAAATCGCGCTCGGACTCTATTTTAGCTTCATTGTCCCAGTCAATAGGATTTTCGAACATATATCGAAAATTAAAGCCGAATTCCATACTATCGGGATCAGCATCCGCTTTCGTGCTGGCATTTAGCTTGAAAAAACCATAAGGAGTATATTTCCAATCACCTCTTTTTGTAGTTTTTTGCAGCTTGATATTGGTAGAAAAAGAAGTTTTTTCCTTGCGCGCGCCTTCGATCTGACCATCAACATACACATCGGCTTCATCTATGTCGCTGGCTTTTGATATAGTGATTGTATTTTTTGGAAGAGATGCTGGTTCTGTTACTCTTATGCTTTGCCAATCTGTGTTTCCGTCAGCATCTTCTACCTTTATGTTCAGAATATAAGCTTTTATTTTATTTTCTGCTGTAGTTTTTAATCCCACTGTAGTCAAGACTTCATAGACATTCGGGACAACTGTTCTGGTAAGAACACCAAGCGGAACTAATGCGTTTGCTTGTGGATTGTTAAGATCAGGTGCAAAGTCCGGATCGAAGAGTTTTACATCTTTGATTTTGTTTTGCTCAACACGTGCATTGAATACTATTTGAAGTTTCCATCTGTCATTAGCCTGTTTTGTTGCGAAAACGGACGTAACCGTTTGAGCTGCTGCCCCGACAACCGTCAACAGAATTACTACCGAAACCAGTTCCATTTTTAGGAAGAATAAATTATGCCTCATCTTTTTCCTCCTTTTTCACCCTTTTCTTTGCCCTTTTCTTTGCCCCTTGCTTTTCGCCTTTCGCTCTTAGTGCAAGTATTGTGTTTGAAGAAGCAAAAAAGGCATTAGCGAAAACTATCATGGCGACATCATTTACCGTGGAATCCTCATCAATATTGAAAACGTTTTGGTCTATTCCAAAGGGCGGACTCAGGCTCGGCAAACCTACATCGTCGTTAGTAGCAATAGCGTTTACGAAACGGTCAATAAGCTCATTATCAATTCCATGACTAAATAAATCATCTTCAGGTTCAATATGCTCATTCCTGCCAACCTTTTTTACGCAATTTATTGTTACAGTTAGAGCTAAAACTACATCTTTCATGTCACCCATACTCATCTCTCCTTTTGCTCTGAAATTTAAGATTGAAATTTCGAATCTTTACTAAGTAATGGCTTTTTCATTCAAAACATTACAGTAAAAAGCAAAAGATTTTATTTCTTCGAAAATCCCCTAATATCTTAACTGGCGGTTTGAATATGAAACGATGTTTTTGATATTAGTCAGTAGTTGACTAACTCTGATGAAATCTTGTGTTTTTCACCTGCGCTATTTAGTAAAAGCCGCGTAAATTTTTATTGCTTTTTGTTTTTGTCTCGAATAAATTAACACAATAATTCTCCGTTCTAAATATCCGAAAATAATAACTAAGCTGAATAACACGGTGGATTTCGCACAGAACTGAAATTTATTTATGTTGATTAAGCCTGCATAAATGCCAGAAAAATTTGTAGCAATTAAAATTTCAAGAAAAATAGAATCAACGAACTTATGAACCCAACAGAACAAAAAACAACAGTTTCGGAAGCCGTCCGCAAACACAAAGAATTTCTTTTTCCGGCGGTCGCCACTTATTACCAGGAGCCTCTCGCTTTGGTTAAAGGCGAAGGCGAATACGTCTGGGACGATGCGGGCAATCGTTATCTCGACTGTTTCGGCGGCGTTTTAACCGTCAGCGTCGGACACGCGAATCCTAAAATTAACCAGGCGATTATCAATCAGGTTAATACGATTTCCCACACTTCGACGCTTTACGCCAACCAGCCGCAGGGCGATCTGGCGGAAAAGCTGGCGGAAATCTCGCCGGGCAATCTGAAAAAATCATTTTTCACCAGCACCGGGACGGAAGCCGACGACACAGCGATTACGGCTGCGAAATTGGCGACGGGCAGACACGAAATCGTCGTTTTGCGCCACAGCTATTCCGGCAGAAGCGCGACGGCGCTTTCATCTGTCGGGCATTCGACGTGGCGACCGCTTCCCTCTCAGGTTGCCGGAATCGTCCACGCCCGCGCGCCTTATTGCTATCGCTGCCCGCTTAGCTTGTCGCCGAAAAATTGCGGTCTGGCGTGCGCCGAAGATGTCAAAGAAGTAATTGAAACAACGACGACCGGAGAAATCGCGGCGTTTATGGCTGAGCCGATTTTGGGCGTCGGCGGTTTTATCGTCCCGCCCGCAGGTTATTTTGAAAGAGTCGAAGAAATCACCCGCAAACACGGCGGACTTTTTATAGCCGACGAAGTTCAAACTGGCTGGGGCAGAACGGGTGAAAAATGGTTCGGCATCGAGCATTGGAACGTTAAGCCGGACATCATCACTTCGGCGAAAGGAATGGGTAACGGCGTTCCAATCGGCTGGACGATTGCGACGCCCGAAGTCGCCGACAAATTTCAGGGTTTAACGTTTGCAACATTCGGCGGAAACCCGGTTTCATCCGCCGCCGCGCTCGCCGTTATCCAAATGATTGAAGAAGAAGATTTGCGGACAAACGCCCGCATAGTCGGCGATTATTTTCGCGGAAAGCTCGAAGAATTAAAAGATAAATATCCAATCATCGGCGACGTGCGCGGAATGGGCTTGATGCAGGGCATAGAACTCGTAAAAGACCGCGAAACGAAAGAGCCTGCGCCCGAAGCCGTTTTGCGGGTTTTTGAAGAAACCAAACGGCAAGGCGTTCTGATCGGCAAAGGCGGTCTTTACGGCAACGTAATTCGCACGGGAATGATGCTCAATTCGACAAAAGACAATGTTGACGAGCTTATTACTGCGCTCGATTCCGGTTTTGCTTTGTGTTAGAGAAATGAAAAAAACAACAATATGGCTGACGTTGATTTTACTATTTGCCTTTGCGCACACCGCGCAAGTTTATTCGCAAGTAAAATCCAATGCCAATTCTCTGACCAAAGAACAATGGCAAAAGGATTTGCAGTATCTCGCCAAAGAGCTGCCGCAACGCCACAAAAACGCTTTTCATACCGTCGGCAAAGAACAGTTTGAACGCGCCGTCTCGGAACTTAACGCCGATATTCCTTCTTTGCAGGAACAGGAAATTTTAGTCGGGCTGCGTCGGATCATCGCAATGGTCGGAGACGCGCACACTGCGCTTGAGCCGCCTAAGACGTTCCGGCGTTATCCGTTGACGTTGTACTGGTTCGGAAATGATTTGCGCGTTTTGAGGACGAGCGCGGAATACAAACGCGCTCTCGGCGTGCGCGTCGTCGGAATCGGCGGGTTAAATCTTGCCGACGCGGTTGAACGAATCAACAATTTAGTTCCGAAAGAGAGCGAGCAGTTTGTGCGTTATTCAAATGTGAGCTTGACGCCGTTTGCGGAAATCCTTCACGCACTCAAAATCGTGCCTGACACAAACCGGGCGGAATGGACTTTTGAAGATGCGGAAGGAAAGCGGTTTTCATTAAATCTGGCGGCGCTGGCACCGGACGCGAAAATCGAATGGCTTTCGACCTTGAAAGAAGCGCCGCTTTATCGGCAGAGAGCTAACGAGCTAATGTGGGTGACGGCTGTGCCGGATGCGCAGACCGTTTATCTCAATCTCAAATCGTACCCGGATGCCGATACGTTTAAGCGGGTTTCCGCCGAAGCGTTCAAACTGATTGAGAGCAATCAAGCCAAACGCCTTGTTATAGACGTGCGCCAGAGCAACGGCGGAGATTTTCTAAAATTTCGCTCGCATATTCTCAAAGAGCTAAAAAATCAGAGCGCCTTTCGCAAACCGAACAGTTTATTTGTCATTATTGGGCGCGGCACAATCTCAGCCGCAATGCACAACGCGATTGATCTGCGAAACGAAATGAACGCTGTTCTCGTCGGCGAGCCGAGCGGCTCAAAACCGAATAGTTATTCGGAAAACGACGAATTTACGCTGCCGAATTCGCGCCTGCAAGTATCTTATTCGACTAGATATTACAAATTACAGGACAAAGACACGCCCTCGCTGATGCCCGACAAATTGATTGAGCCTGTGTGGGAGCTTTACCCGACTGGACGAGATTCGGCGATGGAATGGATACTTGCGCAGCCGTTGCCGAAATAATCAATTCGACAATTGATTATTTATTTAAACGTAAAAATTATCTTAGTCGCCGCGACAAACACCGGAAATCAGACAAGGTTAATTAAAGAAAATGAGAAGAATAATTCAAATAATCTTGAGCCAATCGCTGGCATTCTGCGCGCTGATTATCTTTTGTCAGCTTGTTTGCGCTCAAAAGGCTTCGCGTTCTGACTACAATTCGGGAAGATTTGCCCGGGAAGTGACGATCTACAGGGACGTTTACGGCGTGCCTCACGTTTTCGGACGGACGGACGCCGCAACGGTGTTTGGTTTTGCTTACGCACAGGCGGAAGACAATTTCTGGCGAATCGAGGAAAATTACATCGCCGCAATCGGTCGTTCTTCTGAAATTTACGGCGAAGTGACTTTGAACAATGACCGTTTGAATCACGCGCTTGAAATACCGCGGCTGGCGCGCGAAGAATACGCACGTCTGGATGCTCACACGCGAGGAATTTGCGACGCATTTGCCGCCGGTTTGAACTATTATTTGCAGCGTCACCCGGAAACAAAGCCGCGTCTGCTCGCCAAATTCGAGCCTTGGCATCCGCTCGCGTTTATTCGCTATAACTATTATCAAAACGGTTTTGCCTATGATCCGGCGATTGATTTCCGCAACATCCAAACCGCCGAAATCGAACGCGGAATCAGAGCCAATCAAGGCTCAAACGGCTGGGTCGTCGGTCCGTCGAAAAGCGCAAGCGGACACGCAATGCTTTTTATCAACCCGCAT
>DASWLV010000075.1:0-19156 GCA_036400075.1 Pyrinomonadaceae bacterium
ATCGTTAAAAGCAATTTTCCCGTTTGACGAGCCGTTTCCCGTTTCCCGCTGGCGTTCGGGCGCGTTGGCGTATTGCAGTTGGTAAAGCCGCCAATATAAACCTTTGATTTGTAAAAGCTGGTTGTGAGTGCCGCTTTCGCGCAGCTCGCCGTGATGGAAAACGAGAATTTTGTCGCAGCGTTGAACAGTCGAAAGCCGGTGCGCGACGACGATTGAAGTGCGTTCCTGCATTACGCGGGTAACGGCTTGTTGAATAAGCTGCTCGGTTTCGGTGTCAATCGAGCTGGTCGCTTCGTCCAAAACCAGAATCGCCGGATTGAAAGCCAGAGCGCGGGCAAACGAAATCAATTGTTTCTGCCCGACCGAAAGCCCCGCGCCGCGTTCTTTTAATTCGGCGTCGTATTTTTCCGGCAGTCTGTCAATAAACTCCGACGCGCGGACTTCCTGCGCCGCCCATTCGACTTTAGCGTCGGTTATTTCTTTGTTGCCGAGCCGGATGTTGTTTTCAATCGTCCCGGAAAAAAGAAAAACGTCCTGCAAAACGACCGCGAAATTTTCGCGCAAAGATTCCAAATCCCAGTCTCGCACGTCAACGCCGTCCAATAAAATTCTGCCTTTCTGCACGTCGTAAAACCGCATCAGGAGATTTGTGACCGTCGTTTTGCCGCTTCCCGTGTGACCGACGAGCGCGATTGATTGTCCCGGTTCGACCGCGAACGAAACGTCTTTTAAAACCCAATCTTCGTCTTTATAAGCAAACCAGACGTTTTGAAACTCGATTTGCCCGCGCGCTCTGCCCGACTTTTTCGGATTTTCGGGCGATTGGATTAAAACCGGGCGGTCAAGAAGCTGGAAAATTCTATGTGAAGCGACAATTGCTGCCTGCAAAACGTTGAATTTATCCGAAAGATCACGAATCGGTTGAAACAGCAAATTCGAGAATTGAACGAAAGCGATGACAGTCCCGACCGTCAATGCCTGCTGATTGGCGGAAATCGCCGTCAAAATTTCGTAACCTCCGTACCAGATAACTACCGCGATTCCGATTGCCCCGATAAAATCTACGAGCGGGTAGAAAACCGAATAATAATAAATAGTTTCGATATTTGCTTCCCGATATTCGGTGTTGATGTCGTCGAAACGCTTTAAGGCTTTGTTCTCGGCATTAAAAAGCTGGACTGTATTTGCTCCCGAAATATGTTCCTGCAAAAAGGCATTGAGTTTGGCAAGGCGCGTACGAACCTGATCGAAACCGCGCCGGGCGTGTTTGCGAAACCAGTTGGTCGCCGTAAAAAGCAGCGGAACGGTAATCAAAGAAACGAGCGCGAGCCGCCAATCCATCCAAAACATCAGCCCGACAATCGCCGCAATAATCACCAAATCGCCCAACACGTCAATTACGCCCGAAGTAAACAATTCGTTGAGCGCGTCAACGTCCGACGTGATCCGCGTAATAATTCTGCCGACCGGATAACGGTCGTAATAAGCGACTTCCTGTTTTTGCAGCTTTGCGTAAATCTCGCTTCGCAAATCGTACATCACGTATTGTCCGACGCGATTTAATAAAACTTCCTGAAAATAAGCCGACGCGAAACGAAACGTCCAAACGGATAAAAATACGGCGACAAAGGAATAAATGCCGCTCAAGGCAAGCTGCCCGACGGAAAACCAGGTCGTTTCAAGATTGCGCGGCGTGATAAAATCGTCAATCGCGTGTTTGGTAAACCACGGCTGGAGACTGCCCAAAACGTTGAGAATCAGCGTCAGAAAGAGAGCCGGAATGATTAAATAAACGTACGGTTTCAGATAACGCATTAACCGCCGCGTGACGCGCCAATCGTAGGTCTTGCCGATAGATTCTTCTTCGTGAAATTTTTCCGCTTCAGTCGCCATTATTTAATTTTCCAAATCGAGCATCAAGGCTCGAAAACCCGCTTGCACAAAATGTTTGTCGGAAGTCAGGGCATTGGTAATTCCGCGCTCGCGCATTACGACAAATGAAATGCAATCAACCAAACCCCAAGTTTTATCCGTGTGCGATTTATAAAGATCAAAAGCTCTATCAAAAAGCGTTTCGTCGAGACGGACGATTTCTGTTTCTTCTGTCATTAACAGTTTTTCGATAAGCGTTATTGACTGTTCCTTGAAATTCCTCGCTAATGAATTTCCTATTTCGAGTAAAACTGCGTCAGTCGTTAAAATCGGTTTTCGTTCATATTTGATTGATAGCTCAACAGCCTTCTCGTGATTCTCATCGCGTTCATTAATCAAAGCGATTGCGAAAGAGGTGTCAATAAAACTTAAAGACTTATTTGAGATTTTCGTCAAAATCCTTTTCTCCACTTAAATAAAGGTCAATGTTTCTGGAAAAATCCGGCGGAGCTTGAATTTTAATCTTCCGCAGTTGTTCCATCAAACTTGGTTTAGATTGCTTTGATTCAAGTTCCTCAATTTTATGAAGAAGTTCGGGTAAACTGCTTTCCGGCATTTTATTTACCTTTTCAACAATTTCCTCTCTTAGCGTCATTCCTGTTTTCTCCTTTCAATATAATTTTTGCAAAAATTGCAACTTGCTAACAAATTCTAATTCGTCGCTGCTAATTCTTCTTCCAAAAGCTGAAGCTGGTATAAATCGGCATATTCGCCGCCGATTTGTAAAAGCTCTTCGTGCGTTCCGCGTTCGATGATCGAGCCGTTTTCCAAAACGCAAATCAAATCGGCGTCGCGCACCGTCGAGATGCGGTGCGAAACGATGAGAGTCGTGCGGTTTTGACGAATTTCGCGCAGATTATGCAAAACTCTTTCCTCAGTCAGTGTGTCAACCGCCGAAAGCGCGTCGTCCAGAATCAAAATGCGCGGATTTCTCAAGACCGCGCGGGCGATTGCCGTACGCTGTTTTTGCCCGCCGCTCAAAGTGATTCCGCGCTCGCCGACAAGCTGTTCGTAGCCGTTCGGGAAATTTTTTACATCGTCGGCGAGTCCGGCGATTTCAGCGGCGCGCTCGATTTCTTCCTGAGTCGCCGATTCGACGCCGAAAGCGATGTTTTGGGCAAGCGTATCGGAAAACAAAAATGTTTCCTGCGGGACAAAACCGATTGAGCGACGAAGCTGGACGAGCGGATATTTTTTGACCGATACGCCGTCAACCGAAACCGCGTTGTCGGAAGCTTCTAAAAGGCGCGGAATTAAGCTCATCAAAGTTGATTTGCCGCTGCCCGTTCGTCCGACGAATGCGACGGTGTTCCCGGCTTCGATGTGCAAATCAACGCCGCGCAAAACCGGCGTCCGGTTATAAGTGAAAGTTAAATCTCGAAACTCGATTTCGCCTTGAATCGGTTTTTGTTCGCTCGCGTCGGGCGCGTCGGCAATTGACGGTTCGATTTCATAAAGCTCGTTAATGCGTTTTAAAGAAGCCGTGCCGCGCTGGTAAAGATTGACGACGTAGCCGAGCGCAATCAAATACCAGATCATTCGCTGCAAATAAAGATTGAAAGCCGTGAAATCTCCGGCGGAAATTTCGCCGCGCGCCGCCATCGGAATTCCGACCGCAAAAATTAACACGAAACCGACGCCGATAAAGAATTGCAAGAGCGGGCGCATCGCGGCTGCGAATTTCACCAGACCGAGATTGCGTTGCGCGTATTCGCGATTAAGCTCCTGGAATTTTTCAATTTCCGCTTCTTCCTGCGCGTAAGCGCGAACGACTCTAACGCCAGTCAAATTTTCCTGCGCGCGGGCGGAAATCTGCGAGAAAAAATCTTGAATTTTCTCAAATCGAACGTGGATTTGTCCGCCGAAATATTTGACCGTGATGCTGACGAGCGGCATCGTGATAAACAGCAAAAGCGTTAAACGCGGGCTGATCCTGAGCAGCATCGGCAGCGCGACGGCGACGCCGAAGACGGCTTGCAAAGTGTAAAGAATCATCGGTCCAGCCATTTGCCGGACTGCCGCCAGATCGTTCGTAGCGCGCGCCATCAAATCGCCGACTCGGTTGCTTTGGAAAAAATCGAGCGATTGCGGAACGAGCTGCGCGTAAAAATCGTGCCGCATATCGTATTCGATATAGCGCGACATATTGATTAAAAGCCGCCGCTGCCAGAACAAAAAGAAATCGCCAATCAAATTAACGCCCAAAATCACGAGCGGATAATAAACCACCTTTTCCCAAGTCACTGCGGCGAGCAAATCGTCAATCGCCAGCCCAACTAGAAACGGCGTCAGCAGACTGAAAACCATCGTCGCCAGAATGCACAAAATGCCGACGATGAGATTAAATTTATAAGGTCGAAAATACCGAGCGAATTTTCGGATGTTTTCCATAAAAAAAGCGCCGCGCGCCATTTGATCTTTTTCTTACAATCTAATTCTATCTTGACAAAAAGCGCAATCAATTACGAATTACGGAATTACGAATTACGAATTATTGACTAGAATTTTTAATTTTTAAAAGATAAAATTCCGATATTCGTAATTTGAAATTCGTAATTCGTAATTGATTTAAGTGTCTTACTTAATTGACGGAAACAACTTGATGGGCGGCGGGCAGAATCGTAAAAGTTTGCTCGAAGAATTGGCGCGTTTTGCGGCGGCGAAAAAAAATAAAGTTTCGGTGGTCTTTGACGGCGCGCCGGAAAACAATTTCCCCGACGGCTCGTCTTATAAAAGCGTCAAGATATTTTACAACGCGCGCGGCTCGAACGCCGACGAGCGAATTAAGCGAATTGTCGAAGCGTCAAAAGAAAGGCGGACGCTGATTGTCGTCACCGACGACCGCCAGCTTGCGTCTTACGTCAGAAAATGCGGCGCTCCGGTTCAGGGATGCCGCCGTTTCCGCGAGCAAATGAGCGCGTTTGACATTGTTTTGGATGATTCCAAAAAAGCGGAAACCGTCAAGCCGGAAGAATTATCGGGATGGATGCGTTACTTTGGCGTTGACGAGAGCGATGATTAGGCGTAATTTTAGGGCTGGAAAGTTCATTTAACTTGTTATTATTACAAATATTCGGTCAATAACAGGTTCATCAAGGAGACAATATGAAACGCTTTTTCTTCGCTCTGTTTTTGTGTTTTGCGCTCAACGCAATTTCAATTTTCGCTCAAACCGTATCGCCGACGCCGCCAAAAGATAAAAAAGAAGATGTCGTCGTCATCACCACAAATCTGATTCAGGTTGACGCGACCGTCACTGACAGCAAAGGCAATGTTATTACGGATTTGACCGCCGAAGATTTCGAGATTTTCGAGAACAACGAAAAACAGGCGATCACCAATTTTTCGTTTATTAACATACAGTCTCAAAAACCTGCGGCTGCCGAGCCAAAAAACGTCGCCAAAGACGCGCCTCCCGCTCCGGTTGTTCCAAACAATCTCAAACCCGGACAAGTTCAGCGGACGATTGCGCTCGTGGTTGATGATTTGGGATTGTCTTTTGCCAGCGTCAACTTCGTCCGCAATGCTTTGAGAAATTTTGTTGATAAACAAATGCAGCCGGGCGATCTGGTCGCAATCGTCCGCACGGGCAGCGGCATCGGCGCTTTGCAGCAATTTACATCCGACAAGCGTTTGCTTTACGCGGCTATCGAAAAAGTAAAATTTAATATGAACGGGCGCATTGGCACCTCATCGTTTCGCCCGCTCGAACCGACGTTTAAAGACCAGCTTAGCGGCGTGACTTTTCGAGACCCGCTCCGAGGCGCGGGGGTCAAATGGGTCGAAGGCAGAACCGAAGAACGCGGGGACGCGGACGAGGACAATCAATTTCGGGAAGACGCTTTCACAGTCGGCACGCTCGGCGCGGTCAACTATATCGTCAGAGGAATGCGCGTGCTGCCCGGTCGCAAAGCGATGATGCTTTTTTCCGAAGGCTTTCCGCTGATGAGCACCAATTCAAACGGAGTGCGCGAATCGAACGTGCGTATTTTCGGCGCGCTCGAACGTTTGATCGAACAGGCTAACCGCGCTTCCGTTGTTCTTTATGCGGTTGATCCGCGCGGTTTGGAAGCGCCTGGATTGACCGCCAGCGACGACACAATCGGTTTGTTTCACGATCAGGTCACGCAGCTTCTCGACGAGCGGCGCAACAGGCTTTTCCAAACCCAGCAGGGACTGGAATATCTGGCGGAAAACACGGGCGGTTTTGCGGTTGTCAATCAAAACAGCATTCCGAGAGGCATCGAGCGAATGCTCAACGACCAGAAAGGCTATTATCTGATCGCCTATCAGCCTGACGACGAATCATTCGATCCGGCAAAACGCCGTTTCAACAAATTAACCGTCAAGGTCAGGCGACCGGGATTGAATGTTCGTTACCGGAGCGGATTTTTCGGCATTACCGATTCGGAAGTCAGTCCGAAACCTAAGACGCCCGCCGAACAGGTTCTCGCTGCGATTACTTCGCCGTTTGCCGGCGGAGATATTGATTTGCGGCTTACGACGCTCTACGCCGGAAACGAGAAAAAGGAAGCTTTGATGCGCGCTCTGCTTCATCTGAGCGGCGACGATTTAAAATTTGTTGAAGACGCCGACGGCTGGCAAAAAGCTAAATTCGAGATTCTGGCTGTTATTTTCGGAGATAACGGAACGATTATCGAACAAATCAATCAAACTCAATCCATCAAAGCGCGCGACGCGGGCTTGAGGGAAATACGCGAAAAAGGATTGGTTTTAAGCGTCGGCGTGCCGGTCAAAAAACCGGGCGCGTATCAGATGCGCGTCGCTCTGCGCGACGAAGCAAGCGGACAAATCGGCTCCGCGTATCAATTTATCGAAGTTCCGGATTTGAAGAAAAGCGGGCTTGTTTTATCGGGAATCGTTTTGGAAGGCTCCGCCCCGGCTGGAAGAAATGCAAAGGACGAAGTTCAGGTGATTCAAACCAAAGCCCAGCGCGACGTTGCCGTTCGCAGCTTTCGTCCGAACGGTCAGATTTCGTTCGGAGTCAAAGTTTACAACCTGAAAAATATCGGCTCAAATTTGGTCTCGCAGTTTAGAGTTTTCCGCGGCGACCAGGAGGTTTTCGCCAGTCAGGAAAATCCGCTGAATTTGAGCACTGCTTCCGGTTCGCAAGAGGTTACAATCGGCGGCGCTTTCACGGTCGGAAAAGATATGCCGCCGGGCGACTACGTTTTGCAAATCATCATTAAAGATCCGACGAAAAAAGGAATCCGCCAATATGCGGCACAATGGATTGATTTCCAAATTGCAAGTCAATAGTGCTTTCTCAAGATTCAATTTCAAGATTTTATGAAATCCTGAAATTGAATCTTGAAATATCACTCGTGTTTTCCCGGAAAGGTAAAACTGTGAACAGATTTCATTCGACAATCTTCCTCGCTCTCATTTTCCTGTGTTTTTCAACGTTCTCGGAGGCGCAGACCCCGACGCCGACACCGGCTGATGATGACGATATTGTCAAAATTACGACCACCTTGATTCAAATTGACGCTGTTGTAACAGGCAAAGACGGAAAGCCGGTGACCGATTTGACCGCCGCCGATTTTGAAATTTACGAAAACAACGTCAAGCAGGAAATAACGAATTTCTCGTTTGTTTCGGCAATTCCCGAAAAAACGGAAGCAATCGAAAAACCTGCGAAAGGCGCGCCGACCGTTGCCGCGCCGCCCATTCCGACCGGCAGGCTGCGCCCCGAACAAGTGCGCCGGACGATTGCGCTCGTGGTTGACGATTTGGGTTTGTCGTTTGAAAGCACAGCTTATGTGCGTCAGGCTTTGAAGCGATTTGTTGACGAGCAGGTGCTGCCCGGCGATTTGGTCGCGATTATTCGCACCGGCGGCGGTGTCGGCGCGCTGCAAAGCTTTACGTCCGACAAACGGCAGCTTTACGCGGCAATCGAAAAAGTGCGCTGGAATCCGACCGGGCGCGCCGGTGTCGGAGCGTTCGCGCCGATTGAAGCGACTTTGGGCGAATCGGTCGCCAATCAAACCGGATCGCAAGAAGACGCCGACAGAGCCAAAGAACAAAGACAATCGGCGCAGGATTTTGACAATTTTCGCACTGATTTCTTTGCCGTCGGGACGCTCGGAGCGCTCAATTTTATCATTAAAGGAATGGGCGAATTGCCCGGTCGCAAATCGGTCGTTTTAATGAGCGACGGCTTTCGCATTTTTAACCGCGATGCGGACGGCAATTTCGACACCAGCCAGCGTATTTTGCAAGCCCTGCGGCGGCTCACCGATTTGGCGAATCGCGCGGCGGTCGTTATTAACACGGTTGACGCGCGCGGGCTGCAAACGCTCGGTTTGACCGCAGCCGACAGCACCGGCGGATTATCGGCGGAACAAATCGAACAGCGTCTTTCCGACCGCCGGAGCGAGCTTTTCGACACGCAGGAAGGCTTGAATTATCTGGCGCAGCAAACCGGCGGGCGGGCGTTTCGCAACAACAACGACATCAAAGGCGCGATTGAAAAATCTCTCGACGACCAGAAAGGCTATTATTTGCTCGGCTATCAACCGGACGATGCGACTTTCGACCCGGCGAAATTACGCTTTAACAAATTAACCGTTCGCGTCCGGCGTCCCGGTTTGAGCGTTCGTCATCGCAACGGATTTTTAAATATCGCCGACAAAGCGGATGCTCCGCGCACGACAAAGCTCACCGCGCAGCAACAGCTTTTCTCCGCGCTGACATCGCCATTCGGCGCAAGCGGCATCGGTTTGCGGCTCAATGCGCTCTTTGGCGACGAAGCCAAAACCGGCTCGTATATTCGTTCGCTCGTTCACGTCAGCGCCAAAGATTTGAAATTCACGGAAGAGCCGAACGGCGAGAAAAAAGCCGTTTTCGACATCATTGCTTACACTTTCGGCGACAACGGCGCTCCCATAGATTCGGTTAATAAAACTTACACGCTGAGCGTTAAAACGGACGATACGTTCCGCCGTCTTCAGGAAAAAGGTTTTGTTTATTACATCAACGTCCCGATCAAAAAACCGGGCGCGTATCAACTGCGCGTTGCTCTGCGCGACGCGCAAAGCGAAAAAGTCGGGGCGGCAAATCAATTCGTCGAAGCGCCGAATCTCAAAAAAAATCGTCTAACCCTTTCCGGTATTGTGCTGCAAAATTTGACGGTGTCACAATACGATAAAATGGTCAAAAATCAACCGCTGCCGAATGCGACCGAAACGCAAAACGCCGAAGACGCGCCCGACACGCAAACCGACACGGCGCTCCGCCGTTTTAGGCGCGGAACGATTTTGTGGTTCGGTTTCGTGGTTTATAACGCCAAATCTGACGCTGGCAGCCAGCCGCAATTAACAACGCAAACCAGAATTTTCCGCGACGGGAAATTGTTTTTTGAAGGCAGACAGTCGCCGTTAAACCTCGCCGGACAAATTGATTTGCGGCGCATCAACGCGCAAAGCGCCGTCTCTCTGCCGACGCAAATGCCGCCCGGCGATTATGTCTTGCAAATCGTCGTGACGGACGCGCTCGCCAAAGAAAAACATCGGACGACGACACAATGGATTGATTTTGAAGTGGTAAATTAGATTGAACAAGGAGAAAAACGTGAAAAAAATATTCTCAATTCTAACTTTGCTCACTCTGCCGATTTTTCTCAATCAGGCGTTGAGCGCCCAGCAAAATCAGGACGACGTGGTCAGAATTACAACCAATCTGGTGCAGGTTGACGCTACAGTCACTGATAAAGACGGCAAACCCGTCACCAATCTGACCGCCGAAGATTTTGAGATTTTTCAAGATGGCAAATCGCAAAAAATAACCGGTGTTTCATTTGTCAATTTGGAAACGCGAAACGCAGCGCAAGCGACGGCAAAGAATTCGGGAAAAAACGATAAAAACTCTCCGCTTGCGCCCCCGATTCGAGCGAACGCCGCCGATGCCGGGCGCTTACTCACGTTTATTGTTGACGACGGTAGTTGTTTTGCCTCGCAGCTCGGTATGGTTGCTGCGCGCGAAGGACTCGAAAAATTTATCCGTGAGCAAATGCAGCCCGACGATTTTGTCGCGATTTATCAAACGCGAGCCGGAAACAGTATGCTTCAGCAATTCACTTCGGATAAAAACCGTCTGCTGAAAACGGCTCGACAAATTCGCTGGCGCCCGCCGCTAATGGGCTGCGTCAACGATGCGACGGGGGATTTTTTCAATCGGGCGCGCTCCGATTCGACACTCAGCAGCAGACAGCCGACATTCGAAACCGCTGAAAGCAAAGCGGCGCGCGAGAAAATAGAAGAAATCGGGCGCGACCGTCAGACAATCGGGACGCTCAGCGTTTTGCGTTACGTTCTGAGAGGGCTGCAGCGAATCGGCGGGCGTAAAACGGTTTTCGTGATGTCTGACGGTTTGGCGCTGCAGGGATTAGAGGGCGCTACGGGACGCGCGCTCGATATTGCCAGAGAATTGACCGACGCGGCGACGCGGGCGTCAGTAGTTTTTCACACGATTGACGTGCGCGGCGTCAACAATCCTTTGCACATCGGAGCCGATTCCGACCTGCAGCCAAATATTAAGGGCGATCCCTCGATGCAAATGAATGAGATTGAAGGTACACGCCGAGATCAGGTTAAATTAACAAGGGCTTTGGAAAACGGTTTGTTTTTCCTTGCCAATGAAACCGGCGGCAGGTTTTACCGCAATAACAACTTTTTGGATGTTCCCATTAGGCGCGCGCTTGGACTCGAACGTGGTTATTACCTGATTGCTTACGAGCCGGGCGACGAGACTTTTCGCGGCAAACAGTTTCACGAAATCGAAATCAAGGTCAAAAAGCCGGATTTAAACGTCCGCTCAAGGTCGGGTTTTTACGGCGTGACAAACGAGGCTATACGTCCGAAACCGCGCACCGAATCGAGCGATCTTTACGAGGCAATTGTCGCGCCGCTGGCGAATGCCGATCTCGATTTGCGGCTGTCGGCATTTTACGGAAATACCCGGCAAACCGGCGATTTTGTTCGCGCGCTGGTTTATGTTGACGGGCGGCAAATCACTTTTGCGGACGAGCCGAACGGAATGAAAAAAGCCGTTTTCGATGTCGTCGCCGTTACATTTAATGAAAAAAACGAGCCGGTTGACGATTTTAACAAAACGCACATCGTCCGTTTTCCGGCGGCTAATCTGGCGTCCGTTCAGCAAAACGGAATGATTTATACGGCTGACGTTCCGGTCAAAAAAGCCGGAGTTTATAATTTTCGGATCGCGATGCGCGATGCGGCTTCGCGTCAGCTCGGTTCGGCGGCGCAGCAGATTGAAGTCCCGGAATTGCAAAAAGGCAAGCTGCTGCTTTCCAATCCGATTATTGGAGAAGCCGAAAACAATAGCGGAAAAATGACGGCACCTTCGGTTGGCGAAGCCACCAACGGTTTTTCTCCGGTTCAATCAATTTCGTCTCCGGCAATTCGCCGCTTTCGTCCGGGAGCGGTTCTCGGTTATTCGTACAAAATCTACAACGCCGCCGTTGATAAAACGTCGGGGCAGCCGAAATTAACCGTTCAAGTCCGGCTTTACCGCAACGGGGAATTGGTAACCGATTCTCCGGCAGCGCCGACGCAGCTCGAACCGCAAACGGATTTGAAACGAATCAACGATTACGGATTTATGCGCTTGCCGCCAAACGCTTTGACCGGCGATTACGCTTTGCAGATCATCGTCAAAGATTTGGTTAAAAACGAAACCACCGCTCAATCAATTGATTTTGAAGTTGTAGATTAATTCAAAGCTCAAGGTTCAAAGCTCAAACTTTGAACCTTGAGCTTTGAACCTTGAGCTTTTGGATTTTATCGTCGGCACAGCCGGGCATATTGATCACGGAAAAACTGCTCTTGTGCGGGCTTTGACCGGAACGGACGCCGACCGTTTGCCGGAGGAAAAACGGCGCGGGATTACGATAGATTTAGGGTTTGCGGAACTTGATCTTGGCGAGGCGCGAATCGGTTTTGTTGACGTTCCCGGTCACGAGCGTTTTGTCAAAAATATGCTCGCCGGCGCGCACGGCATTGATTCGGTCGCGCTCGTCATTGCCGCCGACGAAGGCGTGATGCCGCAAACGCGCGAGCATTTCGAGATTTGCCGTCTGCTCGAAACAAAAACCGGATTGATTGTTTTGACCAAAATTGATTTGGTTGATGACGAACTGCTCGAACTCGTCAGGCTCGACGCCGCAGAGCTTGTCCAAAACTCCTTTCTCGAAAATGCGCCAATCGCAGAAATAAGCGCGAAAACCGGCGCGGGAATTGAAAATCTCAAAAAACTGCTCGGCGAAATCGCCCGGAAAATTCCTGCCCGCAAAAATGAAACCGTTCCGCGCCTGCCCGTTGATCGCGCTTTCTCGGTCAAAGGCTTCGGAACGGTCGTCACGGGAACGCTTCTTTCGGGAGAAATCAGCGAGACGGACGAAATGGAATTGCTGCCCGCCGGATTTCGCGTGCGAGTGCGCGGTTTGCAGACACACGGGAAATCGGTCAATCGAGCAGGCGCGGGACAGCGCGCCGCGATTAATCTAGGCGGCGTTGATTATTCGGAAATCGAGCGCGGCGCAGTTTTAGCGCCGCCGGACACGCTTCGCCCGACGCAGATTTTCGATGCGGAAACGGAAGTTTTACGAGACGCGCCGCGCAGCTTGAAAACGCGCCAGCGCGTTCGGGTTCACGTCGGCGCGACCGAAGTTTTGGCGCGGGTTCAAGTTCTCGAAGACGCAGGCGAAATCGCGCCGGGCGAAAAAGGTTTTGTCCAGCTTCGCCTTGAAAGTCCGATTGTCGCCGTGCCGAACGAACGATTTATCATTCGCTCGTATTCGCCGCAGCGAACCGTTGCCGGCGGAAAAATTATTGACGGTTTGGCGGCGAAACATCGTCGCAAAAATGCGGTGACCGTTAGAAATCGGCTGCAAAAATGGCTCGCGGCTGAAGCGAGCGGCGACAAAGCCGCGCAAGCACACATTTTTCTCGAAACTGCCGCCGATGCGGGCGCAAGTCGCAGCGATTTGCAGGCGCGAACGGCTTGGCGGACGGAGATTTTGGACGCGGCAATTGCAGAAAACTTACGGCGAAAATCAATCGTCCAAACCGAAAATCGTTTTCTCGCGCGCACGCCGTTTGACCGTTTGGCGACGAAAACGCTGGAAGAAATTAAACAGCATCACCGCCGCGAACCGCTCGCGCGCGGCATTTTGCGCGAAACTCTGCGCGAAAAAGTTTTCTCGGATTTGCCGCCGGAAATTTTCCGAGCCGTTTTGGCGAGCTTAGAAACAGCGGGAAAAATTTCTGCGGAAAAAGATGTCGTTCGCATTGCAGCTCACAATCAAAAGCTCTCGCCGGATAATGCCGCCGTTCGGGAAAAAATCGAGCGGATTTATCAAAAATCGAAATTGGAAGTCCCGACTTTGGAGCAGGTCTTGTCGGAAGCAATCGCCGGAAGCAAAACGACAAAGGAACAAGCGCGGAAAGTTTTCCAGCTTTTTTTGGACGCGGGCGAATTGGTTCGAGTGACACCTGAATTTTATTTCCGAGCTGCTGATTTGAACGCGCTTGTCGAGAAAATGCGCAGTTTTGCGGCTGAAAAAACCGACGACCGGATGATTGACGTTCCGACTTTTAAAGATTTAGCCGGAGTTTCGAGAAAGTACGCGATTCCGCTTTTGGAATATTTCGACCGCGAAAAATTAACGCGCCGCGCGGGTGAAAAACGGCTTGTTTTGTAGTCCGAAGTTTTGAAGGCGTCAAAACGATGCGTAAAAAATCGTACCGACCACAAGCGGATTTAAAATTAAAATCTTAAATTGTTTACCGGCGGGTTGGCAGCAGCCCGCCAAATTTATTATTGAAACGAAACTTTAACAGGGCTTTCCCAAAAGTGAAAAAGCAAACTGTAAACTATCCACTATTAACTATCAACTGTTTCGCAGAAAACCTTTGTTTACCTCCAAAACAGTTAATAGTTAATAGTTTACAGTTTATAGTTGCGTCGAATTCTCGTTTTGAGAGTGCCCTGTTTAAAAAAGAGGTTTATCAAAAATGGCAATTTTAGTAACGGGCGCCGCGGGCTACATCGGCAGCGTCGTGGCGGAAGATTTGCGGGCAAATGGCGGCGAAGTCGTCATTCTCGACAATCTATCGCGCGGGCATCAGGCAGCAATTTCGCCGGATGTCAAATTTTACGAAGGTGACATCGGCGACCAGGATTTGGTGCGCCGGATTTGCACGGAAAACCGTATCGAAGCAGCGATGCATTTTTCGGCGTTTGCATTTGTCGGCGAATCGGTCGAAAAACCGAATATTTATTATCAAAACAACACGGTGCAAACAATGCATTTTTTGGACGAGCTGCTTAGAAACGGCGTCAACAAATTCGTGTTTTCTTCGACCTGCGCCACTTACGGCGAGCCGCAGTATGTGCCAATTGACGAACTGCATCCGCAGCATCCGGCGAATCCTTACGGCTGGTCGAAATTGTTTTGCGAGCAGATTATGAAAGATTACGACGCGGCTTACGGTTTGAAGTTCGTCGCGCTGCGATATTTCAACGCCAGCGGCGCGACGGAAACGCACGGCGAGCATCACGACCCGGAAAACCATCTGATTCCGCTGATTTTAGAAGCCGCCGCCGGACGACGCCCGCACATTTCGGTTTTCGGCGATGATTACGACACGCCGGACGGAACGGCAATCCGCGATTACATTCACGTTTTGGATTTGAGCCAGGCTCATCTTCTCGCCGTCAAGCATTTACAAAACGGCGGTGAATCGGAGTTTATCAATTTGGGAAACGGAACCGGATTTTCGGTTTTGGAAGTCATCGAAGCGGCGCGAAAGGTTACGGGAAAACCGATTGAAGCAGTCGTCGCGCGGCGTCGCGCGGGCGATCCGTCGCGGCTTATCGCCGATTCGAGAAAAGCGCGCGAGCTGTTAGGCTGGAAACCGCAGTTTGCCGATTTGGAAACGATTATCGAATCGGCTTGGAATTGGCATCAAAAACATCCACGCGGTTACGAGGAAAAATAGAATTTAAAATTATAGCGCCCGCAAAAACCTTTCGCCGCCATCGCAGTTTGCGGCGAAAGGTTTTTTGACGAATAAGCGAGAAAATGTGTTTTATTTTTGAATCATCTTTCGGTTAAATAAATTTACTTTCCTGTAACAACCATTTCCATTTGGTTTGCGTAAATTAAATGTATCTTGCAATAAATCGGCGGCAAGCTGAAAATGAATTTGTCCCGACAATTTTATTTATGCTCAAAAGTTTGGTGTTTTTCTTTGTCTTTTGTTCCCTTAGTTCTTTCGTTTTCGCACAGAACCCAATTCAAACGCGCGTTTTGTCGGGCGTCACGCAAACACAGCAGTTTGAGCTTGTGCCAAACGTTTCGATTGAAGTCAATACTGCGGACGGAAAATTAAACGCAACGACCGATGCGGAAGGCAATTTTCGGCTCGGAATTCCGCGCGAAGCCGTTTCCGTTTCGTTCTCCGGCAAAAATATCGAACCTATAACTCGCATTTTTTCTTCGGATGAAAATACGGAAAATCTGCAAATTAAAATTGCTTACAAAATTCCGCCGGTTCACGCGACAGTAGTGATTGAAGATGCGACGCTCGCGCCGGATGTCGAAACACGCAACCGTTCGATTTACGAAAACACGCTTTTCTCGCGCGACGATCAGGTTTTGCAGACTTTAAACGCCGGAATCAATGCCGGACAACACGAAGGCGGCGGGAAATCTCTGGAAATCCGGCGCTTTGGTTTCAATTTGGATCACGGCGGCGTAAACGGCGGTTTGAAAATTCTGGTTGACGGCGTGCAGCAAAACCAAGGCACGCAGGGTCACGGGCAAGGTTATCTCGGCTCTTTAAAATCGCTGTCGCCGGAACTGGTGCAGGATGTTTCGATTTTAAACGGTCCGTTTTCCGCCGCTTACGGCGATTTTTCCGGTTTGGGAGTCGTTCACATCCGGCAAAAAGAAGAATTGCCGCAACAGCTAACTTTTCGTCTGCAAGCCGGTGCGTTCAACACTTTCCGCACTTTCTTGGCTTACAGCCCGCAGATAAAAAATGTTGCGTCGTTCGTCGCTTACGAAGGCTCGCGCACGGATGGTCCTTTTGAAAATCCTTTGAATTATACGCGCGATAATCTGACGGGAAATTTCACCCGTAATTTCGGCGATAAACAAGCCGTCGGTTTTAAATTTAACGCCGGCAGAAATTCGTTTCGCTCATCGGGACAAATTCCGCTCGATTTGGTTGCGGCGCGCGAATTGGACAGATTCGGTTTCGCTGACCCGGATAACGGCGGCAAAGTTTTTTCGGCGACCGGCGGCGTCTATTTTCGCAAAGAATTCGATTCCGGCGCGCAGTTTAAAGCCGACGCTTTTTTATCGCGCTCGCTTTTTGATTTGTGGTCGAATTTTACTTTTTTCCTGACCGACGAACAGTTTGGCGACGAAATTCAGCAACACGATTCGCGTCTGCAAGAAGGCGCAAACGCGCAGTTTTTACAGCCTTATAAACTTTTCGGCAACGCATCGCTCTTAACGGTCGGCGGAAATTTTCACGCCAATCAAATTAACGTCGGGCTTTATCCTTCGATAGACCGCGCGCCGAACCGCAAATTCATCACGCCGGAAAATCTTGCAAATCCCGATATTTTGCTCACATCGGCTCACGCCAATGTCAACAATTACGCCGCCTATATTCAAAACAGCGCCAATTTTTTCAACGGGCATCTGCGCGTCGAAACCGGATTGCGGGTTGATAATTTCACGTTTGATGTACGCGGTTACGAGCTTCGCGGCGAACGAATTGATTTAAACGGAAGAGAATCGGCAACCAAATTGCAGCCGAAATTCGGATTGTCGTGGTCGCCGTTTGAAACTTTTCCGACAACTCTTTATTTCAATTACGGGCGCGGAATTTCGAGTCAGGATGCTCGCGGAGTTATCCGAAACTCAGACTCGCCGAAAATCTCGATGACCGATTTTTATCAAACCGGCGCGGCATACAACGCAAAACGATTTTCTCTCGCCGCGAGCCTGTTTTTGATTGACCGCTCAAACGAGCAGATTTATATCCCGGACGACGGCAGCATCGAGTTTTCGGGACCGAGCCGTTCTTATGGTTTTGAAATTCGGGGTTCTTCGCGTCTCAATCGTTTTATGAGCTTAAACGGCGGCGTCACGCGGGTTTTAAACGCTTTTTATCGCGGCACAAATCCGCGCGAATATGTTGACAGCGCACCGCACATTGTCGGAAACGCCAGCCTCGTTTTCAACGAACTGCGCGGTTTTAATTCTTCGCTTAATTATCGTCATATCAGCAACTATCGGCTCGATCCGCTGGATGAAAACATACGCGCTGCCGGACACGACGTAGTTGATTTTGCTTTGTCGAAACGTCTGCGGGGCTGGTTGGATTTTAATTTTGCGATTGATAATTTGCTGAATAAAAAATATTACGAAACGCAAAACTTCTTTGAATCGCGCGTGCGTCCTGGCGAGGATGTAATTTCTCGAATTCACGTCACGCCCGGTTATCCTTTCACTGTCAGCGCGGGTTTTACGATTAGGCTTTTTGCGAAAGATTAAATCTTAATAAACAACAAATTTAGTTAAACGGCAGACTTATAGTCCGCCGTTTTTGTTTTTGCGTTAGAAATTCCAAACTAAAATTTTAAATTTAATTCGCCATTTTCCTCTTTAACCATAACTTCGCCGCCATGTTCCAATTTGCCGAATAAAATTTCGTTGGCAAGCGGCTGTTTGATTTTTTCGTGAATCAAACGAGCCATCGGACGAGCGCCGAATTTCGGGTCGAAACCGTTTTTCCCCAGCCATTCGCGCGCCGATTCATCGAGTTTGACGACGACCGATTTCTCGGCAATCTGGTCGTTTAATTCTTTGACGAATTTATCAACGACGAGCTTGATATTTTCGATGTCGAGAGCTTCAAACGCTACCCAAGCGTCGAGGCGATTGCGAAATTCCGGTGAGAAAGTGCGTTCGATTGCGCCGCGTCCCTTTCCTTTTGAAGTCGCCGCGTTGCGGAAACCGACGCCGCCCGACGACAGTTCTGCCGCGCCCGCATTAGTCGTCATAATCAAAATCACGTTGCGGAAATCGGCTTTTTTGCCGTTGTTGTCAGTCAAAGTCGCGTTGTCCATCACTTGCAGCAAAATGTTGAACAGATTCGGATGCGCTTTTTCGATTTCGTCCAACACGAGAACCGAATGCGGTTTTTTGTTGATTTCGTCGGTCAGCAAACCGCCTTGATCGAAACCGACATAGCCCGGAGGCGCGCCGATTAAGCGCGAAACCGTGTGCGATTCGGCGTATTCGCTCATATCGAAACGTAAGAATTCGACGCCTAGCTGCGCCGCAAGCTGTTTCGCCAATTCGGTTTTGCCGACTCCGGTCGGACCCGAAAAGAGGAACGAGCCGACGGGCTTGTTCGGTTGTCCGAGTCCGGCGCGGTTGATTTGAATCGCGTCAACAACTCTGTCAATCGCATGGTCTTGACCGAAAACGACCGACTGCAAATCTTCTTTGAGCGTATGCAGGCGTTCTTTTTCGGTAGCGACGACTGTTTTAGGAGGAATCCGAGCCATTTTCGCCAGCACGTTTTCGACCATTTCCACCGAAATTTCTTTCGGTTTTTTATTTTCCGGCATCAGCTTGACGCTCGCGCCCACTTCGTCAATCACGTCAATCGCTTTGTCCGGCAAAAAGCGGTCATGCAGGTATTTGGCGGCTAACTCCGCTGCGGCTTTTAATGCGTCGTCCGAATATTTGACTCCGTGATGTTCTTCGTAAAACCGTTTGAGACCTTTCAAAATCTCATAAGTTTCTTCGACCGAAGGCTCGACAATATCAATTTTCTGAAAGCGTCTGCCCAAAGCTCGGTCGCGTTCAAACGCGGCTTTGTATTCGCTGTAAGTCGTCGAGCCGATGCAGCGCAGTTCGCCCGATGCGAGCGCCGGTTTTAAAATGTTGCTCGCGTCCATCGCGCCGCCGGAAACCGCGCCCGCGCCGACGATGGTGTGAATTTCGTCAACAAACAAAATCGCGTCCGGGATTTTTTTGAGTTCGGTGATAATCGCTTTAAAACGCTGCTCAAAATCGCCGCGATAGCGCGTTCCCGCCAAAACCGCGCCCATATCGAGCGAGTAAACACTGGCATTTTTCAAAATTTCCGGC
>DASWLV010000076.1:0-19578 GCA_036400075.1 Pyrinomonadaceae bacterium
AATCTTTTTCGCGTTGTCAATACAATTCATCTTGATCAGCAAATTGACGTATCTTTCATATTCGCTGTAGTTGTGAAAATGATCCGGAATGTCCGTGCGCGGAAAACGTTTGAAAACCTCAGTGCGATAAGATTTTAAACCCGTGTTAAAACCGAGCCAGAATGGACTGGAGTTCGTCAGACACATTACGTGCGGCAGAAAATAGCGCGCCGCGTTCATAATCTGAATCCGGCGTTCTAGGTCTTCAATGCCGACGTGAACGTGAAGCCCGAAAATCAGCAAACTGCGGGCGATCATCTGCATTTCTTCAACAATAAATTCGTAACGCGAATCGTCGAAAATCCTTTGATCGTCCCAATGCGAAAATGGGTGCGTCGAAGCCGCTACAATCTCCAAGCCTTTCTTGCGCGCCAAACTTGAAATAATGCAGCGAAGCTGCGAAATATCCTGCCGGGCTTCCTGAATGTTATGGCAAACGCCCGTGCCGACTTCAATCATTGATTGAATCATTTCCGGTTTGAGTTTTTCGCCCAAAAGCAGCTTGCCTTCGTCTAAAATCTCCGAAACGTGCGAGCGCAATTCGCGCGTCTTTGGGTCAACAATTTGAAATTCTTCTTCGATTCCGAGCGTAAATTGTTCAAACATAAATATCTCCTGCGGAGTCAGGTCAATGGCAAAATCTTAATTACTGACTTTTAATTTACCATTAACTGTCAACCATAGAATAGCTCGCTCAAGTTGAAGGTACTTGGGTCTTCAAAATATTTTCGATTTCAGGCGTCAGATTATGAAATCGCACCCCAACGCCGTGTCCGGGATCGCAATAAGCGACCACTCCGTCGAGCGTCAAATCTTGATTGCCCAGGTTCATTCGCAGCAGAAGCGGTGTTCCTTCGGGCAAACGGGCGTCAGTCGCCATATACAAGCCGCCGATTCCGATGTCTCTGCTCGTCGCTCGCCCGCGCGCATCGCCCCCGTCGAATTGGATTTCGATGTTGACGGGACGCCGGTCAAATTGTCTGCGGTTGTCGGTTGAGGATTCTTCGATTTCTAGAATGTTTTCGTCTGTCACCTTTTTTTAAAACACCTTTCGCCGGAAATTTGGGGTAAAACGCGAATAAACAATTGCTTTGTGCCGAAATATAATAATTTGCGGGCGCCTGCGGAATTGCCCGGCTCATTCTAACCGATTTTTTTATTTTTGCTAACAAAATTTTCAACGGCGCGGTAAGAGCGCAACCGAAAATTAACGCAGGTTTGACAGCGGTTGACGGGCAAGTTACCATTTTAGCCTGTCTTATTCTGACGTTTTTTTTGACTCAGACGCTTTTGTATATGGGCTTTGCCACCACTGCAATTCACGCCGGACAAGAACCCGACCCGACAACCGGGGCGGTGATTGTTCCGATTTATCAAACCTCGACTTATGTTCAGGAAGGACTCGGTCGTCACAAAGGCTTTGAATACGCCAGAACGCAAAATCCGACGCGGCTTGCGGTTGAAAAAAACCTCGCCGCGCTCGAAGGCGCGCGTTTCGGTTATGCTTTCGCATCGGGAATGTCGGCAATTGACGCGACTTTAAGATTGGTCAAAGCGGGCGATCACGTAATCGTTTCCGACAACACTTACGGCGGAACTTTTCGGCTGTTCAACCGTATTCTCTCTGATTACGGAATCGAATTTTCTTATGTTGACACGACCGACATCGCAAATCTCGAAGCGGAATTTCGCCCGAACACAAAAATGGTTTTCGTCGAAACGCCGACCAATCCGGTCATGAGCGTCACGGATTTGCGGGCGGTTTCGGATTTAGCTCATTCTTACGGAGCGCGCGTGGTTTGCGACAACACTTTTCTGTCGCCGGCATTGCAGCGCCCGATTGAACACGGAGTTGACATCGTTTTGCATTCGACGACCAAATATTTAAACGGACATTCGGACAGCATCGGCGGCTGCGTCGTTTTAAATGACGAACAGGACGCGGAAAAGCTCGCTTTCGTGCAAAACGGCGTCGGCGCGATTCTCTCGCCGTTCGATTCGTTTCTTGTTTTGCGCGGTACGAAAACGCTGGCTTTGCGAATGCAGGCGCACGATGCGAACGGAAGACAAGTCGCCGCGTTTTTAGCCGAGCATCCGAAAGTAAAAAAAGTTTATTATCCGGGTTTGACTTCGCACCCGCAGCACGAATTGGCTAAACGTCAGCAAAAAGGTTTCGGCGCGATGATTTCTTTTGAGACGGGTTCGCTCGAAAATGCGCGTAAAGTATTAGAGGCTGTTCGGCTGTGCGCTTTGGCGGAAAGTCTGGGCGGTGTGGAAAGTTTAATTTCGCATCCGGCGACAATGACGCACGCTTCGGTTCCGGTTGAAAAACGCAATCAACTCGGAATCACCGACGGGCTGGTGCGAATTTCGGTCGGCGTGGAAGACATTGAAGATATTTTGGCTGATTTAGATCAAGCCCTCGATTCAATTGCGAATTAACAATTACGAATTACGTATTTATTTGATAATCTAATTCGTAATTCGTAATTCGTAATTCGTAATTCAATAAAAAATGCAGCTTGAGATTCACGTAAAATCCGATGTCGGGCGCGTGCGGCGCGGCAACGAGGATAATTTTTTACTTCTTAATTTGGATTCCGCGCGTTTTGAAACCGGCGGGCGTCCTACGGTTTCGGCAGATTTTCCGGCGATCAAGCTCGGCGAGTCTGGTATTGTTCTCTCCGTTTCCGACGGAATGGGCGGAGCGCTTGCGGGCGAAGTCGCCAGTCAAATGGCAGTCGAAACCGTCCGAGACATTCTGCTTGGCGAAGATTCGGAAATCACGCTCCAGCCGGACGCCAGAGATTCCCTTATCAAACAACTTTATTTTTCCGTGCTGCAAGCCAATCGCCATATACACCGCAAAGGTCGCACCGACTCGCAGTTTAACGGAATGGGCGCGACTTTGACCTGCGCCGCCGCCGTCGGCAATTCGGTTTACCTGCTGCAAGTCGGCGACAGCCGGGCTTATCTGATTCGCGGCGGCAAAATCGAACAAATTACCAAAGACCAATCTCTCGTTCAGCAATTGATTGACTCCAATCAAATTCTGCCCGAAGAAGCAGAACGCCACGCTCTCAGAAACGTGATTCTGCAAGCCCTCGGCGCGCAGAGCGAGATTTATCCGGTCGGTTGCAGTTTTGAACCGCGACGCGACGATGTTTTGCTGCTGTGCAGCGACGGTCTTTCGAATAAACTGAACGCGGCAGATTTGCTCGAATTCGTGCAGCGCGCCGGCGAAGATTTAACCGCAGCCTGCAACGAGCTGGTTCGCGAAGCCAATGCTCGCGGCGGCGAAGACAACATCACCGTCATTCTCGCTCGTTTCAAAGGCGACGATTTGCCCGCGCCGGAAACCGAAACGGTCGAAATCATACCGCTATCGTTTGAATAATCTTAATTTAGGGCACAGGGTGTGCGGTCGAAAGCGCGTAGATTTTTTAATTCCCCTTTATACGCGCTATGCTCTAACCCCTTAAACCCTATTTTATCTCTTGAGAATTTTCACCGGGCAAAGCGGCAGGCTTTCTCCATTCGGGCAAACGGTCGTCTATTCTTCTGACATAAACGGAAGCACCTTGCACGCGGACGATTTCAACTCGCTCGCCTTCGGTTAAAGATTCTTCGCCTTCCGCCGGATAAGCCGTCCAAACCGAGCCGTAAACCTTGACTTCTCCGCTTTTGAGCGCGCCTTTGCTCGCCGAAACGACCGTCCCGATTTGACCCGGCAAACTGTCAACGCCGGATTTCAATTCCTGCGAATGGGTAAAATATTTATCCAAAATCGTTCTCGAAAGCGCGGTCAAAACAACGGAAACAATGAGGAAAATCAGAAATTGAAAGGAAACACCGAAACCGATTAATCCGGCAAACGCCGCCGCCAGAGCCGCAATCCCAAACCCGAACAAAACAAATCCGGCGGTAAATACTTCCGCCACAATCAGCAAAACACCGAGAATCGTCCACAAAATCCACGCCCAATTTTCCATAAACTGAAAACCAGATATACTTTCCCCGTCGCCGAAAATATTGCAGCAAACCGTCATCAAACGCAAATTTTCGCGTCTATTTTCAAAGCAATTTCTAAAAATCCATTCGATACCCGGCTTCTTTAATTTGCTTATTTGCGACTTCAGAATCAGCTTACAAGAGAGTTTCGGAAGATTGTTATTAATCCGTTATTGAAATAAGTCATCTATCAAACAGACAGAAAATAAGCTCTTGAATAAAATATTTGATAAAAGGATTTGTTATCTGGAGGGCAATATGTGGGTTGTTGCTTTGGAGAGTTTTAAACGCTGGATGGAAAAGCTATTTGATTATTTTAACCGACGCTAATGAATATTGGTTAAATAAAGCCGGTAATGGCATTAAAGTTGCGAGTATATGGAAAAGCAACAAGAATGCATTGAAAGCATCCGCTTTTAACTGCGAACGGGCATGGGGATTAATGTTGCTGCATTCATTTTGAGTGTAGCGACTTCAAAAACGGGAGAAGAATGATTATGAAACTATTTAACTTATTTAGGTTGGCTCGTATCTCGGCATTGGTTTTATGTCTGATGATTTTGACGGGTGTTTCCGCATCCGCTCAGAATAATAACGGCAATGCAACAGGAGCTACAAGAACTGAGACAAGAACAGTTGAACGCGATAATGATACAGATTGGGGATGGATCGGCTTGCTTGGTCTGCTCGGTTTAGCTGGCTTACTACCGAAAAAGCGCCCGGTCGTAGTTCAAGACGATAATCGAACTGTCCGCAATGACCAAACAACAAACAGAATTTAGAGAATTTAGTTACTCATAAATAAAAACAAAAGCCGTGAGGATTTTATAAGCCTCACGGCTTTCATTTTATACGCTTGTTCCTTAGAATAAGCTCGTTTACGGCTTCTGAATCAACTTGCAAGACAGTTTCGGATAACTTTTTGGGTTTGGAATCAGTGAAAAATGGAATGAATAATTTTGGTGTTTAATTTGGAGTAAACTCAGATCTCTTCTTGCATTCAAAAACCCGTTTTGGTATTATGTAAACAGTCAGTGGTTGTTAGTTAGTTAGTTAGATAGTTAATTGATTAGTTAGTTAGTTAGTTCAGTAGCTATTTAGTTAGTTGCTTAGTTAGTTAGTTAGTTAGTTCGGTAGCTACTTAGTTAGTTAGTAATCAACCACGACGAAAAAAACACCCGCTTGGATGTCAAAATCCAAGCGGGTTTTTCTTTTTTAATCTGTTTTCCAACTATGATTTTTCTAAATAGATTCAGAGGCAATACTATTTTTCTGTTCTCTGAAAAACACTTGCCAATTATTTAAAAATCAGATTTACGAGTTTTGGATAGATATTAAAGCGCATAAACTAACATTACAGTATATGCTTTAGAACAATAACCTTTTGAGCGACATATTTATTGCCATCACATTTTTGTGATATTATCCATTCGTCCCTTTTCTGATTCCACAATTGTCGCTTGTCAAAACTGATAATTTTTCATTGTGATGATTGTTCGATTCAACAAACTTTAAATAATAAGATGAACATTAAATGCAGCCTGTTGCTCTGTCGGAAATCGGCAATCAATTTTTAGCTCGTTTGCCGGAAGAAGAATACAAACGATTACTGCCTGACCTCGAACAAGTAAAAATGCAGATCGGCGATCCTATTCAAGAGCCGGGCGAGATTATTAAAGACATTTATTTCCCGATAAATTGTGTTATCTCACAAGTCACTGCTCTTAAAGATGGATTCAGTGTCGAAGCTGGAGTAATCGGCAGAGAAGGTTGTTCGGGAATCGAGATTGCGCTCTTAAATAAAACATCGCCTCGTTCCACACATATTCAACTGCCGGGCTACAGCTTGCGGATGAAAGCAGATAAATTCAGAGCAGCGTTGGAGCAGAACAGCGGTTTAGATATATTGATATGGCGATTTACTTTCGCTTATCTGACACAGGTGGCTCAAGTCGTATCCTGTAACTCTCACCATCGAATTGAGAAGCGTCTGGCAAGATGGATGTTGATGTGCCATGACAGAACAAACGGAAACGAATTACACATTACACAGGAATTTATTGCACAAATGCTCGGCGTACATCGCCCCGGCGTTACAATTGCCATCCTTTCGCTCAAAGACGCAGGGCTTATCAGCAATCAAAGAGGAATTATTACAATTGAAAACAGAGCAGGTTTGGAAGAATTCACTTGCGAGTGTTACGAAGCAATCAATATCGAATACAACAATTATCTCCAAACGAATATTTACTGAAAACTCCGTTATGCTGCTTTGTAACTCAAATTTGAGGTTTAGAAACAGCAAAAGCGAGCAATCTTACTGACTTAGCTTTTGAAATAATGAAGCCAGAGCCGGAAAACACCATCCCGGATTTTTAATAGAATTGATAACAAACCGCCCTCAAAGGCAAATTTTCGCTGCAAATATCAATTTTGGACAAAAAGGCGCGCGTCGTGCTATTTTCTTATCTTGTGTCGGGGTGGCGGAATAGGTAGACGCACAAGACTTAAAATCTTGCGCCTTTAGGGGCGTGCGGGTTCGATTCCCGCCCTCGACACCACGAAATTCAATCAAAGCCGGAAGTTTACCGGCTTTTTTAATTTGAAATTATGAAGAAAAAAGGCGAGTGGACGATAAAAGAAACCGCTCAAAAATTCGAGTGCGAGTTTTTTGAGGTGATTGAGGACTTAGTTATCAAACCGGACGGTTCGGACGGTTCTTACCAGACAATTAAAATGAAACCGGGCGTCAATGTTTTGCCGCTCGATGAAGACGGCAACGTTTATTTAACGACGCAGTACAGATACGCTCTCGAACAGGAATGCGTGGAAGTTATCGCGGGCGGAATCGAGAAAGGCGAAACGCCGCTCCAATCCGCTAAAAAAGAAGCGCACGAAGAATTAGGCATCGAAGCCGAAGAATGGCACGAATTCGGCGTGATGGATGTTGACACCTCGATTGTCAATTCGCAGGCTCATCAATTTCTCGCGCGCAAATTAAAATTCAAAGAACCCGAACAGGAAGGTTCGGAAAATATCAAAGGCATCAAAGTAACGTTAAAAGAAGCGGTCGAAAAAGTTTTGCGCGGCGAAATTACGCACGCGCCGAGCGCGACTTTGATTTTGAAAGCTCACGTTTTTTTGCAGCAAAACAATCAGAAATAACGGCTTGGCGTTAAAGAAAAACGAGACTAAATTTCGCATTGCAAGATGTTTCGTATTTTTGATTTTACAGACGAATCAACTCCGCAGGAAAACGCCTCCAAAAAACTCGGAAATTTGGGCGAACAAATGGCGGCGGAATTTTTAACGCGCAAAGGCTTTCGGCTGGTCGCGGCAAATTTCGTCGTTCCGGTCGGCAGAAATCGTCGCGGGGCTTTGATCAACACTGAAATTGATTTGATTGCCTATGACGGAGAAACGCTGGTTTTCCTCGAAGTAAAAACGCGCCGCTCGGATGATTTTGCCGCCCCGGAACAGGCGGTTGATTTGCGTAAGCAACGTCAGATTACACGGGCGGCGCGCGCTTATCGCCGCATTTTCCGAATTGAAGGAGCGTTTCGCTACGATGTCGTCGGCATCGTTTTACCGGATGAAAATAGCAGACCGAAAATAAATCTGCTCGAAAATTTTTGGACTGAAAGCAAGTTTCGCAAACAGCATTGGTCGGGAATGCTTTTCGCCGATTAAATTTGCTGAAAAATCGAAAATTCCAACTTCCTGGAAATTTTACAATCCGACAACGAACATTTACACTCAGCCTGCCGTAATTTAAAATAGCCTACAGTTCTCGACAACACAGGAGTTTAAAATGCATCAATATGTAAAGTTTTTTGTTCTCGGCGTTATTTTCTGCGCCGTGTTTCTGACAATTCCGAACAACAATGCGCAGGCTCAAATGCCGCCGCTGATTGACCGCGAGATTTTCTTTGACAACCCGGAAATCGCCGGAGCGCAAATCTCGCCCGACGGCAAATTCATCGCCTTTCGCAAACCACTCAAAGGTACGATGAACATCTGGGTAAAAAGAGCAGACGAGCCTTTTGATAAAGCGCGCCCGCTGACAAACCGTACCGACCGCCCGGTTTCAAACTATTTCTGGTCGGAAGACGGCAAATATATTTTGTTTGTGCAGGACAAAGGCGGCGACGAAAATTTTAACGTCTATGCCGTTAATCCGGCAGAATCTCCGGCAACGGGCGCGGAAGTGCCGACGGCGCGCAACTTGACCGAAGCCAAAAACGTCCGCGCCTTTATTTACGGCGTGCCGGAAACCGACCCGGACGTGATTTACGTCGGGCTGAACGAGCGCGACAAAGCGTGGCACGACGTTTATAAAGTGAAAATCTCGACCGGCGAGCGAACGCTCGTGATGGAAAACAAAGACCGCTTGCAGGGCGTAATTTTCGACAACGCCGACAAAATGCGGATTGCGATGCGCGTTCCCCAAAGCGGCGATACTGAGATTCTTCTTCTCGATGGCGAGAAGCCGCGCGTAATTTATACTTGCAGCGTGTTTGAAAGCTGCTCGCCGGTGCGTTTTCACAAAGACAACAAGCGAGTTTATCTGACGACGAATAAAGGCAATCCCGATTTGGCGCAGCTTGTTTTGCTCGATGTCGCTACGGGAAAAGAAGAATTGGTGGAAACCGATCCGATGAAGCGCGTTGATTTCGGCGGAGCGGCATTTTCCGACGTAACCGACGAGATCGTTGCCACAACTTACAACGACGAGCGCGTGCGGTATTACTTCAAAAACAAAGATTTTGAAGACGCTTACAAATTCATCCAGGGCAAGCTGCCAAACAGAGACATCAATTTCGTATCTTCGACGAAAGACGAAAATCTGTGGCTGGTTGCCGCCAACAGCGATGTCGAACCGGGCGAAGTTTATCTGTTCGATCGCAGAAATAAAAAATTGACGCTTCAGTACAAATCGCGCGAAAAACTTCCGCGCGAAGCTCTGTCGCCGATGAAAGCCGTCCGTTATAAATCGTCGGACGGAATGGAAATTCGGGCGTTTTTGACTTTGCCGAAAGGCGCGGCGGCGAAAAACCTGCCCGCCATTATCGTTCCGCATGGCGGACCCTGGGCGCGCGATTTTTGGGGCTACAACTCGATGGCGCAGTTTCTGGCAAATCGCGGCTACGCCGTTTTGCAGCCGAATTTCCGCGCCTCGACCGGATACGGCAAAAAATTCCTCAACGCCGGAAACAACGAATGGGGTCAAAAAATGCAGGACGATTTGACCTATGGCGTCAGATATTTGGTCGAGCAAGGCATTGCCGATCCGAAACGAGTCGGAATTATGGGCGGCAGTTACGGCGGTTACGCGACGCTCGCCGGCGTTACGTTTACGCCGGAGCTTTACGCGGCGGCGGTGGCGATTGTCGCTCCGTCGAATTTGAGAACTCTGCTCGAAACGATTCCGCCGTATTGGGAAGCCGGACGAACCATTTTTTACAAACGAATGGGCGATCCGAACACGCCGGAAGGCAAAGCGCAAATTGAACGACAATCGCCTTTGTCGCACGTCGCAAAAATTAAAACGCCGCTGCTCGTCGTGCAGGGCGCAAACGACCCGCGCGTTAATAAACGCGAAAGCGACCAAATCGTCATCGCCCTGCGCGAGCGCGGTTTTCCCGTCGAATATATGGTCGCGCCGGACGAAGGACACGGTTTTGCGCGTCCGGTCAACAATATGGCGATGTTTGCCAAAGCCGAAAAGTTTTTGGCGAAACATCTCGGCGGGCGTTTTCAGGAATCAATGACGCCCGAAGTCGCCAAACGTTTGGAGGAAATCACGGTTGATCCGAAAACCGTCACGCTGGCGCAAAAAGTCGAGATGAACTCTGCTCCTGCCGCTAACGTCTCCGGCAAATGGAATCTAACGGCGAATGCTGGCGGTCAGGAACTTCCGATCACAATGGATTTGACGCAAACCGGCGGCGATTTTTCGGGTTCGCTGAATTCAATGATGGGCGGCGGCAAAATCGAAAAGGGAAAAGTCAGCGGCAAAAACATCGTCGGAACGGCGCGCGTCGAGGTGCAGGGACAATCAATGGAACTCAAAATCGAAGGCGTGATTGACGGCAATAAAATAACCGGAACATTAGCTGGTCCGGGACTACCGCCGATTACTTTCACCGGCGAAAAATCAAACTAGAATCAATTTCTAATTTAGAAAAGAGGCGAATCAAAGTTCGCCTCTTTTTTTATTTGTTTAGCAAAATTAAGCTGTTCGTTCTATTCAATTTTGACGCCGTAAGCCAGACCGTCGCCGATTGGCAGAATTTGACCGCGAAGCTGCGTATGATTGACAAATTTTTCGTTGAATTCACGCAAAGCCCAGGTCGAATTTTTGTATCTTTCCTCGCGCACTTTTCCGGCGACTTGCCCGCCCCACAAAACATTGTCGGCTAAAATGACGCCGCCGGTTTTTAAAAGCGGCAGCGATTTTTCGAGATACTCCGAATATTCTTCTTTAACGGCGTCGAGATAAATCAAATCGTAGGTTTCGGCGGAAAGTTCCGGCAAAACTTCCAGAGCGGCTCCTTGTTTGATTTCGACTCGTTCTCGCAAACCGGCTCGCATTAAAAAATCCTCAGCTTGATTGATTCTTTCGCCGCTCAACTCAATCGCCGTCACCGTTCCGTTTTCCGGCATTCCGCGCAACAGGAAAAACGCTCCATAACCGATTGCCATTCCGATTTCCAAACACTTCGCTGCTTTGATTGCGCGCGCCGTCGTTTCCAGAAAAAGAGCGGTTTCTTTGTCGGAGATAGGCACGTCTTGCTCCGCCGCAAACTGCTCCATCTCCGCCAAAACGCCTGTGTTAACGGGCAATAATTTGTCGAGATAAACGGCTTGTTCGGCTTGTAAAATTCTGTCAAATCCGAGCTTCATAACACAATTTAACCATGAAAAAAGCGCAGTCGCACGAAAATAATCTTCGTGCGACTGCGCTTTTTGTTTTCATTTTTTTTACTGGCTCGCTTGTGAGTCAGCATTTGAATTTTCGATTACGAACAACGTGATTTCAACGCGGCGATTTTTCGCGCGATTGGCATTTGTCGTGTTCGGGACGAGCGGGAAAGTCGCGCCCGCGCCGTTGGCTTGGAGCCGCGATTGCGGAATGCCGAATGAAACCAGCTTATCGGCAAACGTTTTGGCGCGCTCCTGCGTTAAAGTCATCAGTTCGTCCGGGTTTCCTTTATCGTCGGTGTGCGCTTCGATAACCATTCGATAATCCGGGTTATTGGCTAAAAGCTGCGCGAGCTGCTGCAATTTGCCGTCGGCTGCGGCGGTTAGATTGGCTTCGCGCGGATTGGTAAAAGCGAGTTCGGGAATTGTTAAAACGATTCCCCGCCCGTTGTCGCGCACCGCGCCGAATTGTTTGAGCGATTGTTTTAAAACCGGCTGCGCGTCGCGGATTCGCTGAAGGCGTTCTTCGGTTTGCCGCTGCGCTTCCATCGCCTGACGCTCACCTTCCATTCGGGCGAGCCGCAATTTGGCGTCTTCCGATTCGCCGCGCAGCTTGGAAAGTTCATCGCGCAGGCGCTGATTTTCCGAGCGCAAATCCGTAATCACTTTTGAATAATTTCCGGCGTCGCGTTCCGACAATTCACGCGCCCGGCGTTCGCGGTTAAGCTCGTCCTGAAGCTCCTGCACCTGACGCGCGGCGTCTTCGGCTTTGTTTTCCGCCTTGCGAACTTCGGCGTCGCGGCGCTGGGCTTCATTGCGTTTTTCGCGCGCGTCCTTGCGAATGACTGCAGTTTCTTCGGCTCTTGCGCCGGCGGCGATTGCCTGTCTGGCTAAAATGTCAACCTGATCTTCCGGTTGATTGCCGCGATAAGCGGTTTCGGCTTGTTCGAGAGATTTTTGCGCGTATTCAAACTCGACGGTTGCATCGCGCTCTGCGCCGGAATATTTCGCCAGATTTATCGCCTGACGTGCGCCCAAAAGCGAAACCGGTGTGCGGACATAATCTGTTTCGGCAATTTCAGGCACGCGCGGATCGCGGAAATAATCCGAAGAGTTGCCGAAATACTGCACATTAACGACCGAAGCTACGTTTCCGGCGGGCGAGATGTTTTCCAAAATCACCGCTTTCGAAGGTTCTTTGACGAGATAATGCGGCTCGGCGGTGACAATTAAAGCAAAAGTCTGCAAAGGCGTCGTGGCGACGATTCGCGTATCGAAAAGAGTTCCCGTGCGGCGTTTAATTTCGGCGAGATTATCAACTCTGCCTTCGGGCGTAATCGCCCAGACGATAAAAGTCGTATACGCCGCGCCAAGCTCGTAAGGTCGGGGCATATTATCGAGCGAAAGCTCAACTTTCGTCCCGCTTTTGTTCATTCGTTTGACCGACGCCGAACCGCGCAGACGCGGAAAACGGGTTGTGCCGCGAAATTGCACGTTGATTTCCTCGCCGAGCGGATAAGTGACCGCGACGGTTTTGCGCGGAACGTCCGATTGCGCCACGACAGAAACGCTTAACAAAGCCGCCATCACGAACGCGGCGAGAAGTGTGCAAAAAATGCAAAATACCGAATGAGCTTTGCGAACTTCAAGTTTACTGCTTGTTTTCATAATTGCGATGCCTTTTGTTTTGGATTATTCGACCGAGAGAGTGACTACATCCCTTGATGCCGTTTATAAGTCGGACTGTTGCCCGCTGCCCGAATTACCGTTGCTAATGCGAATCCGGGACTGGCAATTCCTTCTGCGTCCTTTGCGATAACCTTTGCGCCCTTTGCGATTAAGTTTTGCTTCAGAATTAAACCGCAAAGAACGCAAAGGTTTTACGCAAAGGACACAGAAAAGGTTTGATTCTTGACTCGCAGGGCTTATTAAATCAGCCGACAAAATAGTATGTAACGACTTTGTTTCTCTGGCAATGTCAATCGGCATTTTTTCGCTTTTAAAGTCTGATTTTAATTCCGCCGTTAAAAACTCGCCCTTCGGTGTGAGTGTAAATTTCGCTGAAAGTCGGGCGTTGATGCGGCGGGAAAACGACCGTTCCGAAACGGCTTTGGCGCGTATCGGTGATGTTTTCGGCATTGACGAAAAGACTGAATTTGCCGAAATTCTTTTCGCCGAAAATGCCTAAAACCCAGAAAGGTTTCGTCTTAAAACGATTGCTCAAAAACTGCCTGCCCGTGTAATACGCTTCAAAACCGATTTTGAAATTCTCCTCTTTTTCAAACAACAGCGCCGAATTCAGTTTGCTTTTCGGCGTCAGCGGCAGAAATTGATTGCCCGCAAGATAACCAGCTTTCGCATTCGTAAAAGTGTAACCGGCAAACAACTTTACAATGTCGTAAGAAAGCCGGACGTTTGTTTCAAAACCGGAACTTTTAACACTCCGGTCTGCGTTATCAAAGCTGAATGCTCCATTACCTAATCCCAACAAAACGAGCGGATTATCAATTTCCGTGTAGAAAAACATTTGATTGAGCGAATAGGAAAACTTTTCGCCAATCGTGTTGCGGTAATTTACGTCGAAAGTTCCGCCCAGACTGCGCTCGGCTTTCAAACGATTGCCAATCGGCAGGACGTTTTGAAAAAGCAGCATTTCGGCTTCCTCCGTAAAAATGCTCGGAGTTTTGTAGCCCAAACCGAAGCTCAAACGGCTGCTCAGATTGTCCGTAAATCTGTAGAGCAGCGACACGCGCGGGAGCGCAAACGCGCCGTAATCTCTGACCGCATCGAGCCGGAATCCCGCCTCGATGGAAAGTTTATCGGTAATATTGAAATTATCCTGAACATATCCGCCGAATGTTGCGCGCGTTTCGTTGCGCGGATTTAAATTCAAGCTCGCTTGTTTTTCCTTAAATTGGTCGTAAACCGCGTTAAAGCCGAAAACGAGCGCGTGATTTTTAATCGGGTGAAAATACGAAACGTCGGTGTATGAATTGAATTGACGACCTTTGAACCGATAATCGGGAATTTCGATTTCCCGGTTGAAAAAAGCGATGCTTTGCTTGGCGACGATTCGTCTGCCGCCTGAAAAATCGCGGTCAAACTGAAAAGTCGTAATGTTGCGAAGCGAATTATTGTTTTCAAAATATTGATGAAAATTGTCCGCCCGATTGCGAATAACGAAAACGTCGCCGCCTTTACGATTTTGATACGTCGTTGAATTTCCGATCATCAACCGAGTTTTTTCGTCGAGATAAAAGAATGCGCGCGGATTGATATTAAACGAATTCGTTCTCGGCAGCTCTGTAAAATCGTCATCGTCAACGTCGTATTCTTTTTGATAATTAATTGAACCTAAAAACGTATAACCGAAACGGCTGAATTTTCGGGAATTAAAAATAGAAAAATCCGTTCCGAGCGCCGATGTTTGATTAAAAATCATTGACGTGACAGGCTCGTTTTCCGGTTCTTTGCTGACAAAATTGATGACACCGGCAATCGCTCCGCCGCCGTAAAAAGTCGCCGCAGGACCTTTGATAATTTCCACCTGTTTCAAATCAAGCGGCGGAATGTCCAACAAACTGAGGCTGCCGGAAAAACCGCCGAACGCCGGAAAACCGTCTTTCAGAATTTGCGTGTATCTGCCATCAAGCCCTTGAATGCGAATCGTTTGCGTGTAGGAAGTGGCGGACGTTTGCTGAACCTTGATTCCGGTGCTTTCATTGAGAATCATCGAAACGTTCGACGAACGCATACTGCTTTTTTCGTCCACTTCTTCTTCGTCAATCGCCTCGACGCGCGTCGGCACGTCGTCAATCTCCCGCCCGGTTCGCGTTGTCGTAATGACGACTTCGCCGATTTCATTGGTGACTCGGATAAAAACGGTTCTTTCGCTTTGATCTGCAAGCGGAAAAGCAGATTTTAATTCTTTGGTTTCGTAACCGGCGGAAAATATTTCAATAATTTGCTCGCCATCTGGAACGTTTGCTAATTCGGCTCTGCCGTTTGCATCCGTAGTCGCTGAAATTTCCGTGTCTTTGACTGAAACCTTTGCGCCCGCAACTGCTTCTTTCGTCTCTTCGTTTTTGATAATGGCTTTAAACGTATTTTGCGCGTAAGCAATTTGCGCCGTCAGTAAAATGGTGAGAAATAAAATAACTTGTTTCACTTTGTCTGTAACCTCATTGAAATATTATTTCACATTACGGTTTCACAAAAGAATTTCAAACCTTAATTTTCCGCCTGCCTTGACGCTATCTTCTCGCGCTCGTTAAAGTTTAGTTTTCTACAAATGCAGGATTTTCGCCGCTTATTAAAATATTTAAAACCGCATCTGGGCATTTTCATTGTCGCTTTTGCGGCGATGGCGGCGGTCGGTTTGCTCGAAAGCGCGCGTCTGGCGCTGATTGTTCCGGTTTTTAACCAAGCGCTGGCAGTAGGCGGCGAAACCGCCAAACGCTCCGAGACGCTGTTCAATCTGCAAGATTATATTCCCGAATCCGGCATTGAGGCTTGGGCGACAATCGCCGCTTTTCTGCTGGCTTTCTCGATTTTCAAAGCGGTCGCTGATTTTTTCGCGCAGTATTTGATGGCTCGCATCGGGCAAAGCGCCGTTTTTCAGCTTCGGCTGGATTTATACTCGCATCTGCTCAAACAATCAGCCTCGTTTTTTGAAAAACACCGGACGAATTTTCTCGTTTCGCGTCTTGTGACGAGCGCAGCGGCGATTGAATTGACGGTTTCGGCGACAATCCGCGATATGCTGCGCGAAGGCATTCAATTCTTTTGCTTTCTCGGCGCGGCGCTTTTTTTTAATTGGCGTTTAACTTTGGGCGCAATGCTCGTCGCACCGGTCATTGGCATTTTAACCGCAAAATTCTCGAAAGCTTTAAGAAATCTGGCACACGAATCGCTTGAAGGCAGCAAAATACTGACCGACACGGCGCAGGAATCGCTCTCCAATCACACGGTCGTCAAAGCGTTTCGCGCCGAAGAACGCGAAAAACAAAGATTTTCCGCCGTTGCCGAACTGATTAAACGAGCAAATTTGCGTTCGGCGAAAATTGCTTCTCTGTCGCCGCAAACAATCGAACTTGTCGGCGTTTTGAGCTTTGTCGCGCTGCTTTATTTCGGGCAGCGCGAAGTGTTTGCCGGCAGACTTGATTCGACTCAGTTTCTCACGTTTCTGCTGTATCTTTTTAGCTGCTACGACCCGTTGCGGAAATTGTCGCGGCTGCACAATTCACTCGAACAAGGTTTCGCCGCCGCGCGTCACGTTTGGGAAGTAATGGACGAAAATCTTGCGCTTCCTGAAAAACCGGATGCTGTCGAGCTAAAGCCTTTGCGCGAAAAAATTGAGTTAAAAACCGTTTCTTTCAACTACAAAGAAGAACACAAAACGATTTTGCGCGACGTAAATCTGGAAATCGAAGCCGGAAAAATCGTGGCGCTCGTCGGCGAATCGGGCGGCGGAAAATCAACTCTGACCAAATTGATTCCGCGTTTTTACGACGTTTCCGAAGGCGCGATTTTATGGGACAAAACCGATATTCGAGACGCAAAGCTCGACAGCCTGCGAAAACAAATCGCCGTCGTCACGCAGGAAACCGTGCTTTTCAACGATTCGGTTCGCTACAACATTTCTTACGGAAAACCCGACGCGACCGAAGCGGAAATCGAACGCGCGGCAAAAGTCGCTTTCGCGCACGAATTTATTGCCGATTTGCCCGATGGCTACGACACAATCGTCGGCGAGCGCGGCATTTTTCTTTCCGGCGGGCAGAGACAAAGATTAGCAATCGCGCGAGCCGTTTTGTCGGACGCGCCGGTTTTGATTCTGGACGAAGCAACTTCTGCTCTGGATTCGGAAAGCGAGCGGCTGGTTCAAAAGGCTCTTGAAAATTTGCTGGAAAACCGCACGGCAATCGTCATCGCGCACCGATTGTCAACCATTCGCCGCGCCGATAAAATCGTGGTTATGGAACGCGGCAGAATCGCCGAAATGGGATCACACGAAGAACTTTTGGTGAAAAACGGTATTTATCGTAGGCTGTACGAATTGCAATTTGAAACAGTTATCAGTCAACAGTTAGCAGTTAACAAAGACTGATAACTGATAACTGTTAACTGATAACTAAAAAAAATGAAATCAATGACCGGGTTCGGGCGCGGCGCGTCTTCAGGCGAGAATTACGCGGCGTCCGTCGAATTAAAAACAGTAAACAATCGTTTTCTTGATGTGCATCTGCGGCTCGCCTCAGAGCTGCAATCGCTGGAAGCCGTTTTAAAGCGGCAAATTTCTTCCAGACTTTCGCGCGGGCGAGTTGACGTGACGCTTTCACTCGAACGCACAAGCGAAATCGCTTACGAATTAAACCGCCCGCTGATTGCCGGGTATTTGCAGGCTTTAAGTCAATTGCGGCAGGAATTTTCGCTTTCGGGCGAGCCGGATCTAAACGTCATCGCGCGCCTTCCGGGTGTTTTGCAAACTGCGAAGGATGAGCTTGACACCGAAACGCAAAACGGAATCGAAGCCGCGCTCGAATTGGCTTTGACCGAGCTTGAGCAAATGCGCGAAATCGAAGGCGAAGCGTTAAAAATCGAGATGTTTTCGCGTCTTGCGGAAATCGAGCGACAAATCGCCGTCATTGAACCTAATGCCGTAAGCATCACGGAAAACTACCGCGCGCGTTTACAGAAAAAAATTACCGATTTGCTCGCCAAATCCGACTCGCAAATCGAATTGGATCAAGCGCGTCTGGCGCAGGAAGTCGCCTATTTAGCCGAGCGGAGCGATGTTTCCGAAGAATTGGCGCGACTGAAAAGTCATATCTCGCAGTTTCGTGAAATCTGCGAATCAGAGGGCGAAATCGGCAAGCGACTCGATTTTTTAACGCAGGAATTAAACCGCGAGGGAAACACGATTTTGTCCAAAGCGACAGACATCACAATCAAAGAAGCCGCGCTCGTCGTAAAAGCCGAAATCGAGAAAATCCGCGAGCAGGTGCAAAACGTCGAGTAACAGTTATCAGTTATCAGTTATCAGTTATCAGCAAAACAAGCGATAACTGATAACTGATAACTGATAACTGATAACTGATGAAAGGTAATTTATTCATAATCAGCTCGCCTTCCGGCGGCGGCAAAGGCACTTTGATTCGTGAAATCTTGAATCGAGTGCCTGATATCGGTTATTCTATTTCGTTCACCACCAGACAGCCGCGGCTGGGTGAAATACACGGAAAGCATTATTATTTTGTTGGTGTTCAAGAATTTGAAAATCTGATTGCGGTGGGCGAATTTCTCGAATATGCCAATGTTCACGGCAATTTTTACGGGACTTCGCGCGGCGAAGTGGAAAAAGAATTGCTGCTCGGGCGCGATGTGATTTTGGAAATTGATGTGCAGGGCGCAGAGAGCATCAAGCGTTTGATGCCCGAATCGGTTTCGGTTTTTATTTTGCCGCCGGATTTTGAAACTCTGCGCGAGCGTTTAATCAGGCGCGGAACGGACGCGCCGGAAGTTTTAGCCGTCAGGTTGAAAAACGCGCCGGACGAAATCAGGCGTTTTACCGAATTCGATTATATGATTGTCAACGATGAAAAAGAACGTGCCTTTGCGCAGCTTGCCGCGATTTTTTACGCCGAACGCGCCCGCGCCGGGCGGATGAGGGAAGCGGCGCAACAAGTTTTGGATACTTTTCCGAAAAACGATTAAACGCTATTTTTTTGAGCTTAATTTGAAATTTAATTATTGGAGATATGATTATGCAAGAAAACGAAAATCTTGATGGAAACGAACAAAAACGACCGCCGGTAATGGATTCGAAATACCGAATGATTTTAGTCGCAGCGCAGCGCAGCAAGCAGCTTCAACGCAATGCGCGCCCGCGCGTCGGAATGGACGCCGCCAAACACAAACCGACCAGAATCGCGCTCGAAGAAGTAAAAAAAGAGATGGTTAATTTTGAAATCACGGAAGAGTAAAGAGTTTTTGACGGAAAAAGGAAAGCCGAATCAGATTTGCTCAATCTCCGGGCTTTCCTTTTTTGCTTTGGCAAGCCCGGTTTTCCATTCGACGTAAGCCGTTGCCGCCTCACGCGCTTCCGCCTCGTGTTTGATGGCGTAATACGCTTGCCAGCGAGTTTGCACATCGCGTTTTCCCTGTTCGCGCAGGAAAGCGAGCCATTCTTTCAGATAGCCCGTTAAAAACCCGAAAAAACCTTCTCTCGCATATTGCAAAACGTGCGTCGCCTCGTGGACGATTAATTCAAACGGAGCATAGATTTTTCCTTCGGCGAGATTAATTGTGACAAAAGCCGGATCAATAAAAATGCGTCTGCCGAGCGTGATGCCGCTGATTTTGAATGCACGGCAAATTGCGCGCGCCCAAAAACCGCAGTAAATGCTGAATTCGGGCAAAATCAAATCCTCGTCTTTAAAGTAAATGCGGAAAAATTCTTCGATTTTTCGGCGCGATTCGGCGGCAATTTTCATTTTTCTAAGATTGCCAAAAATGAAAAAGAAAGCGCAAGTTAAAGCGAATTTCGGTAGTGTCCTAATAGTGTGGTACTCACAGTTAAGTATTTTCGGTGGGTAGAAAAGG
>DASWLV010000077.1:0-12921 GCA_036400075.1 Pyrinomonadaceae bacterium
GGCGGACACAGCGATCTGACGGCGGGCGTTCTTGTCGGAAAACAGGAAACGATAAACAAAGTCAAAACCTATGCGGCAAAACTTTTTGGCGGCGGCATCGCGCCGCAAGTTGCGTGGCTGGTTTTGCGCGGAATTAAAACGCTTGCCATTAGAATGGAACGCCATAATTTAAACGCATCTGCTGTCGCGAATGTGTTGGCGCAACATCCAAAAGTGGTTTCGGTTTTCTATCCAGGTTTAGATTCACATCCCCAATATGAAACGGCGCGAAAACAAATGCGCGGTGGGGGTGGAATGATTGCGTTTGATGTCGGTAGTCTCGGCGGGGCGCATCGTTTGGTGAATAATTTGCGGCTTTGCACGCTGGCAACTTCGCTCGGCGGCGTTGAAACTATTATTCAGCCTGCGGCTTCAATGACATATGCTGCAATCTCCGCCGAAGCACGATGCAAAGCCGGAATACCGGACGGTTTGCTTCGTCTTTCGGTTGGAATTGAAAACGCTGACGACATCATTGCCGATTTGGAAAAAGGCTTGAAAGAGGTTTAAACGATTGAGTGGAAACGGTTACCAACCGAATTTGTTCAAACGCGCGACTGCGGAATTTTTAGGTACGGCTTTTTTGCTGGCAGTCGTCGTCGGTTCGGGAATAATGGGCGAGCGGCTGGCAAATGGGAACGAAGCCGTCGCTTTGCTCGCAAATTCACTGGCGACCGGCACTGGTCTTGTTTTTCTAATTTTGACCTTTGCGCCCGTTTCAGGCGCGCATTTTAATCCGGTCGTTACCCTTTCAGGGTTTTTGCAGAAAAACATTTCATTGCGCGAAATGTTGATGTATTCGCTTATGCAGATTTGCGGCGCGTTTACTGGAACGGCAACGGCAAACGTGATGTTTGAAATGCCCTTATTTTTTGCCTCGGGCAAAATCAGAACCAGCAGCGCACAGGTTTTAAGCGAATTTTTAGCAACTTTCGGATTGCTCGCGGTGATTTTGAGCGTCGTTAAATTTCGCGTCTCGGTCGCGCCTTTTGCCGTTGCCGCTTACATAACCTCAGCTTACTGGTTTACGTCTTCCACTTCGTTTGCAAATCCGGCAGTTACTCTGGCACGAACTATGACCGACACTTTTGCCGGAATACGCGGCGTTGATGCGCCGCCGTTTATAATTGCTCAATTTGCCGGAGCTATTGCCGCAGTTTTTTTATTTCGCTGGCTTTTAAAAGAGGAAAGATGAAAAAAAGAGTTCTAGTTCTTTGTACCGGAAACTCTGCTCGCAGCCAAATGGCTGAAGGCTTATTAAGACACATCGGCGAAGGCGAATGCGACGTTAAAAGCGCGGGAACAAAACCGAGTATTGTCAGACCGGAAGCTATCGCAGTTTTGAAAGAAATAGGAATTGATATTTCTACAAACCGTTCAAAATCAGTTGAGGAGTTCGCCGGACGTGAATTTGATTTTGTAATAACGGTTTGCGACAACGCGCGCGAAAACTGCCCGTATTTTCCGGCTCACACAAAACTGATTCATCATAGCTTTGCAGACCCGGCGGCAGTTGAAGGAGATGAGGAAATGCGCTTGCAGACGTTTCGCAAAGCGCGCGATGAAATTCATCGCTTCTTATTGGAATTTATCAGCAAGTATTAAAAAGCCAGCATCAATACTTTAATTTTCGAGTCTATTTGATCTTCTTAACCGCAAATCGTTTGCCGTCGGCACGAATGAACTCGCCGGAGTCGAAATTTTCGTTAAGAGCGAAAATATTCATACGTTTGCCGTTACCTTCGGAAGTATAAATATATCGGTCGTTTTCATGGTGTTCGTAAACGAACATTTCGGTTCCGCTTCCTTTTGCCCAACGTACTTCAAAAGCCATTTTAACGGGCTTAACTGTGCACGTCGTCTCGCCGACTTGATAAGTTCCTTCAAAATTAGCGTTCGCCGTTTCAGTTTGAGCAGCGTTGTTGTTCGCGTAGTCTTTAAAATATTTAAGCAAGCTGCCGTCTTTATATTTGATGTCGGAGATTTTCCAGGCGGCGTTTTGTTTCACGAGAGCATAAGTAATCGTCTCTTTGTTACCGTAATTTTCAAAATTGACAATCACTTCGGCTTTGTCATTTTGAATTTTCGGCGTAGCGACCGTCAATTTTTTGATGCTTATATCCTGCGCGTTATAAAACGGATCAAAATCCAGGACGCCGACTTCTTCTTTGTGAGTGGTTAAATCTTTCCAGATTAAATCCGCCAGATTTTTATCAAAATATTTGTCCAATAAAACGCGGCTTTTGCCGTTCATGATTTTGCTGTAATCTTTGCCGTGAACGTTGTATAAGTCCTTTACCAGCGCATCGGGAGCGGAAGCCTGTTGTATTGTCGCAGAACCATCAATAGCCGTTTCTGCTGCTGCCGAAGCCGCTGCATTTTGCGAATCAATTGTTGTGACAGCATTTTCGGCTTTGGTGGTTTCCGGTTTGGATGCGGCACAGTTTAAAAGGAAAAATAAGGCAATAACGGGCAAAAGAAATTTTGCTGTTTTCATTTAAATCAAAGATAAATCCTTTCAATATTCGGTTAAGGAATCTAATTTAGAGCAGGCTGCATTATGCTTGCGGCTCGAAAATTGTCAAGCAATGTAACAGATTAGCTCCAATCGGCATCCGGTTTTGTTTGCAATCGTTTTGCCGCTTCAATTACGTCCTGCAATTCAACCGGATCGCTTAACGGGTCAGGGTCAAGCACCGTGACGCGATTTAGTTCTTTTTGCCAGCGGCGTAGCTCGGCAATATAACGCTCAGCCGGAGCGCGGCGCAAATCTCCGTCGCAATCCTGCAAATCGCAAATCCCGTTGTTCAGCCATTCGCCCGTGTGCCAATCCTGCATATCAACGCCGGGAAACAAACAAATTCCGTGTAAATCCATTCCTTGATTAACGGCGGCGAGCGATTCTTCCATCACGTCTTTGAGCCACGCGGCGCGTCCTTCGCCAAGCCCGCTCGTCTCGCCGATTATCATCGGTCTGCCGTAACGCTCCCAAACCAATTTTAATAAATCGCAAAGCGGTTTGATGCGGTCGTCGTGCGGCTCTAAAGCGGCGTGTGGACCTTGCTCGCGATATTCCATTTGCCCGAATGAATAATTATTTGCACCGACAATATCGAGAATTTCAGGCGCGCCGCCAAGTTCCGGGTGCTCTTTTCCGCAGAGAATGTCCCACGCCAAAAAAGTATCAACGAACGTTTCGTGTTTGGCAGCTTCAATCAAATCCGGTCGGTCGCGCGGCGCAACGACTTGAATGAGCGGATCAATGTTAATCATCCTCGCTTCGGGTGCGACTTCACGAATCGCTTTGGCGCCCGCAATCGCCGCTTTGCATAACGCGAGACGCAATTTGAAACGATCTTCTTTCGTCTTTTTATAAGGCGCCGTCCAGCCCCATTCGCCGCCGATAAAAGAAAAAAAAGTGATTTCATTGATCGGCGTAAAGTAATGCGGCGCGCGAATTTTAGGCGTGACATATCGGGCGGCGGCGCGGCAATAATCGGCAAATCTTTGGGTAAACTGATCCGAAAACGGGTCTAAATCGTCCGGGTAGCCGTAATGACATAAATCCCAGATCGGCAAAATGTGAGACTCATTCATCGCCTCGATCATCGGGTCAATCGGTGAAAAATCGTATTCGCCGTTTTTATCAACAAACGCCCACGGAATTCCTTCCCGCGCAACGGCGATGCCAAGTTCCGAGAGCAATTTATAATCCTCGCGGACATATTTGTCGTGCTGCGTTTCCGCCACGAGATTGCGCCGACCTTTGTCTTTCCAGAGAAACGTCGAACATTCAAAACCGGAAATAAAAAACGTTGGAAAAATACCGGGTTTTTTTGCCATTTGCTTATTCTACCCGAAGATTTATCGAGCGGATATGTATTTTGTCACAAAGCGTACTTATCAAATCGCCTGTTTCGGATAATGTTGTGGGAAAATATAATTATCACTATGCAGGAAGAAATAAATGAAAGCTCGTTTGAGCAATTCGGCTTGAGCGAAGAATTAATCAAAGCAATCAACGATGTCGGCTACGAAACTCCGTCGCCGATTCAACTTAAAACAATTCCGCTCTTGCTCGCGGGCAAAGACATGGTCGGACAAGCGCAAACCGGAACGGGAAAAACGGCGGCGTTTGCTTTGCCGATACTTGAGCGGCTCGACGTAAAAAACAAAGGCGTGCAGGCGCTCGTTTTAACGCCGACGCGGGAGCTTGCCATCCAAGTTGCCGAAGCGTTTCACACTTACTCGAAATATTTGGGACAAGTTCGCGCTCTGCCGGTTTACGGCGGGCAATCAATTTCGCAGCAAATCCGGCATCTCCGAAACGGCGTGCAAATTATTGTCGGCACGCCCGGTCGCGTTATGGATCATATGCGGCGTGAGACGATTGATTTATCCAATCTGAAAATTGTCACGCTCGACGAAGCCGACGAGATGCTGCGTATGGGTTTTATTGACGACATCGAATGGATTTTGTCGCACACGCCCGAAACGCGCCAAACCGCTTTGTTTTCGGCGACGATGCCGCGAGAAATTCGCCGCATCGCCGAGCGTTATTTAAACGAGCCGGAGAATGTTCAAATCGAGCGCAAAACTTTAACCGTTCCTACCGTCCAGCAGCTTTACATCAACGTTTCCGAAGCGCAAAAAACCGATGCGCTAAGCAGACTTTTAGAAGCCGATTCAACGCCGGGCGAAGCCACGCTGATATTTCACCGTACAAAAGTCGGAGCCGCCGAATTGACCGTTAAATTACAGGCGCGCGGTTATGCGGCGGAAGCGATGCACGGCGATATGAATCAGGCGCAGCGCGAAGCTCTGATTCGACGTTTGCGAAACGGACAAGTCGAAATCGTCGTTGCGACGGACGTTGCGGCGCGCGGGCTTGATGTCGAACGCATAGCAACGGTCATCAATTACGATATGCCGAGCGACACCGAATCCTATGTTCACCGCATCGGGCGCACCGGCAGAGCCGGACGCGAAGGCAAAGCCGTATTGTTCGTCACGCCGCGACAGCAGCGGATGAAGCGCGACATCGAGCAATATACAAAGCAGAAAATCGAGCCGATGAAGCTGCCTTCGCAGGCTGATGTCGCCGCCCGCCGTGTAGCGATGTTCAAAGAGCGGCTTTTAAAAACTCTGACCGAAGGAGATTTGGAATTGCATTTGTCGCTCGTCGAAGATTTGGCGGAGGAAAGCGGTTACGATTTTGCTGAAATCGCCGCCGCCGCTTCTTTCATTGCAAGCGGAGACAAACCGCTCGAAGTCGCAGTCGCGCCCGAACCCGAACAAATGGGTTTTGGCACCGACGGAATGGTTCGTTTGTTTATCGGCGTCGGTCGCAATCACCGCGTCGGACCGGCTGATATTGTCGGCGCAATCGCCAACGAAGCGGACGTTCCGGGCAAAGCAATCGGCGCGATTGACGTTTACGACCGTTTTACTCTGGTTGACGTTCCGGCGGAATACGCCAGGCAGGTTTTGCAGGGAATGAGCAACACGCGCATTCGCAACGAGCGTGCAAACGTTCGCGTTGCCGTTCCGAATGACGTTGCCGAGGACGGCGACCGCCGACCGCCAAAGCGTGAAAAAGCGCCGAGAAGCAGCGCCGCGAAAACAGTCGTAAAAAGCAGAGCTAAAAAATATTCGGGCGGGAACGGCGGAACAAAACCGCCGAAACGTAAGAAAACGAAATAAATTTGAATTGTTTTACCAAGCGCGCGATTATTCTTCTGCTGTTGTATTCTTCGTTTCGCAGGCGAGAATGAACTTCCGCTTTTGACTCCGGCTCGTCCGCAGACTGCCGGAGTCAATTGGACAAACTATTGGGATGAGCAACAACTCGTGCCTCAACCTTTAGTTATTTTTCTGCAATTTTTCCAATCTAGAGCGAATCAACATTGTGTGTGTCCGTGTCAGTACCTTGAACGGTAGTGAGCGGGTTTATTCATTAACCCGCTCACTACCGTTCAAGGTACTGACTGTGATGCCTGATTTAACCGGACACTGATTCCATAACCGCTCTAGCGTTTCGAGCTTTCTCATCCCGACGCTGTTTAGCGAATAACTCTAACGTCACGTTCGCTAAAAATTCGCCAGGCACCGTTTGTTTGCTGCCACCTCAATTCCTGAATAACCTCTCCGCTGCGGCTTTTTTGTTTGTCCGTTACATTATATTTTTTGCGGAAACGCATTATTGCCGTTCGCCCGCCGTCCTGAAAGATAATTTCCGGTTCTTCGGCGCGAATATCAATTGATTTCGCATTTGCAAAAACTCGTGCCTTTTCAGCGCGCACGGAATCGCGCGAAGCGTTTCGGGCAAGATAGAAAGCCTTTAGCTCAGGCATATAAAAAGACATTTGTTTTTCGATGTTCCGCCCGTTCGTCGCCTCTATCCATTGGTTGAGCGCATTGCGGAGCAAATCGGCTTCGCTGCTTTCTGCTTTGGCAGAACGCGCTGTTGACGCGGCAGCGGGCGAAGTTCCGGCATCATCCTGTTTAGCTATTTGCCGGGCGCTTTGTCCTTCGCCGTAAATATCCCACCGAGCGACATCGGCAACCTTGTCATAGACGGTTTTGATAATAATAGGTTCGGTAAGCTGTTCGGCGTAAATATGGCGCGTCACCTGCATCCGCCTGCCGTTTTCGAGAGACGTAAATGTTACATTTACGTTATCTTCTGCTTTGCCGCTGGATTTAAAAGTCAGATTTTCATTCTCGAATGCGATGCGCGAACGGACAACATCGCCATCAGAAGTGCGCTGGTTCCGGGTAACTCCGTCGGCTACGAATGTTACAGGCTGGGCGCGCGATGAGCCGACTTTGACGCGGCTTCCGCGACACTCGATAGCCAAAATGTCAGGCGGAGTCAGGCGGACGGACAAATCCATAAATAGCTTTTGCTGTTCGCCGGATGGAACTTTGCCGGTAGCGGTTTCCACAACCGAGTAAAGCTTATCGCTCTCGGCTGTATCAATGCGGTAAACGCCGTTTAGCGAACAGGGCGCAGCAGTTGAAATTTCGCGGCTTGGCAGACCGTTTTGTCTCCTCGTTTGTCCCTGGTTTATTCCGCATAAACTTACTAACAAAATTACCCAAAATGTTATGACGCCGTTTATTCGTATCATTTCGCCCGCCTTTGTTAATCGCATTTATATTAGAGCTTCTGCCACAGATGGCAATATCATTCACTTAGTTTAACTAAAAGTCGAGCAAGAAAATCAAACGGAAAATCAAGCGTGTAAACAATTATCCCTTACCAGGCGCGCGACCATTTGTTACCGCCGTGTTCATCGTCGCGGAGGCGCGAATCAACTCCGGCTTTTAATTCCAGAAATCTGCCGACTAGCCAGAGCAAATCGGAGAGCCGATTCAGATATGTAACAACTTGCGCATCAACCATTTCGCCGGTTTCATAAAGCCTGACAACGCAGCGTTCTGCGCGGCGGCAAACAGTTCGCGCCACGTCAAAAGCCGCGGCGGAAGCAACATCGCCGGGCAAGCTCCAATCCGACAAAATGCCTTCGATTTTTTCGATGCGATGAACTTCCGCCGTCAGACGCTCTATCATTTCCGGCGTTACGTACGGCTTTGGCGCTTCTGTAAAATTCGGGTTCGCGACCGAACCTGCAACTAGAAACAAATCGCGCTGAATTGATTTCGTCAATTCGTTGATTTCTTCGTTTTCGCAAATCGAACGCGCAAACCCCATTGCCGCGCCTAGCTCGTCAATCGTGCCGTAACTCTCGACGCGCAAATCCGCTTTTGAAACTCGCTCGCCGCCAATTAGCGCGGTTTTCCCTTTGTCTCCGGTCTTAGTCGCAATGCTCATCAGAATCAATTACGAATTACGAATTTCAAATTACGAATTGTGGAATAAATCTTAAATGATAAATTCCTTCATTCGTAATTCGTAATTTGAAATTCGTAATTGATTTTAGGGTTTTTTCGGCGTCGGAGTTGGCGCAGCTTGCGGTTTTTCGGGCGTTGCAGCTTCTTCATCATCCAAAATACGGACGGTTGCTTTGGCTTCTTTGAAATCCGTATAACGAACGCGGACCTTGATTTTCAATGTATTGCCGCTTTCAAAATAAAGCTCGTCATTGGCATAAGAATAAGTCGGAAACCAATATTTTCCACCAATATTTTCGCGCCAGGTCTCGACCACCGGAAATTTGTTGTCTTTGGTTTCGGGCAAGCCTTTGCCTTTTGTTTTGACGATTTGCAAATCTTCGGCGTCAACCCAAACTCTTCCGCTGAAAAATCTGTCTTTGGATTTTTTCGGGTCGGGTTTAATTCTCGGCTCGACGTCGAAAACGTACAAATCAAGCTCGTCAATGCGCTCTTTGCCGACAAAAGTAAAATTATAAACCGGCAGCTTTGAAGGTTCGAGAGCAAACGGGTTAATGCCGCCGAGGTCGTCCAAATCTTCGGCTGTAATAACTCCCGGAGGCATTGTCGGGATGGGCATAAACAGAACTTTTTCGTAGCGCGTTCCGTCATCGCCAAACATATACTGCGATTCGCGAATATATTCGCCCGTCACTTGTCCGCCGTCGCCGAAAATCTGAATTTCGGCTTTACGCTTAAAGCTATATTGGGTTAACGCCTGCCGAAATTGCAGTTCTTTCTCAGTGAAAGTTTTAATAATGCGGTCAATTTCCGCCTGACTGAGATTAACTTTAACGATGTTCGTTTTTGATAATTGCTGCGCTGAAGCATTGAAACTTGCGCCGAACAATAAAACGCCGCAAGCAAACCAAATTGCCAGCTTTTTTCCAATCATTTCTTCTGTCTCCAATAAATAATGAAAAGCTGACAAATAGATGCGCCCGGCGGCGTTTAAGTTCTCTCTGTAAAATCACAAAATCGAACATTTGAAATTTCAAATGTTCGATTTTGTGATTTTAAATCTGAGATTTTCTTACCCGACAAACTCGATTTCCGGTTTGGTCGGAATAATTCCTTTTTCGTAACCTTCGGTTAAAAGTCTGCGGACTCCTTCGCGCCCGCGTTCGCCGTAATCGAGAGTTAAATCATTGACCCACATTGCAACGAAACGGTCGGCGGTGTCCGTGTCCATATCCCGCGCAAACTGCATCGCATAAGCGAGCGCGTTTTCCCGATTGTCGAGCGAATATTTGACGCTTTTATGCAGATAACCGGAGACTTTCTTCATCAAATCCTCGCCCAGATCGCGTTTGATGACGTTACCGCCCATCGGCAGCGGCAAGCCTGTTTGCTCGTGCCACCATTCGCCCAAATCTAAGACTTTCTGCAAACCGAATTTGTGATAAAAAAGCTGTCCCTCGTGAATCAAAAGACCGGCGTCGCATCTGCCGGTTCGCACGGCGTCAATGATTTTATCGAAAGCGATGACTTCGTAATTAAAATTTTGATCGAAAAGTCTGAGAGCCAAAAAGGCGCTCGTCAGCTCGCCCGGTACGGCGATTCTGGCTTTGCTCAAATCGGCGGGCGACATCTTTTCCTTCGAGACGACAATCGGACCGTATTTGTCGCCAATTGAAGCGCCGTGCGGCAAGAGCGCGTATTTGTCCGAAACGTAAGCGTAAGCGTGAAACGAAATTGCAGTCACATCGTAAACGGCATCTCGCGCTTTTTCGTTTAAGGTTTGAATGTCCTGAAGAACGTGCGTAAATTTCAAATCGCCGGTGTCAATTTTGTTGGTCGCGAGACCGTAAAACATAAACGCATCATCGGAATCAGGCGAATGCGCGACGCTGATTGTTCGAGTTGGCGTTTTAGTCTCCGAAATGCTGTTGCTGCTACTGCTCATTGCTTGAACTTCCCGTAAAAAACCCTTGAATCGTAAAGAATTTCAACCGCGTTCGCTTCTGCGTGCCGGTCAAAGATATTTTTTAATTCTAACAACATTTCCCCAAAAAGCGGATGTCCGGCGTGAGGAATGTACGAAGAAGATAATAGTCTGCCTTTTAATCCGTCAAAGTCAACCCGCTGCACGTTCGGAAAAGCGGTTTCGTGAAAATCTTTAAAGAAAAACGGGCGAATATTATCTGTCGAAACCGCATCGTGCCGAACTTCCTTATAATCGGTTCCGTATCGCAGCAAAAAGTCTTCGTAATCGCGCAAAAAAGCGGTTGAAGCAAGCTGACGTTCGTTCCAAATCAAAGCGACATAACCACTTGGTTTGATGATTCGCTCAAATTCCGCTTTCGCTTTTTCGCGGTCAAACCAGTGAAACGCCTGCGCCGCCGCAATTAAATCAACGCTTTCGTCGGACAAATTCGTATTTTCCGAGCTTCCGTTAATTGATCGGAAGCGTTCAAATTTCTGCAAAAATTCATCGCCCGCCTGCCGCATCGGCTCGTTCGGCTCGATTGCGTAAACCGTGCAGCCGGTTTCGAGCAGCAATTTCGAGAAAATTCCTGTTCCCGAACCGACATCGGCGACCGTCGAATTTTCGTTTAAACTCATTTCCCGACGCATCAATTCGACGATTTGCGGCGGATACGACGGGCGATAGCGAATGTAATTTTCAACTCGGTCTGAAAAGCGTTCGGTTGGTTTCACTAGATTGCAATTGAAATACCAAGTAAAATCAAAAAAGGAGTATTAATAATGCTTAAACTATTTCGCCAATTCTCGTTGATTCTAATTTCAGTTTCAACTGTTTTTGGACAAAGTAACACAAAGATTAGTGAGAAAAAACTAGCGACGCACTTCAATGGTACTTATGTGGGAACTAAGCTGTTTATTTTACCAACTTCTATAAATAAATTTTTACCAAATGTATTTCTTGGAAAAAGGAGAAATTATCTTGGTTTCAAAGTTGAACAAAGAAAGATTGTTAATTTGGTTGAGAACACAAAAATACTTCGCGCTACTGAATTTACTTCTCCTGAGACGCGAAAAAAAATAAATGGCAAAACCGTTATTGTTGGAGGCGTATCTGACAGAGGTTGGTTTCCATCTATTGAATTTAACAATAAAGGATATATTTTTTCAGAAAATGATAATGAAGCAAACATTGAAGTTTTCAATCTTTTCTTAAAGGATTCTAAGTTGTCTGTTCAAAATACAGATGAAGCATTGGAATTATTAAAGCTTTATTTTTATCTTGCTGAAAATTACACAGATGATGGCGGAAAAGTTATTTTATCTACTGTTGAAAGTATTCCTGAACTCTTTAGAAGAGGAAAGGAGATACAAATAAATAACATTCGTGACAAAATTACACCTCCAAAAGTATTTTTTGAAAATGGTGAATATTTATTGGAGTTGTTTACTTGGGAATTCCCGTTGAACAATATTACTCAATGGAGATTCAAGCTAAATTCAAATTCAATTATGCTGACAAACAAAAAAGATATAGGGAAAATTTAATTTATTAAAGATTAAACCGTCCGCTGTCTAGGAGAGTACTGACATTTATTCTGCAACTTCCTCGCCCGTCCACTGCGTTTTACGGGAATGCGGAACGTCGAATTGGTCTAAAATTCTAAAAACCAGATGGTCAACCAATTCTTCAATCGTGTTTGGTTTGTGATAAAAACCGGGCGATGCAGGCAGAATTCTCGCTCCTGCGCGCGCAAGCCGCAGCATATTTTCGAGATGAATCGCATTATAAGGCGTTTCGCGCGGGACGAGAACGAGCTTTCTGCCCTCTTTCAAGCAAACGTCCGCCGCGCGATGAATCAGATTCGTTCCAGCGCCAGAAGCAATTGCGCCCAAAGTTCCCATCGAACACGGCACGACGATCATCCCGGCTTGTTTGTTTGAACCCGACGCCGGTTTCGCCGCCAAATTATCGAGCCGCCAATAGCGAATCAGCTTCGATTCTTTCGGTAAACCCAGCCATTCATTTATTTTTTCGAGCGTCGGCTCGCGCAAAGCGTTCGTACCGGTTTCGACCTGTGCGACAATGCCCGCCGTGCCGGACATTATTAAATTTATCGCCGAAACCGCATCGCTTTGCGCCAGATAAATCAACGTTCGCTGTGCGTAAATCGTTCCGCTCGCTCCTGTAATCGCCACAGTTAATTCCATATTCGTTCGTTGTTCGTCGTTCGTTGTTCGTTGTTGTTTTCTATCAACCGTGCGCTATAAATTAACATAATACGATAATTACGAAGGACGGATGACAAATGGCGACGAACGACGAACAACGAACAACGAACGACTTTGAATTTGAAAACATCGGTTTTGCCCGCGTTGATACCGGGCGCAAAAGCCGGCAGGGATTTCCCGAAGTGATTTTCGGCGCGGGCAAAACGCGCGCGCAGGTGGTCGGCATTTTTGAAAAGCTGACGGCGCAGAATCCGAATGTTTTGGTAACGCGAACCGACGCTGACACTTACGGAGAACTGAGAAACGTCTGCAGCGAAGCCGAATGGCACGAATCAGCCAATCTCGTTCGTGTTTTTCGGGATAAAACCGAGCTTGGCGTTGGAGAAATTGCGGTTGTCACAGCCGGAACGAGCGATATTCCCGTCGCCGAAGAAGCCGCTTTGACAGCCGAAACGATGGGCAACCGCGTCGTGAGAATTTGGGATGCGGGCGTTGCCGGAATTCACCGGATTTTGGCGGAACGCGAATTATTAAAACAGGCGCGTGTTGTTATCGTCGCCGCCGGAATGGAAGGCGCGCTGCCGTCTGTTGTCGGCGGTCTTGTCAGCGTTCCGGTGATTGCCGTGCCGACTTCCATCGGCTACGGCGCATCTTTTAACGGTCTGGCTGCGTTGCTTGGAATGCTCAATTCCTGCTCGTCGAATGTTACGGTAGTCAATATTGACAACGGTTTCGGCGCAGGCTTTGTCGCCAGTTTGATAAATCGCCGGTGGGAAGGCGGTTAAAGAACAGTTATCAGTCAACAGTTATCAGTTATCAATTTCTTTC
>DASWLV010000078.1:0-10988 GCA_036400075.1 Pyrinomonadaceae bacterium
TTTTTATTTGTAATTTATGATTTTGAAATTCACTTTTTCGCGTTTTTTCCCGTTGCTTCTTCTCGCGTTATTTTGCTTTTCGTCATCGGTTCGCGCCGACAAAATTGACGATTACGTTCGCGCGCAAATGAACGAGCGGCACATTCCGGGCGCTGCTCTCGCCGTTGTTAGAGCGGGCAAAACCGTTAAGCTCGAAAGCTATGGTTTGGCAAACGTCGAATTAAACGTTCCCGCAACGAAAGACACGGTTTTTGAAATCGGCTCGGTGAGCAAGCAAATCACTGCCGCCGCCGTAATGTTGCTGGTTGAAGAAGGCAAGATAAATCTCGACGAAAAAATCTCGAAATATCTGCCGAACACGCCGGAAAGCTGGAACAAAGTTACGGTCAGAAATCTGCTGACGCACACTTCCGGGATTAAAAATTACACGGGTTTGTCCGGTTTTGAATTGATTAAAAGATCGAAGCGCGACGATTTTATCAAAGCCGTTGGAACGCTTCCGCTCGAATTCGAGCCGGGCGAACGTCATAGCTACAGCAACACGGGTTACAATCTTTTAGGTCATATCATCGAATCGGCAAGCGGCAAACCATATTGGGATTTTTTGCGCGAGCGCATTTTTATACCGCTCGGAATGAATCAGACCGCCGACCGCGATCCGCAGTTTATCGTTAGAAATCGCGCCGACGGTTACGAATGGGAAAACAATCGTCTCACCGGGCGCGATTGGGATTTGACCGATCTTTTTGCGGCGGGCGCAATCGTTTCGACCATCACAGATTTGGCGAAATGGGAGATGGGATTGCGCGGCGACGCTTTTTTGAAAAAAACGAGCAAAGAACAGATTTGGACGCCGTTTGTCTTGAACGACGGCAAACCGTCTTCGTATGGTTTCGGCTGGAACGTCGGGGAATTTCGCGGGCACAAGCTCATTTCGCATACCGGACACACCGCAGGTTTTTCCGCCGCCATTTCGCGTTACGCGAACGATGATTTAACCGTCATCGTTCTGACGAATTTAGGCACGGTCGGAATCGGCGGGCAGATTGCGCGCGGCGTGGCGAAAATCTATTTGCCTGAGATCAGCTTGCGTCAAATGAAAGAACAATCCGGCGCGAACTCTGAATTAAACAAAAGACTGCAAAACGCTCTGCTTTCGTATTTGGGCGACAAACTCGACTCCGATTCGTTCACAGACAGAAGCCGCGCGGTTCTGACACGCGAATCTGCAAAACAAACGGCGCGCCGCATTGCCGCTTTCGGCGCAATCAAAAATTTTGTCTTTGTTGGAGACGAAATTTCAGGCGAAAACCGCATTTATCGTTACAGAGTTGAAACGCCGGTAAGGTTGATGCTCTGGCGCTTTACATTGGATAAAGGCGAAAAAATTGCGGAAATGATGCTTGAGGAAGAAGAGTGAAGAAAGCCATTTGAAAGATTGAATCTACGTGAAACAAGAACTAATCAGCACTTAAAATTTAAGCTTTAATTAGCCGTCTTTAAAAACTAAACTGTACTTCAAACTCGATTCGTCTGTTTCCAACTGTTTGTCCGCCTCCACCGGCGAAACCAAAACTTCCGGCTAATGAAACAGATTGACCGAAAAGCTGTGAGCGAAGATTTCCGACCGGCGTACCGCGGTTGGTGTGGTTGAAAAGATTGCGAATCGCAGCGGAAAATTCCAGATTGTAAGGGCTTTCATCATCGTCATCATCGCTTTTGTCAGACACCTTCTTTTTGCCGCCAAAACCAAACTCTTTTGCCATCCGCAGATTGACGATAAAGAATTCCGAGCCTCTGCCATAATTGCGCGGAATAATTGTTTGACCGGCGACAGGCTGTAAATCAAAGTTGCCGAATCTGGTTTGAACAACGCACGGACGAATAGATGGATTTGTCGCCGTTCCGAAATTGCATAGCCGGTTTAAATCCGTAGCAAATGCCGGGCGTTCGGTAAAAAGCGTGTCACCGTTTGTGTCGGTGCCGGTCGTGATATTAAACGGAACACCGGAGCGAAAAGAGATAAACGGGCTCAAATGCAAGCCAAACGGCGCTGTAAAATTGCTGCCGATTGTAAAACGATGGCGAATGTCCAAAACAGCATCGCCATATTCGCCGCTCAGGTCATAAGAGTTTGCCGGAAAAGTTCCCGCTCCGTCCGTGTCGCTTTTCGCTTTGCCGAAAGAATAATTGGCGAAAATTGAGGCGTCTTCGCTGAAGTTTGAGCGAATGTTGAAACCCAGTTGATTCTGATTAAACTTTCCGGTTGATTCGTATTGAAAAATATTGCCTGCATTTGGAATCGGGCGCACTCCGTTAAGAGGTGCATTAATATTACGCGAGCGCAGCAGGCGGCGAGTTTGAGCGTTGATGTATGTGACGCTCAGAGTTGTTTTAAACGGAAACTGATGTTCAACGCTCAAAGCAGTCTGCATTGTGTAAGGAGCTTGCAAATCAGGTGAAACGATTCTGGTAGTTTGCGGTTGCGCGAAAGCTGTAAGTTGGCTGATTGTCGGAATGTTTGAAACGCCGTTGTTGGTGAAAATCACGGCATCCAGAATCGCCGGGTCTGTGACGACGAATTGTTGTTGATTGATGCCATTAAAACGCCGGGCTTGCAACGTCAGACTTTCGCTAAAACGGTCGTAAAAAATCCCGAAACCGCCGCGAAAGACGGTCTTCGGACGATTATTTGCTTTTGCGCCGGGCGCATAAGCAAATCCGAAACGTGGCGCTAAATTAAAATCGCTCGAAATATTCGTTTGATTTTCGTAACGCAGCCCGAATGAAAGCGTTAAATCAGGGCGAACGCGCCAGTCGTCTTGCAGAAATAAACCCAAGTCAGTTTGTTTAACTCCGGTTTCAGGCGTACCGCCCGCAATCGAAAACTGTGTCGGAAAAGCGCCGGGCAGATTCAAAATTGTATTGCGATATTGTTCGAGGCTCGTAAAAGTAAAAGTTCCCGCGAAATTGCTCGGCGAGACATTTCTGAGGCTGACGTGTCGAAGACGCAAACCCGCTTTGAGCGAATGATTTTTGTGCAGAAACGAAGTGTAGTTTTGCAATTCAAAGCGGTCTTCGTTTGAAAAAGCATTTCCTACGTTTGCGCCGCCCGAAGTAAAAGCGTCAAGCACACGAATTGTCGGTGAATTGTTGTCGTTGGTCGAAGACGAATGACGACGAATATATTGAAAACGGGCTTCGTTGAGGATTGAGGCTGAAATCACAGCCGTTTCGGTCAGTCGAAATGTTTGGTCTGAATCGCTTGAAGCATATGCGCGTGAAGGCAAATCAAAACCGCCGAAGCCTGCGTTTTTCGAGTTTGATTTTTCATAAAAATAACGAGCGACGAGCGTGTTGTTATCGTTAATTTTCAAATCAAAACGGGGGCTAAGTTCAACGCTTTTCCGCGGCGTAAGCACCGCGAGCTGGAAAGGCGTTACATTTAAATTCGGGTCGAGAATCAGAGCATTAATCAGCGCGTTACTTTCGGTCGCATCCCGCTCAAAATCAACAAAATACGACGCGCGTTTTTTAACGATAGGTCCGCCCAACTCGACGCTAAAGTTGCGAATCTGAAACGGCGGGCGGTTTTGGGCAAATGGATTGCGTGAGTTGAAAGATTCGTCCTCAAATTCAAAATCAACCTCGCCGCGAAATTTGTCCGTCCCAGGTTTGGTCAAAATCTCGATACGCCCCAGCCCTATGCGGTCGTATTCGGACGAAAACGGATTTTGATTGATGCGAATCTCCCTGATTGTATCGCGCGGCGGAAGCCTACCGCCGGAAAAACCGTCAATAAAAACCTCGCCGCCATTCGGTCCTGCACCCGGTCCTGCTAATGCTTGGAGTGCGGCAGCAAGCTCTTCGTCGTTGTCGGGCAAAGCCTCGATGTCTTCTTCTTTTAAAACGAGCGCGCTCGCGTTTGCCTCCGGGTTTGTATTAACCGGCTCTTCTTCGCCGATATTGACCTGCGCCTCGGCTTGCGCGATGTTGAGCGGAATGTCGAGGGTCGCATCACGCCCGGCGAAAACTTCGATTTCGGCGTTTTCATACGCCGCAAAACCGGGCGCGCTCGCCCGGACGACATATTTGCCCGGCGCGAGATTCGTAAAACTAAATTCGCCGGCTTGATTGGTTTGAACAGTGCGTTCCCTGCCGTTAGCCGCAATGACTGTTACGTTTGCGCCGACAATGACAGCGCCCGCAGCGTCAATCACACGCCCGCGCAAGATGCCGTTCGTTTGTTGTCCGAAAACGGTTGCTGCAAATAAAAAAGCCGCAATAAACAAGTTCGCAATTTGTTTCATATAGACAAAAGACACAAAAAATGGCTTTGCACCTAAAAGCTCATTTTCCAACAGGGTTTTAATGCAACCTTAAACAGATTTTTGTGCAAACCGCAATCTTTCCAAAAATCAGGCTCAACGCCAAATTACAGCATTAGCTGAACATTTTAAAATCATTTTCAAAATCAAAGAATGAATTTCTGATGCGAAAGTGAAGAAAAAGGCGAGCAATTAAACGCTCGCCTTTTCAGTTCACAAATTTAAATTTGATCTTATCTTTCCCAGCTCAAGCCTGCTTTGCCGAAGTGCCCGTAGTTGGTCGTTTGGCGATAAATCGGCTGCAATAATTCGAGCGTTTCGATGATCGCCGCCGGGCGGAAGTCGAATTTTTTGACGAAATCGCAGGCAGCTTGCTCGTCGCCGGTTCCGAAGGTGTCAACTTTGACCGAAACGGGTTCGGCGACGCCGATGGCGTAGGAAACCTGGATTTCGGCTTTGTGAGCCAGTCCGGCTTTGACGACTTCGCGCGCGACGTAGCGGCAGAAATAAGCGCCCGAACGGTCAACTTTTGACGGGTCTTTGCCCGAAAAAGCGCCGCCGCCGTGACGACCTGCGCCGCCGTAAGTGTCAACGATGATTTTGCGCCCCGTAACGCCGCAGTCCGCCGACGGTCCGCCGTGAACGAATTTGCCGGTCGGGTTGACCTGAACTTTAATTTCGTCGTTGTACCATTCGCCCAAAGAACTGGGAATTAATTGCTGCGAAATAAATTGCAAAATTTCGTCGTGTTCGACCGCTTCGGTGTGCTGCGTCGAAACTAAAACGTCGGAAACGCGAACGGGTTTTTCGTTCTCATAAACAACCGAAACCTGCGTTTTTACGTCCGGGCGCAGCCACGAGACTTCGCCTTGTTTGCGGATTTGCGCGAGATTGTACGCGAGGCGATGCGCCAAAGAAATCGGGAGCGGCATTAATTCCGGCGTTTCATTTGTCGCGTAGCCGAACATAATTCCCTGATCGCCCGCGCCTTGTTCCGCGTGCAAGCCTTCGCCTTCGGTCACGCCCTGCGAGATTTCCGCCGATTGTTTCGTGACGAGTTGAATGATATTGACCGTATCGGCGTGGAACGCTTCGCCGTCGTGCGTGTAACCGATTTGACGAATCGCTTCGCGCGCAATTTCTTCGTGGTCAACTTTGCCGTCAGAACTGATTTCTCCGGCGATAACGACCGTATTTTCTTTGACTAAAACTTCGCAGGCGACGCGCGATTTCGGGTCTTGCGCGAGATATGCGTCGAGAATCGAATCGGCGATAAAATCGCAAACTTTGTCGGGGTGCCCTTCCGAAACCGACTCGGAAGTAAAGGTATATTGATAACTCATAAACTTTTCCAACTCCAAAATTAATGTATTAAAATGACGAAAGCCGTCCGTTTTTCACATCAGAAAACGCACGGCTTGACCTAAATATTTAGCTGCTTGAGACTTTGGTTTCGATCTTTTTTGATCGCACATCCGAGTTTTTATTGATTTTTTCTCGAAGCACCGTGGTGTCTCTTGCCCGGTTGCCGCCGCCCTAATGTAAAGGGCGACTCCTGATGTAATTTGCAAATATAACTTTCCATCACAATTTTGTAAAGCCGCGAGGCTTAAAAACAGGCGGCGATTTTGCTAGACTTCTTATTGCCAAATTTTCTTCTCTAATCTATGACAACAGCAAAACATAAAATTTTTATCGCCGGCGCGGGCGGCATCGGTCAGGCGGCAGGTCTGCTTTTGCGCGAATGGGCTGATTTTGAAACCGATTTATACATCGGCGACATCAACGAAAATAATCTGCGGCAGACAAAGGAAATTTTAACTGCAAAATCGGAAAGAAACGGCGCGGTCGAAACGATTAATATGGCGGACGAAACCGCTTTGCAGGCAGCTTTGCAAAATTGCGAAGTTTTGCTCGATTGTCTGCCCGGCGAGCAAGCGCCGCGAATGGTGCGTTTTTGCAAAGAATTCGGTTTGCATTACGCAAATCTGACCGAATATGTCGCGCAGACGGATGAAATTGTCGCGCTCGCCAAAGACGCCGAAACCGGATTTATCCTGCAAACAGGACTCGCGCCCGGTTTTATCAATATTCTGGCGATGTCTCTGTATCAAAAATTTGTCCGTGAATTTGAAACGGAAAAGCTCGAACGAGTCGGAATGAAAGTCGGCGCGATGACTCGTTACGCACACGCGCCGCATTTCTACGGTTTTACGTGGTCGCCGATTGGCGTGGCGACCGAATACGTCAAACCTTGCAGGACAATCCGCAATTTTCAAATCAGCGAACAGCCCGCTTTGAGTGAAACCGAACAAATCCGAATCAACGGCTGCGATTACGAAGCCGATTTAACGAGCGGCGGCGCGGCAAATCTAACCGAATTTTTCGCCGGAAAAGTGCGCTCTTTGGATTATAAAACCCTGCGTCATCCCGGACATTTCGATTGGGCGCGGCTGCAAATCCGCGAGTTGCCGAACGATGAAACGCGCCCTTTGCGCTTGTTGGAAATTATGCAGCGCGAGATTCCGCACGTCGAAGAAGATTTCGTATTGGTTCATGCTTCGGTCGAAGGCTTTGACCGCACGGGCGTTCGCCGCCGCTTGGAAAAATCTTTTCGGATGGACGCCATCGAAATCGGCGGACAAACTTTGCGCGCGATTCAAACAACGACCGCCGCGCCGCTCGTCGAATGCGCCGCAATGCTTCTTTCAGGGAAATATAAAGGCGTCGTTCAGCAAAGCCAGATTGAGCCGGACGATTTTTTAAACGGCAAATTCATCAGCCGTGTTTACGGAACAGTTTGAATTCTTATTAAGGATTCTCAAAAACGAAAATGGCGCGTCAAATTTGACGCGCCATTTTCGTTTTCATTTTTGCAGGTTAGTTTGTTTTAACAGGTGGAGCGGGACGCGCGGGAAGTTTGACCGGAGCGGTCAGTTTTTTCATCACTTCCTGGACGGCGCGTTCGAGCTGAGGGTCTTTTCCGGCGATGACGGATTTCGGGTCGTTTTCGATTTCGATGTCCGGGTCAACGCCGTAACCTTCGATAATGTATTCGCCTTTCATATTGACGAGCGCCGATTCAGGGACGCTGACTCCGCCGCCGTCAATCAAACCGCCGCGATTTGAGATGCCGACGACGCCGCCCCATGAGCGTTTGCCGATCAAAGGTCCAAGACCGGCTTCGCGGAACATATACGGGAAAATATCGCCGTCAGACGATGAATTTTCGTTTAAAATCGCTGCCATCGGACCGTAAAAAGAGCCGTCCGGGTAAGTGTTCGGAAGATCGCTTGTACGCGAGTAATTAACGCCCAGAACTTTTCTTCTGAGGCGTTCAATCAGCATCCGCGAAACGTTGCCGCCGCCGTTGGCGCGAACGTCAACGACTAAGCCTTCTTTATCCAATTGCGGATAAAAATATTTGATGAATTCCCGAATCCCGTTCGCGCCCATATCCGGCACGTGAATGTAGCCGACGCGCCCGTTCGTCAATTGCGAGACGCGGTTGCGGTTTGCCGTAATCCAATCGAGATAAATCAAATTGCTTTCATCCGTAATCGGGCGATATGAAGTTTGCCGCGAGCCTTGCAGATTCGGCGTCGAGTTGACGGTTAAAATTACCGGCGCGTCTCCGAGATTTCGCAGATATTGATAAATGTCTTTATCCGCTGTCACGTTTTCGCCGTTGATTTGCAAAATGTAATCGCCGACTTTCGCATTAACGCCGAATTCGGTCAAAGGCGAGCGGTAGATTTCCTCTTCGTTTTGCCCGTCGAAGATTTTCGAGATGCGGTAACGATTTGCCGATTTATCAACCTCGAAACGCGCTCCGGGAAGAGCGACGCGGGCGCGCGTCGGCAGATTGAAATCGCCGCCTTCGATGTATGCGTGCTGGACGGTCAGTTCGGCGATCATTTCGCCGATGACGTAATTTAAATCCGAACGATGCGCGATGTGCGGCAGCCACGCTTTGTAATCGTCGCGAATGCGCTGCCAGTTGTAACCGTGCATATTCGGAACGTAAAACCAATCGCGGTAACGCCGCCAGACTTCGTTGAAAATCTGATTCCATTCCTCGACCGGATTTATTTCGGTTTGCAAACCGGCGGTCGAAACGGATTTACGCGAAGCCGCGCCTTGCGGCGTCGCGTCCATCAAGGTAAAGGTCGGTCCTTGACCAATGATGAGCTTCGAGCCGTCGGAGGAAAGCGAATATGAATTAACGTTTTCCAGCAAAGTCGTTTCCTTGCGATCTTTGACTGAAAAAATCCTGACCGAAGGCTGGCGGTCTGCTGCGCGTCCGTAATAAAAAGGCGCGCCGACGAAATAAACAATGTGTCCGGTTTTAGCGGTCAAACCGCCGTAATTTTCCGGCGGCAGCGGAACTCTGGTCGCGCGGGCGACAATTCCGTCGAAATCAATTGTTTCCGGTCGAGCCGAAGGCACGTTTTTCTTTGCCGTGTCAGCCGGAGGCGTTCCCGCCGGAGTCGGCGAGGGCGAAGCGCCGGGCTGCGGCTGTTTTTCGTCAACCGGGCGCGGGCGCGCTTCGTCGGGCGGCGTTAATCTGTCGGTCGGCGAAGGCGACGCTTCGGGCGCGATTGTCACTTCATCCGATTCGGGCGGAAACGGGTTTTTCACGTCTTTCCGCAAAGGCAAAGCGTAAATTTGCGTCGAGCGGTTTGAAGCGTAGTTAAATTCGACACCCGAAATCTGGGGCGCAAATTCGCGATTGCTCAAAAAATAGAGATAATCGCCCGACGGATCGAACGCCGGATTAAACGCGCCGTACATCGGATCGGTGACGCGGTTTAGTTTGTTGGCGTTTACGTCGTAAATGTAAACCGATTGAAAACCGTTCTCGCCCGAATAGCTGAACGCGAGATAATTCCCTTTCGGCGACCATTCGTAATCCTGAACTTGTCCGCGCGGCGCGTCGGCGATTTGCTGCAAGCGTTTATCAGCGATTGTTACAATATAAACCTTGCCGTCTTTGTCGGAAAATGCGATGCGTTTTCCGTCGCCGCTCCATTCCGGCGCGTAACGCTGCGCGCCGCCTCCGGTCGTTAACTGCTGCGGCTCGCTCAAACCGTCTTGCGCCGCCGTCCAAACTTCTTCTTCGCCGCTTTTATCGGAAATAAAAGCGACCGTGCGACCGTCGGGCGACCAACGCGGAAATTTGTCGTGCGAGCTTGACGAATGCGTCAGATTGCGCGTGCCGCCTTTTTCGACCGGCGCGCTGAAAACGTCGCCGCGCGCCGCGAACAAAACTCGCTCGCCTTTCGGTGCGAGCGCGACGTTTTGAATAAACTGCGCGCCGTTGATTGTGCGCGAGCGTTTGTGAACGCCGTCGTCCGGGACGCTGATATTTAATTTCGTCGGGCGATTCGATTTCGTGTCCAAAACTTCAAGCTCGCCGTTGCGCTCGTAAACAATTCGTGAATTGTCATCGGACGAAGCCCAGCGAACGTCCCAATCTTTAAAATTCGTCACCTGCGCGGTTTTCGCGTTTCCGGTGTCGTAAGCGTAAAGATTAAATTTTCCGTCGCGGTCGGAGTTGTAATAAATTTTATCGCCAATCCACATTGCGTCACGCGAAGCGCGAACGCCTTCGGAAATTTTGCGGGCGTCATTGGTTTGCAAATCGTAAATATAAAGCGTGTTCGCCTGACCGCCGCCATAGCGCTTCTCAGTGCGGAAATCTCTGGTACGCGGCGAATAAACCATTTTCGTTCCGTCGGCGGAAAAATCGCCCGAACCGGCTTCGGGCATCGGCATCGGTTCCGGCGCGCCGCCGTTGACCGGAATTTTATACAAACGGCTTTGCGGCAGCGTCCACGAATCGCGTTGCGAGCGGAAGATGATTGAAGTACCGTCGTTCGTCCAGCCCATAATTTGATTATCGTAGCCCCAGCGCGGCGTTAGCGGTCCGCGCGCCGGATAAAACGTCAATTGTTTCGGTTCGCCGCCGCCCGCGGGCATTACATAAACCTGTTCATCGCCGTCGTATTGCCCGGTGAAAGCAATCCAGCGTCCGTCGGGCGAAAATTTGGCAAAGACTTCCATTCCGGGATGCGCCGTAAGGCGAGTTGCCGTGCCGCCCGCCGTCGGAGCAGTCCACAAATCGCTGGCGTAAGAGAAAACTACGCGGTCGCCCGCAATGTCGGGAAAACGTAAAAGCTTGGTTTGCGCCAAAACCGGCAGCGCAAACAGACAAAGCAGGAAAATCGCATTGAAAAGAATTCGGTAATTAATCGTCAAAAAATCGGGAACTTGTTTTTTCATATTTCGAGATTCAAAGTTTGGAGTTTATTACGGAAACACAAATGAAAAGTTTGCGCCGCACAAAATAATCGGCAAGGCAACCGGAGTTGTCGCATTTTCTTCCAAGTCTTGCTAATATCGGCAGTGAAACCTTGCTCTTTACCGAAGCGTAAAATAGCACAGCGAACGCAAGGTTAGCACGCACAGGCGGAAATCGCCTTCGCAACCGTTCATTGCCGGAAACATTTTTATCGTAGCGCGCCCATTTCAAGGAGTAATTCAAGCGTGAAAAAAAGTTTAGTTTTAAATTTACTGCTCGTCGTTTCTCTAATTTCGCAATCTTTCGTTTTCGCCCAGAGCGGAAACGGTTCTTCTAAATTAACTTCAAAAAACATC
>DASWLV010000079.1:0-5695 GCA_036400075.1 Pyrinomonadaceae bacterium
AATTGACGCGATGCGCGCGCTCGGCACCGATCCGATTCGCAAGCTCGTCATTCCGCGCATTTTGGCGCTGCTGACGATGATGCCGCTTTTGACGGTAGCGGCGGACGTTTTAGGCTTAATCGGCGGCGCATTTGTCGGGAATTTTTTGTTCGCGCATCCAATGAGTCTATATTTTTCTTCGGTCAGACAAGGCATCACGACCGAAGATGTTTTGGGCGGAATAATCAAACCGCTGATTTTCGGCTTGATTATCGGTGCTATTTCATGCCACAAGGGATTAGGCACCGAAGGCGGCACAGTCGGCGTCGGTCGCTCGACGACACAGGCGGTCGTGCTGGCTTCAATCATCGTGATTATTGCTGATTTCTTTTTGGCACGCGCGCTACAGTTTGTTTTCGGCACACCATCGGGCATTTAGTTTATGGATTTTTCTCAAACAACGGCGACCAAAGCCGAGACAAAATCAAACGATGGATTTGAAGTGAGCAGCGAAATCACGCGCGAATCACCGTTTGAAGTGACCGATGAGCCGGAGCGCGCGGTTCCCGCCATCGAATTTGAAGACGTTCATCTTTCGTTTGACGACCGCAAAATTCTCGACGGTCTGAGCTTTATCATCCGAAAAGGCGAAACGAAAATAGTTTTGGGCGGTTCCGGCGGCGGCAAATCAACTATTATTAAATTGGTTCTGGGTCTTTTAAAACCCGATGCCGGGCGCATTTTTGTTGACGGCGAAGACATCACCAACTTTACCGAGCCGGAGATGATGACCGTGCGCCAGAAAATCGGAATGGTTTTTCAGGAAGGCGCGCTTTTCGATTCGCTCTCGGTTTACGACAACGTAGCTTACCGGCTGCACGAAAAAAACGTGCCGGAAGATGAGGTCGAAGCCGAAGTCCGAAAGATGCTGCGCTTTGTTAATCTCGAAGATGCGATTGACAAAATGCCGGCTGAGCTTTCCGGCGGAATGCGGCGGCGCGTCGGAATCGCGCGCGCGCTCGTCGGCAATCCGAAAATTATTATGTTCGACGAGCCGACCGCCGGGCTTGATCCGCCGACCGCCAGAACGATATGCGAGTTGGCAATAAAATTAAGAGATTTGCAGGACGTTTCTTCGATTTTCGTGACGCACGAAATGAATAATCTCGATTATATCTGCGGCGAATATGCAACTCTGGATGAAAACGGCGAAATCATTTTCGAAGAAGAAGGCAAACGATTGTGCCTGATCAACACCAAAATAATAATGCTCCGCGAAGGCAACATTATTTTCAGCGGCTCGGACGAAAAACTACGTCAAACCGACGACGCTTATATTCAAAAATTTATCAAAGGCAAATAAGTCATCGTTTTTGTTTTATAATGTTTCGACTCGGATAAAAGTTTATGGCAAGTTCTGGAAAAACAATTGGCTTTAGAGAGCTGCGCGTCGGAATTTTTACACTGATTGCGCTCGCAGTTTTGATTTTTCTGCTTTTAAACGCTTCGGGAGATTTCAACCCGTTTGAGCGCAAATTTCAGCTCAAAGCCAATTTCACGAGTGCCGAAGGTTTGCGTGAAGGCGGGCAGGTTCAGCTTGCCGGAATGCCGATTGGCAAAGTCCAGGAAGTAAAGCTTCGCGCGCCGGGCGCGGCAGACGAGCCGAAAGTCGAGGCTACCTTTACGGTTTCGGAGATTGTTGACGGTCAGCCGGTTTTCGAGCGTATTAGAACCGATTCAACCGCGCAGCTCGTCGCTTCCACAGTTCTCGGAAACGACAAAGTGATTGACATCACGCCGGGAACTTCAGCCGGTCAGCCTGTCCCCGAAAATTACGTTTTAAGATCGGTCGTTCCTGCAACGATTAATCAATTAACGGTTTCCGGCAACGAGCTGGTTCAGCAGCTCAATCGTTTGGCGATTCCAATGACCGAAATTGCGTCAAAAATCAATCAGGGAGAAGGCACAGCCGGCAAATTCATCAACGACGAAGAGCTTTATAACAATCTGAACGCGACAATTGCACAATCGCGCGGCACGGTCGCTGAGCTACAGTCGGTCGCGCGACAGCTAAATCGCGGCGAAGGAACGGCGGGAAGACTTTTGAACGACCCGGCAATTTATAACAGCATTAACCGCTCGACCGAACAGCTTGAAACAATTGCGAGAGATTTGCGCGCCGGGCGCGGAACCGCCGGAAGATTGCTGCGCGACGAAGCTCTCTACAACGATTTGCGCGCCACAGTCGCCGAAACGCGCGCTTCCGTTGCGCGACTGACTCAAATCGCCGAACGTTTTGACCCAATTATTCTTGATCTCAGCGAAGGTCGCGGAACCGCCGGAAAATTTTTAAAAGACGAGGCTCTCTATAACGAAGCCCGCGATACGCTGGCGCGTTTTAATTCGACCGCACTTCGTGTCGAAAACATCGTATCGGCAGCCGAACGCGGCGAAGGCACGCTCGGAAAACTTATTCGTGACGAAACGCTCTACAACAATGTCAATCAGGCTACATCGGAAGTAAATAAATTGATTTACGATTTCCGTCAAAATCCGAAAAAATACTTAACCGTCAAATTTGAGCTTTTTTAATTATTTGGCAGAAGTAACGACGGCTGTTTGGATTTCCTGCACAACGCGAACAGAGGATTCGAGCGTGCCCTGCATCCACGAAGGATTGAAAGAAGCGTGTTCTCCGGCGAAAAAAATTCGGTTTTCCGGTTTTTGGAGCATAGGAATTTGGTCTAAATCGGGATGCCCCCAAGCGCCCAGAACAAACGGGTCTTCGCTCCAGCATTTAGCAAAGCCTGTTTCGTAGTTTTCGCGCAAACCGGGAAAATAATCTTCGAATTTTTGGGCGGTCGCGGGCAAGCGTTCGTCGTTCGGCAAACTTCGCAGATTTTCGGAAATGTTCCCGCGCAGATACGCCTGCAAAATTCCGCGCGGCGAATTTTGTCCGAAAGACGAATCCCAAATTTCTCCGTAATTATCGCCGATTGCATAGCCGTTTAAACCTTTTTCCAGCCAGAATTTTTTCCGGGTTTGCAGAAAAATCCGTGACGCTGAATCGTATTTTACTTTTTCAATCACATCACGTTTCGCTTTTGAAAGCTGCGGCTCAATTTCGATTTTTCGCAGCATTGTGAGCGGAGCGGCGCAAATTAAAAAATCAGCCGAAATTGTTTCGAGTTTTCCTTTTTCGCTGAATTTGACTGTGACGGCATCTTTTCCCTGCTCGATTCGCGCGGCTTTTGATTCGTAATGAATTTTGCCGGCGAGCTTTTCGGCAAACGCTTTTGGCAGAGCATCATTCCCCCCGCGAATTTTTTGCCATTTCTGCGGCTTTTCGAGATGCACCAATGAGTCCATCGCATCGGCGAATTTTCCCCAGCTTACTTCGTCGCGTTTGTTTTGCCTGATTCTGACAAACTTTCCCTGAACCGGATAAAAAGGGATTAGCGGCAACCTAAACTCTTTGATATAGCGATGCGTTAGATTATGATTTTCGTGGATCCGCGCCGCGCCCGCCTCGGCGTAAAGATTTTCGGAAAACGGCTCACGCAAAGTTAAAACCCGCCCGCCTATGCGATTTTGCGCTTCCAAAATCGTGACTGAATGTCCCAATTTGCTTAGTTCATAAGCCGCTGCCAAGCCGGACAAACCGGCTCCGATGATGACGATTTTCCGCTTTTGAGCCTGCGAAATCGCCTGCCTAGAAAATGAGGCGAAAGCCCCGCCGAATCCTGCGATTTTCAAAAATTGGCGGCGGTTTATCGTCATCGAATTATTTAACGGCGGTCGTTTCCGCTTTTTTGATTTGAATTCCGGTTCCGATGGGAAAAAGCCCGGGCAAACTGATCGGCAAACGCCCGCGTATATCCTGCTCGCCGAGAACGGCGCGCGCCGTCGCGCGCTGCAAGACAGCCATATCGCCGTAAGCGACAAGATAAGTTTTCATTTGCGGAAAAGCGGTTAAAAGATACGGATTTCCGAAGCTGATGCCGACCACGTTTTTGTTTTCAGCCAGCAAATTCTGCAAAACTTTGACGCTCGAATCAGGCAGCCCGACGCTTCGCGCTTGCCCTGTGCGGACGCGACCGTAAAGCGGCGCTATTATAATTTCGGATCGGCGGGCTTTTTCCAGCGTTTCTCGAATCTCTTTTTCGGTCGAGCGCTCGTCCAAAATCGCGGCATCGAATTTCATTCCGCCGCGCCTCATTTCGCGCAAAAATGTGTTTCCAACCCACGATTTATCGTCACCGTTAGTAATTCCCAGAACGAAAATTTTCCCATTTTTGAGCGGAATCGCGCCGCCTTCCGATTTAACGAGAGTGACGGCTTTGTTGGCGACTTCCTGAGACAGATCGCGAGCCGCTTGCGAGGCGACAATCGTGTCGAGCGCTTCAATCGGCGCGAGACGGTTTTTCGTCAAACCAAGCTCGTATTTTAAAGCCAGAATCTTTCCGACCGATTCATTTAATCTCGCTTCGGAGATTCTGCCCGATTGGACTGCTTCGCGCAGACCGCGAATCGTAAGGTCAACATCTGCCGGTTTTAAAATCATATCCGCGCCAGCCAAAAACGCGCGGACGGCGGCTTCGTCCTGATGAAAATAAAGCGTCAAACCGCTCATATCCATTGCGTCCGTAACGATCAAGCCTTTAAAACCAAGCTCTTTTCGCAAAATCTGCGTATTGACGACGGGCGACAGAGTGGCGGGAAGATACGCTTTTTCGGCAATGATTTCAGTGCCTTCCGGGGCGTTAACAGGCGCAATCGGTTTTTCGAGCGGCTTGATTTCAGTTGCATCAATTTGCGGCAGAGCAATGTGCGCGACCATTACGGAAGCAACTCCCGCATCAATCGCATTTTTAAACGGAACCAGCTCGATTTGATCGAAACGCGAGCGCGGCAAATTGATAATCGGCAGCCCGCGATGCGAATCAACAGCCGTGTCTCCATGTCCGGGAAAATGTTTGACCGTAGCTAAAACATTTTCAGCTTGCAAACCATTAATGAATGCCGCACCGAAACGTGAAACGTCCGCCGGATTTTCGCCGTAAGACCGGACATTGATCACAGGATTATCGGCGTTGTTGTTGACATCAATGACGGGCGCAAAAACGTGATGAACGCCGAGAGCGCGGGCTTCTCTGGCGGTAAATTCGCCTTGTCGCCGCGCCAATTCCGGCTCTCCGGTCGCAGCGACCGCCATATTCCACGGGAAACTTACGGTGTCTTCAAAACGCATTCCGGTGCCGTATTCAAAATCGGCGGAAATCAAAAGCGGGTATTTTGCCGCCGTCTGCATCCGATTCGTTAAATGTACGGCTTCATAAACAGGCGAGGCGAATAAAACGATTCCGCCTACTTTGTTCGCTTCGACGTGGCGTTTTAATTCGACGAATTCGGGATTGTCCTGATTTAAAAATCTGGCGTTGATTCCAACCGAAACGAGCTGACCGACTTTTTCTTCCATCGTCATTCGCCGCAATTCTTTTTCAGCCCATTTCGAGGCTTTTTGGGACGGTTCGACAAAACGGTTTACCGTGCGGTTGTTTTGCGCCGCAGCGAGCGGCGCTGAATTCAGAAACAGAAAACAGACGAGAAACAGGCTTAAAAATTTGTAAAAATTCATTTTGGAAAATCGCCGGACGCGGCGGGTTTTGTTCCTGCGATTTTAAAGGAAAGATTTGTTTTTGTGAAATCAGACAAA
>DASWLV010000080.1:0-8979 GCA_036400075.1 Pyrinomonadaceae bacterium
TACGGCTGCATAAAGCCCTGCCAGAATGTCGTCGGCGCAAACTCCCAAACCGCCGGGTAAAATTTGAAGCCGGTCAATCGGATAGGGTTTGGCAATATCAAAAAAGCGGAACAGAAAAAAACCGGCGAGAATCATCCACCAGACGACATCAAACGGAACAAAAGCGAGCGTAATCAATTGCCCGACGATTTCATCAACAACAACCGTTTGCGGGTCTTTGTCGTTCATTAATTTCGCCGCCCGTCCGCCAGCCCAGATTCCGGCGATTGTAATCAACAAAACTATGAAAATATTTGCCGGTGCGTGCCAAGCCGACATTTGCTCGGCTCGCCAGCCGTTCGCCAAACCGATTTGCCAGACCGCTTGCCCGATTGACCGAATCAGCAAATAAATTCCGATTCCGACCAGCGATCCCCAGGTTCCGGGAGCCAGACGAATATAACCGACGCCGAACGTGGCGAAAGACAATGCCAAATAATCGGTTCGGCTTTTTTTTACTTTTGAAAAAGCCCTATCAATCCGACGTTTGCTTTCTACAAATTCGGCGTCGGTTTGATGTATCAGCGAGGGCGAATCTTCCATAAAAATAAAAATGGGTTAATATTTCATTGAAATATTAACCCATTTTTGATTCGGTTAGTTAACGGTCGAACTATGATTTGAATAAAATATCCGTTTCGCGCGCCGTTTTTAAAATTCAACTTTATTTTCCATCATCATTTTAGAAACGTTGAACTCGAAATTTCTCGGCAAAAGGGAGCTGTATGGATTTCGACTATCAAGAAATTCGTTTGCGAAAACGAACTTTAAGGTTTTAGTCTCGGGTAAAAGCAGCGCAGCTCCATTATCGTCGGCGCGTTTGAAAAAGAAAACGGCGGCATCGGATTCGCTTTTCGGAGGCGTAAATTGTGCTAATTCTCTTTTTTCGCCTTTATCATTGGTCAACCAAACCTTGCCTCTCAAATTTTCCAAAGTCATAGATTGGAATAATCCGTCTTCAACGCTTTGTCCAGAAGCGTTTTTAGCCTTGACCATAGTGACCACATAAAAACTCTGACAAATACCGCAATTTAAAAAGCCTTTCGCGGAATCATCAAATTTCGCCCGGTCGGCTTCGCTCATTTTGTCGTATTCGGCTCCAAGCTGCTGCATTCTGACCATTGCCTGACGAATAGGCAGAGCCGAATGAAGGCGGATTGTGACCGGCGCGGGCTGTACGGTTCGCGCGGAGCTTCCTCGTTGCTGATTACCTGTCGTGGGGCGAATCACTTGATCGGCTTGTTCGCGCGCCGTCTGATTTTGCGCCGCAGCCGCTAAACCGGCAGGCGATTGATACTGTTTAGCCCAAGGCGAATCGTTTAACACCCTCAACGCCTCATCCTTGCTCCATTTATTATAAGGTTTTTCGAGATATTTTTGTCCGAACGTCGTCAAGGTCAGACAAAAAACCAAAACGAGCAAGGTAAGTTTATTGTATTTCATATTTGGAGTCTCCTTTTTAACTAGGTTTGTCGAGAACTTTATCTTAAAGAATTCTACTTATCAAGTCGTAACTGTGAGCCTGTGTAACTTCGACTGTGTAGAACTCGCCGATTTTCGGGTCGAAATTGTCCGGCGCATCATTAATCAAGATATAACCGTCAATTTCAGCCGCTTGCCCTTCGTGGCGGGCTTGCCATAATAAATCGGATTCCTGCGCGACGCCTTCAAACAAAACGCGAAAGGTTTTGCCGATTTTTTCGCTGTTTTTCCTTTTGCTGATTTTCACCTGTTCTTTCATCAAACGAGCGCGCCGCCCCTTTGCGGTTTTCGCTTCAACTTTGTTCGGCAAATCAAAAGCGGGTGTGCCTTCTTCATCCGAATAAGTAAAAACACCGACGTTATCGAACTGGCAATTGCGAACGAAGGTTAACAATTCTTCAAAATCCGCTTCGGTTTCGCCCGGAAATCCGACGATAAATGTCGTCCGAATCGTAATTCCGGGAACACGCTCGCGCACTCTTGCGATCAAACGCTCCAAGCTCTCGCGCGTTCCTCCGCGACGCATCAATTTTAAAACATTGCGCGATGCGTGCTGCAAAGGAATGTCCAAATATTTGACGGCTTTCGGTTCTTCCCGCAAAACGTCCAAAAAAGCGTCGGAAACGTGCGTCGGGTAAGTGTACATCACGCGCACCCACTCAATTCCCTCAATTTCGCATAAGCCGCGCATCAATTTTGCGAGCGCTTCTTGTTCGCCCAAATCTTCGCCGTAACGCGAGGAATCCTGTGCGATTAAAACCAATTCTTTGACGCCCTGCATTGCCAAATCCTGCGCCTCTTTTAAAATCGAACCGAATCTGCGGCTTCTAAAGCTGCCGCGCATCGCAGGAATCGAACAAAAAGCGCAAGGTCGGTCGCAGCCTTCGGCGATTTTGACGAAAGCCGTATAACTTTCGGTCGCGCGGTGGCGCGGCGTTTCGTGGTCGTAAATATAAGTCGCGGTTTTATTGCCTATTTGCAAAAGCGGAAGCGAGCGAAAATTCGTTTTTTCGTCAGCCGCAATTAAAATATCGTTGATTTGATTCGTGCCAATAAATGCGTCAACTTCAGGCAAATCTTTGATCAAATCGTCGCGATAACGCTCGACCAGACAGCCTGCGACAACGAGCCGTTTGGCGTTTCCTTCGGATTTCAAACGCGCTGCATCCAAAATCGCTTCGATTGATTCGGCTTTTGCCGATTCGATAAAACCGCAAGTGTTGACGACAATTGTTTCGGCTTCTTCCGCGTTGTGAGTTATTTCGTATCCGGCTTGTTTGAGCTGCCCCATCATAACTTCCGAATCAACTAAATTTTTTGGGCAGCCGAGGCTGACAAATCCGACTTTTTTATTATTTTCCATCAATATAATTGTAAAATTCTGCGGCTCTTACAAGAGCCAATTTCTTTTTCTTTATTGTTATAAATGATTCCTAAATTATACCGCGCCCAAAGGAAATTCGCCGAGCGGCGTTTCGTTTATTGATCGGCAAGAAAGGCTTTATTTGGTTGATTATTTTCCGCGTTTGCGTTGTCCGTAATACATTCTAAAAAGCGCCTGAAATTTGAAACCCGAATTTACTTTTGATCAATAATCTTTTTCAAATCGTCGGCGCGCCGCCGGTCAATTTTCACCAATTCGGCGTAATGTGCCTGTGCCGATTTTTTGTCGTTTTGATTAGAATAAATAATTCCGAGATTGAGATGCGCGAGCGGAAAACGCGGCGCGCGTTGCAGAGACAATTTGTAAGCGTTGATTGCTTTGCCGGGCTGATTGTCGTCAAAATAAGCGTTTCCCAAAATATATGGCGAATATAAGGAAGCGACATTGATTGACAATAGATATTCAATATTATCGTTCAAACTTGCATAAAATGCGATAGACGTTTTTTTGCTCGTTGCATTTGAGGCGCTTGCTTCCGCAATTACGTTTTTAACATCAATCTCTTTTTCTAACAGCGCAATCGCTTTTTTATTTGCGGCGTCAGCTTCTTTTTTGCGATTCTTATCGCGCAAAATACGGCTGTAATAAAAAAGGGTTTTGCCATCGTTGGGGTCTAATTCGAGAGCGTCCTTGCAATCCTGTTCGGCTTCCGCAATTTTTTTCAAGGTATAATTCACCCGGCAGCGATTAGTATATGCTGCCGCATTATTGTAATGTTTTTCAATTGCCGTAGTTGCCCATTGCAAAGCTTTGGCGTCCTCGCCGAGAAGACTGTACCACCAGCTTAAATTAACGTATAAATTGGAATCAGCCAATCCTTCATTGCTGACTTGCAGCAAATAATAGATAGCATCATGAAACTCTGCCATTTGTCCTTTGCAAGCGCCGATGGATTTGAAAATTTTATCTTTAAAAACATTTTCGGGATAAAGTTTTACAGGGTACATCAAAGATTGTTTTAAATTTTCAACTGCCTCGGTATATTTTCCCTGTGCTATTTGTGCTGAGGCGATAGAATAATAGCTCTCTGCCAAATATTCGGTTTTTAAATTTATTGCCGAGCGAAACGCTTCAACAGCTTTATTATAATCCTTCAGCGCGAAAAACAAATTTCCCAACGTATAAGAGACATCCGGCGAATCAGGTTTCAACATACTTGCGCTTACCGCGATACCCATAGCCGCCGAATGTCTACCGTTCAAGCGATAAAGGTCGCTCAAAGTCAAAAAGTTATAAGGATTATTCGGTTCAATTTTGATGAGTTGCTCAAACTCTGCAAATGCTTTGTCATACTCATTTAAACGGTTGTGCAGCAAGCCTTTTTCGCGTCTTGCGGCAGCGTTATTCGGACTAAGGCGAACAATTTGCGTCAGAGCGTTTAGTTCCTCGACGGCATTTTCCAATTGACGATTCGCGAAAGCAGCTATCCGCCAAGCGTCAAGCAGATTAGCATCAATCTCAACGGCGCTTTTAGCATAAGAAGCCGCTTTGGTAAAAGCATCTTTTGAGTTATCCCTTTGACCTTTGGCTGAGTAACTAACCCCCAGAGCTAAATAATTCGCAGCTTTGTCTGGATAATTCAAATTCAAAGCGCGCTCAAGCGAGCCGATTGCCGCGTCGGTTTGATTCAAAAAACGCTGGGTTTGTCCGAGGTTAAAATAAGCCAAAGAACAGTTCGGTTCGGTTTTAATCGCCTTTTGATAAAATTCGACTGCTGATGAAAAATCTTTGGTTTTGAAAGACTCATTTCCCTGACTCACGAGATCGCGCGTCTTTTTCTTGGTGCATTGAGCCGAAACCGAATACGTTAAAAGTAAAAAAGCCAAAAATAACGACAGAAATTTAAAACAGCTTTTTAAGCTTTGTGTTTGCGAAATATCAACCGCAGCTTTCCTCGACATAGTCAACTCCATAAACAAGAATTAAGTGTGAACCGATGGTGTTGGAACCGGTTTTTTAGGAGACGGTTTGGGAAGCGTTTTTGGCGTTCTTCCGCCGCCCGGAGTTTGCGGATTTAGAACCGGCGTTCTGTTCGGTTTCGGTGCCGGAGTCGGAAGCGTAATCGGAGTAAACGTAGTTTTCGGCATCGGCGTGGGGCTGTCAGTTTCATCGGGCGAAGGCGTTTGCTCAATCGGCGCGGGCGTTGGTTCGGAGATGTTCGACGGAGTTGATTTGGTTGTTATCGCAGAATTCGTCGCCCGGTTTGCAGCGTTGCTGACGTTCGGATTCGACGCCCCGGTCGGAATCAAAAAAATTAAACCGATTAAAATGAAAAGCCCGACGACCGCGCCGGAAAAAGCAGCCAGCAAAACTCCGATTAAAGTTCTTGAGCCGTTTGAAGCCATTTTAAATTTTAGTTTATCCGGGTCGTCAGCTTGACTCGATATTTTAAATTGAAGCGTTTTCTAAATTTTTCAGCCAGTTTTCGATTTCAATTGTTTCGTTCGGAGATAGATTCAGTTTTCCAAAACGAACTCGATGATACGCTTCGGTAACTTTAACCGCTTCGGGCATCGCTAATCCGTTGGCGAATTCAAGCGGCGTTTGCTGTGGTTTTCGCCGCATCCCTTTTTTTTCCAAAGCGCGGTTCATTCGCTCGTAAAACAGGATGATCTGCTTTGGTTCATTCGATTTCCGCCACGAGGTTATTATGTGCCAAAATCCTAAACGCCGCAAATGCCTGCCGCCGAGCAGCGTAAAAAGTCCGATTGCGGCTATCATTATGAGCAATAAAACAGCTTTGAAAATTGCCCCGATTTTGTTTGAAGCTCCCTTTTCGCCCTGTAATTCGGCGAACCATTCGGCGGACACGCTTTGCATTGCAAACCAGTAATTTATTATTGTTTCCTGCATAGCCGCCAAATTAGTTCTAAAACTGCGAACCAAGCCTCGCTGCTCCAGATTATCGTAACCGACGACATATTGAAGCCAAAACATTTCGGCGGCTTCGAGATATTTCCCGATTCCGGCGGCAAAAATACTGCCGCCCGCGCCGTTATCTATATTTCTGCCTGCGGCGGGCGTCGGATCAAAAGTAACCCAGGAATCCGTTACGGGAAAATAAACTTCAACCCACGAATGTGCCTGCGCCTGCGTAACAATATATGCGTCTGCGGCGTCGTTATAATTTCCGGCTTGAAATCCGTTGACGACGCGCGTTGCGATTCCCTGGGTTCTGAGCATTACAGCCAGCGCCGTTGCAAAATATTCGCAGTGTCCTTCGCGCGCTTCAAAAAGAAATGTCGCCAAAGGATTATCGCCGTTGCTTTTTTGTTCCAGTGTATAGCCGAACTGAGTTTGCAAATATTTTTCCAAAGCTCGCGCCGCATCATAACGATTTGTCGCGCGGCTTTCTAAAATTATTTGTCGAGTCAGATTTTCGATTCTTTTGTCAAGTTTTTCAGGAAGCTGTAAATAAAGGGCTTTCTGCAATGAATAAGGCTGCTTATCTTCTCGTAAAAGTTTTTCGTTCGGCTCTGAAACATCCGAATGGACTTTATAACTTATCCGTCCGTATTGTCTTGGGGCGGTTACCGTTTCGTTTTTATCTCTATAAACATTCGGAAAATTTCCTTCAATCTGAACAATTTGCGGCGCTCCAAATAAAACCGAAATATTAGACAAAGGTTCGCGGAGAACTGTTTGCAATACTAAATTTTCGCTTCTCGCCTCTTCAAATTTAAAAACTCGATTTTCGCTTGTTTTAAACTCTCTTTCATTTGTTAAAGTATTTTCCCAAGTATTATTTTCAAATGTATCCAAAGCGACGCCGCGCCAGCGCAGATTACGAACAGGGCTTGGCTGGTCAACTTTAATTCGCATTACAACTTGATTATTCTTTTGCAGGCTGCTGATCGAACCCAAAATAACTTTGTCCGAAAACCCGGTCATTCCGTTAAGTCCGCCGTTTTCACTACCAAAACCTGCTCCACCGATTCGCGGCATCATAAAAAACAAAGGAACGGCGAGCAAAACTATCAAACCCAAAACGCCGCCCGCCGCAAGCGGTAAACGCCAGGCTGGAAGAGTTTTCTTAGTAACTTTTGCTGAATTCGATTCAAGGACGTTGATAGCTCTTTTGGTTTTTCTAATTTCAAAGGCTATGATCGTGCAAATTGAAAAAAGCAAATATAAAATCAAAACAGCCAAAAATAAAGGCGTGATACTTAAACCTGCCGCAAGCAAAATTTCAAAAAACGAAATTAAATAAAGAAATATCCAATCGCGGTCACTCTTTTGCTGCCAGAGTTTGAGCAAACACAACCACAAAATCAAATGAGCCAAAGTTGCCGCACCCGCTCTTTCGGATGAGAGCATGGCATTTAGGAATTGCCAGTCAAAATAAAATAAAGGTAAGGAAAATATTGTCAAAACCAGCCCTAAACGCTCGGAAAGCTGCCACCGTCTATCTTCAAATCGAAAAGCAAAGAAAAGTGCAAGAATAAAAGCCGACGTTACGATCAAACCGATTCCATCGGAAACAAACAAAGCTAATGCTCCGCAGAATACAACCGCATAGGAGGACAATTTGAAGTATGTATCGAAATTCATAAATTGCGCGGAATTTAAAGACTTATGATTCCAACTTTACAAAGATTTGTTGCCAAATTGAAAAAATAAAACCTGCTTTTCAACAGCAGGTTTTATTACGAAAATTTGAGCCTTTTCAATGGTTTATTGCGTTTTCGTAGCGGTTGTTTGTGTTCCCTTTTGTGCATCCGTTAATTGAATTCCCATTTTTTCCAATGTCTCGCGGTTTAAAGTTCCGGCAGCTTTGATTTTTTCCATCTCTTGATATTTTTTTAGAGATGTACGAAACTCATCACTCATTTTTCCATCTTCGGCGCCATTATATAGATTTTTGTCTTTCAACATTTTCTGGGCTTGCATTATCTGATCCTTTGTCGCCCGAAAAACAGAAGTGCGCGATTTGCTTTTATCGCCAGCATCAGGATTCTTACTTGATTCGGAAATAGGAATTAATTTTTGCTTGTCTGTTAGCTGCACTCCCATTTTTTCAAGAGTTAACCTATTCAAAGTTCCGGTAGCACGAATCTTTTCCGATTCCTGGAATTTCTTAATTGCAGCTCTAGTCGGATCATCCAACTTTCCTGTTGTTTCGCCCGAATAGAGATTCTTCTGCTTAAGCATTGTTTGTGCCTGAGTTATTTGATCTTTGCTTGCCCTAAAAACAGGTGGTCGCTTTGCTGTAGTTGAATTTGTATTTGAATTGGCGTTGTCGGAAGCTGCTTTTGCGGTTGCATTTGAATTAGAGTTTTGCGCCGAGACCCAAATGCTCATTGACAGTATAATGAGCATTAACAGTGTTAATTTCTTCATTTTTTCCTCCGAAATTTATGCTTTTAAAAAGCCTGTATCAAATGATTGCTGGGATGATGCTGGCATTTTACTCGCATATATTTTATTGTCAAGAGAAAAAAACAAAAAGCCTGTTTCATTTTTTGAAACAGGCTTTTACTTAAAATTAAATCCGGCGACTTCCTACTCTCCCACACTGGTAACAGTGCAGTACCATCGGCTCCAAGAGGCTTAACTTCCGTGTTCGGGATGGGAACGGGTGTGACCCTCTCGACAAAATCACCGGAAAACTTGTAAAGAACTAATAAATAACTGAAAACTGAATATGAACTTTTGAGTCGTTGCGAAACTTAACCATTATGCTAACAAGTAAATTTTATGGTCAAGCCTTGGGACAATTAGTATTGGTCAACTGAGTACATTACTGCACTTACATTTCCAACCTATCAACCTGGTAGTCTTCCAGGAGTCTCGCTGTCAGAACTAATCTTAGGTCTGGCTTCACGCTTAGATGCATTCAGCGTTTATCCATGCTCCACTTAGCTACCGAGCGCTACCGCTGGCGCGATAACTCGTACACTAGAGGTCAATCCATCCCGGTCCTCTCGTACTAAGGACAGATTCCTTCAATTCTGCTGCGCCCACACCAGATAGGGACCGAACTGTCTCGCGACGTTCTGAACCCAGCTCACGTA
>DASWLV010000081.1:0-88509 GCA_036400075.1 Pyrinomonadaceae bacterium
CAAAAGCCTCGCAGGAAGGGCGACTTCTCAGTCGCCCTTCAAATCCGACAAAGGAAGCCTTAAAAGCCGGGCGGCATTCTCTAGCGATTGAGAAGAAACGCGACGCTTTGCTTTATGTGCCGAAAACTTACAACCCGAAAAATCCCGCTCCGCTAGCACTGATGCTCCACGGCGCCGGCGGCAACGCTCAGCACGGATTGAGCCTTATCCAGAATATCGCCGATGAAGCAGGCATCATCATACTCTCGCCCAAATCGCAGGTTTCGACCTGGGATGTAATTGCCGACGAGTACGGTGCCGATGTCAAATTTATAGATCAGTCGCTCGAACACACTTTTGAGCGGTGCGCGGTTGATAAATCGCGTCTCGCCATCGGGGGATTTTCTGACGGCGCTTCATACGCGCTCTCGCTCGGAATAATCAACGGCGAGCTTTTCAGCCACGTTATCGCCTTTTCTCCCGGCTTTATGGCTCCAACGGGACAAGCCGGAAAACCGCGCTTTTATATCTCGCACGGAACCGAAGACCGCGTGCTGCCAATCGAGCGTTGCAGCCGCCGAATTGTTCCGCAGCTAAAACGCGGCGGATACGACGTTGTTTACAAAGAATTTGAAGGTCCGCACACGATTCCGCCCGAAATAGTGAGAGAATCAGTGCAATGGTTAATTGCCAAATAAAAATCAGGCTTGGTTTTTACAAACCAGCCTGATTTTTCTTCATTGGTGAAATTCAAAAATGCTCTCTTTAATGCATATGATGCGAGTTGCCCGGCATCTGCCTTTCGACAGACCACATCGCTTCGGTCGTCTGTTCATACGGATAAAGATGAACCATCCAGCCAAGCAGACGCGGCAGGAAATGCCCGCCCTCTTTTTCGCATTGCTCCTTTGTCGCAATTGAGCCTTCTAAACCGAATTTGTCGCCCTGACCGATTAAGCCGTTTAATAAATTCGAGCCTTTCGGCAAACAAATATTAATGTGCTGGTGCCATTGCGTGACGCTCAAAGGAACGCGCTCGTCTAGCTCGGCTTCGGTATAATTTGCGGGCGCGGTGTACATCACTCCGATCAAACGATAATTATCCCCGGTTTTTTCATACAACAGCGAAGTCGGATGTTCGGGATTAAATTGGCTTTCAGCTTCGGCGTAATAAGCCAGCTTGTTGAAGTGGTACATTTTCTGCGGAACATCAGGCAGCAAAATCTCGAAACCGTCACGCAGCGCAGCGCGATAATCTTTATATTTCTCAATCGCATTTCTGGCTCTGGCTGCTGTTGCTTCGGCACGTTCTTTGTCGCCGGGTTTTGACTCGCGCAGCTCGGTCATTTTCATATGCGGGTCAGAAACGTCGTGTGAATGTTTGGAAACTGCCGTCTGATTTTCCGAAATAGTCGAAGAATTCGGCTCTTGAGATTTGTTTACGGTTTCCGCTGCTCCATTCTTTTGGCTGACCGATTCAATATTCGTACAGGAAGCAAAAAGAGTTGTCGCCGCAATCAACAATAAAATTCTTAAATTCATTTTCTTGAATGAGGTAAAAAAAGCATCGGATAAGTCCGATGCTTTCAACCAATTCGCTTTTAACTTCTTTTTTGATGGAATATGACCGAGGCTTGTTGTACGACACGAATTAATCTAAGAGCCGCTGCCGACAACAAGCCCACAAAGCTACGGAAAGAAAACGCATTATTCTTTGGCTTGTTTACTGTTTTCGTTTGCTCCGGCGCGTTTGGCTTTATGCTGCGCTTCTTTCGGGATAATCATTCGCCGTTCGAAAAGATTGAATTTTTCGCCCTCACAGACCACGTGGACTTTGACATCGGCTAAAGCGAGATTCTGCCCTTTTTCAATATAGGGCGTATTTGCGTAAGTCATTCCGCCAGCATCAATAATCGTGACAGCACCCGTTCCCATTACGCGCATCTCGCCTTTATCAACAATCATTGCCGTATTTTCATCCAGCCCGATGCCCATATCCTGCGGATAATGCGCGACGGCTGTTAAAAGCCGCCCGTGTCTGCCGCGCTGCGAAAAATGCGTGTCAATCATACATCCGACAATTAAATCCATTCCCGGTCCCATCTCGACCGCACCCAACTTTGGCGCTTCTTCGCCGTCGCCTTGTAAAATCATCGAATTCGACATCATCGCCGCACCAGCGCTTGTACCGCCGATAATTACGCCTTTTTCGTAGATTTCGTGAACCGCTTTTTGCAGCTCGGTTCCGCCCATCAGGCTGGTAATATGAAGCTGATCGCCGCCGGTAAAGAATAAACCGCTCGCTTCACGAACAGCTTTTATGTTTTCTTCCGCTATTGCATCCGCGCGGCTCGAAACGTCAACCGCCTGCACTGATTTAACGCCGATTTTTTCAAAAACTTCAATATATTCCGCGCCGACCTCTTCCGGGCTGTCGGTCGCTACAGTCATAACCACAACGTTCGCCCTTTTTCCACCGGCGAGCCGCACAAATTCTTTTAATATCGGGCTTTCGGGCGTTCTCTCTTCCGCTCCTCCAATTGCCATCAGTATTCCGCGAGCTTCAGTTAATTTCATAAAAGTTGATTTTCCTCGTTAATTAAGCAGGATAAAGTCACGCAAAATAGGATAAAAAGGAGAAAACACACCCGGTTTTGCGTGACTTTATATCTTTCACTTTGATTCTAATCTCACAATTTTTAAGCGTCTGTACGCAAAAAAACATAAGAAATTAACAAACTGGAAGATTTCCGTGTGAGAAGAAAGAAAATTATTTCAAATCTCTGTTAACATTTTTTGTTCATATTCGTCTTTACTAACGGCAACACATTAAAAGCCAATCTCGATAATCCGTTACAAATCGAATTCCGAAACCGAAATGACAGGCAACATACTCTTTTTTACCAGACCGGAAGCAGCCGCCGCATCAGCCCTGGCTGCGCCCGAAAAGCCGAAGCCGGAGGCGAGGCTGGTCGAAAGAGCCTGCGCGGGCGAACAAGAGGCTTTTAATGAGCTTTATCGAATGTTTGCGCCGCTGGTTCACGGAATTATTCTGGCGCGCGTGCCGCGCGACGAAGTTGACGACATAGCACAGGAAGTTTTTCTTTCCGCTTATAAAAATCTGCACAATCTTCGTGACCGAAACGCCGTCGGGGCGTGGCTTGGAATGATTGCTCGAAACCGCGCGACGGAATTTTATCGGCAGGCAAAACCGACCGAAGAGCTTTCGGAAGATTTAAGCCGAAACGATTCTCCGCAAACCGAAGCACGTGAAATTCTGGCGGCGATTCGTTCGCTGCCCGAAACTTACAAGGAAACGCTTTGTTTGCGGCTGGTCGAAGGAATGACGGGACAGGAAATTGCCGAACAAACGGGGCTTTCGCCCGATTCGGTTCGCGTTAATCTGCACCGCGGAATGAAGCTGCTGCGAGAAAAACTCGGCGTCAAGGAGTAAGTGATGAAACAAGATTATTTATGGGATAAAACGGGTGCAGACCCTGAAATCGAAAATCTGGAAAACGCTCTCGCAGTGTTTCGTTACAAAGAAATCGCGCCGCCCGCGCTCCCCGCTAAAATTATTCCGTTTAAAAAAGAATCGCCGCGCCGTTCTTTTCGATTTGCTTATGCGATTGCGGCTTGCACGGCGTTTTTAATGATTGGTCTGGGCGTTTGGTTTCAATTTTCAACCAACGAAATCGGAACTCAAGAAAACTTGGCGCAAACAGCTCAGCCGCGAATTCCTGAGACGATCCCGTATGTTGAAGCTGTTGAAAACCCGGCTCCAATTGTTAATAATGCGGAAACTCCTCCCAAAACTAAGATTGAAAGCACAAAGCGAATTTCTGCGCCGAAGCCTGCCAAGATAAAAAAGATTATTCCGGCAGTTGTTCGTCCAACGGAAAAGATAGCTGGAAATATCGTGGCTAAAAAATCCGATGTCCAGCTCACAAAAGAAGAACAATACGCCTACGATCAGCTAATGCTGGCGCTTTCGATTACGAGTTCGAAGTTGAAAATGGTGAAAGACAAAGTCGAAGGGTTTGAAGAATAAACACCGTTCTCGAAAACCCTGAAAGTTTCTTAAAAAAAATAGAAGAGAGGAATTATGAAAATGTTGAGCGATCACTTATTAAAAATTATTTTGCTGGTGATGTTTTTTGTCCTGGCAAGTCCGGCAAACGCACAAGACCCGGCACGTTTGCGGTTTGAAAAATTAAACCAGCTTGAAAACAGAGCCAGAGATGTTGTCGAAGTCAATATTGAAGGCAAGCTTCTTGATTTGGCGAAACGAGTTTTGGTCAAAGTAAACGACCCGGAATCCAAGAAAGTCGGTCAGGCGATCAGCGGCTTAAAAGGCATCTACGTCAGAGTTTTCAACTTCGAGAACGAAAACGAATATAACATCGCAGATGTCGAGGAAATTCGCTCGCAGTTGCAGTCGCCGGGCTGGGAACGCCTCGCAAATGTCCGCAGCAAGAAAAACAATCAAAAAGTTGACGTTTACACGATGTTTACCGGAGACACGATGAGCGGCGTCGCGGTTGTGATTTCCGAATCGAAATCCGTCGCGCTCGTCAACGTCATCGGTCCGATTGACATTGATTTGCTCGCCGAATTGAGCGGTAAAATGAACATCCCGAAAATCGAAATCGAAAACGACAAACCGAAACCATAGAAAGGAGCGCGCAGAAAATGTTTGAACTTAAAAGATACTTATTCGCATCAATTTTGCTTGTTATGTTCACCGCCGCTCCGGTTACGAATGTTTACGCCGGCGGCAAGGAATATGAAGCCGTCGTCAAACATCTAAAAACCAAATACAAGGCAAAAAAAGTCAAAATCCCGATGATCTGGCTGGCGCGTTTCGCCGTCAGAATGGTTCGCCCGGCTGGTGTTAAAAGCTTTAGCATCACGACGTTTGAAAACCTGAAATTCTCGCGCGAAACGCTCGATGTTGAAATGCAAATGGCTTTGAAAAACTCTTTCAGCGTGCTTTGGAGTCCGATCTTCCGCGTCCGCTCGCGCAAAGGCGAACAGGCTTATATGTACGCCCGCGAAGACGGAAACAGCGTGAAAGTTATGGTCGTCACGATAAACGAAGACAAAGCCACTGTCATCCGCGCTGCGTTCAGCCCCGAAAAGCTCGCCGATTTTGTCAACGACCCGAAAATTATGGGCATTTCTCTTGATGACAATAAGCACAACGCTGACAATAAACCTACGGAATCAAAAGAAACTGTTGTAACGGAACAGAAAACGGAAGAGTTGAAAAAACCGAATTAACCGATTTTCTTTGCAAGAACGTCGAAAAGAATTTCGAAAAAGTGCGCTGCTCGGCGCACTTTTTTTGCATCAATTTTACCCAACAAATCGCCGCCGTGATTGATTTTTTGATATTCGCTGACATTATCTGATTCATTTGGTTTTGAAGCAAATGTTTGCTTCAAATGAGCGTTTGCTTGCCAACGGAATTAAGCTTGAGTATTATCGCAAACGTTGCGGTTCACACATCTTTTTTGACGTTTTCCTTTCAAAATCGAAACTGAAAAAAACGCAGCGACACCGATTCAACATATTAAAATTTGAGGTCAAGCCGATGAAATTACAATTCGCAGCTTTTTTGTTTTTTCTTTTAGTAATTCCGGGCGTTGTTCATTCTCAAGAGCGTGTTGTGGCGGCTGTTTCAAACGCGACGAAAACGCCTGCGGAAGCCAGATTTGAAATTATTCAGGTGCATCATTTAAGAGAAACGATTCTCCTGAAACTTGATAAATATACGGGCGAAGTTTATGAGCTAGTCCGTAATCGAGATTATATTAGAGATAAAGGACAAGCTTTCGCCTGGCAGCTAACCAAATGGAACAACAGACCTTCAATCGAAGGCTTTGACGCTCAAAAAGTAAATTTCCAATTATTCGGCGCGACTAATAACGACAACTCCGTTTATTTGATAAACGTTAATAACGGCGACTCCTGGACGCTGGTTAGAGAATTGCAGGAAGATAAGGAATCTTATTGGGTTTTGACCAAAACGCAAAAGAAAAATTAAAGGCGCTTTTAAAGCGCCTTTTTTATTTCTCCGATAAATGATTATCAACGCTCGTTAATCGGCGTGTATTTCAAATCGCGCTGTCCGATGTATTTGGCGCGCGGGCGGATGAGTTTGTTGTTGGCGTATTGTTCGAGAATGTGTCCCGTCCAGCCGGAGATGCGTGAAACGGCGAAAATCGGCGTGTACTGATCGAGTGGAATGCCCATCAGGAAATATGTCGAAGCCGAGTAAAAATCAACGTTCGGGAACATTCCTTTTTTCTCGTGCATCAGGCGTTCGATTTTCTGCGACATATTGAACCATTTCATTTCGCCTTTTTTCTCGCCCAATGTCCGAGAGAATTTGCGGAGCCAGGTGGCGCGCGGGTCTTCAGTTTTATAGACGGCGTGACCGATGCCCATAATTTTGCGTTTTCGCTCCAAAGCGTTGTCGAGCCATGAATCAATCGCTTCTTCGCTGCCGATTTCCTGAAGCATTTTCATCACATTCGTGTTCGCGCCGCCATGCAGAGGTCCCGACAAAGCGGCGATTCCGCCCGTCACCGCGCCGTACATATCGGCGAGAGTTCCGGCGATGACGCGCGTCGTAAAAGTCGAAGCGTTCAATTCATGATCGGCGTGTAGAATCAAACCGATGTCAAACATTCGCGCTTCTTCTTCATTCGGTTTTTCGCCGAACAGCATATAAAGAAAGTTGGCGGCGATGCTGGCGTTTTTGTCCGGCGCGATGATGTCTTTGCCGGTTCTGATTCTTTCCCAAGCGGCGACCAGAATCGGCATTTGCGCGGTCAGTTTCGTTGCTGTTCTGAGCGCAGCTTCGCGCGATGTGTCTTTCGGGTTTTCGGCGTAAAAAGCGAGCGTCGAAACTGCCGTGCGGAGGACATCCATCGGGTCTGCGCTTTTCGGGATGTGTTTCATAAATTCCAGCACTTCCGCCGGAACTTCGTAATTGGCGCGCAGCTCCGAGTTGAGCGAATCAAGCTCGGCTTGATTCGGCAATTTGCCGTGCCAGAGCAGATAGATAACTTCTTCAAACGTTGAATGCTCGGCTAAATCGTGAATGTTATAGCCTTGATAAATCAAAATTCCCTGTTCGCCGTTGACATCGCCGATTGCCGACGAAGCGGCGACAACGTCGCGCAAGCCCTCCTTAGCCGCAGTCGCAGCCGAGCCGCCTGTTGAACTTGTTGATTGACCTGTATCTTTAGCTGTATCCATGGCTATTTTTCCTTAAAAAGCTGAATTTTATTGCTATTTTGAAGATAGCAAAGACATTTGCGAGTGACAAGTTTCCTTTTTAAAATTCGTTTCGCGAATCTTCCGCCTCTTCAAAAGCAATTGTTTTGAAGCCTCGCAGCATCAGAAATTTGTCTGAATATAAACGAACACTAATGACACAGCGAATTTTATTTATCGCATTTCTGATTTCCGCGTTTTCGGTCGTCGGCTTTACGCAAACTCCGACGCCGACTCCGCCCGTTGAAACAGACGAAAAGCCGACGCGCATCACAACCGAAGAAATTCAATTAAACGTCATTGCGCGCAACCAGTTCGACCATTTCGACCCGACGCTCATCGCAGATGATTTAATGGTCGTCGAAGATCGCGTGCCGCATAAAATCGAAAGCCTGCGCCGCGTTCCGGCGAATGTGATGCTCATTTTGGATATGGGCGGCGAGATGCGGACGGCAAAAAATCTGAAAACGACGCAAGCCGCAGCCGCGAGCTTAATCCGTTCGTTATCGAGCGAAGATCGCATCGCCGTGATTCAATACAGCGACCGCGCTCAGGTTTTGTCGGAGTGGGAAACAAAAGACGAAGCGATTGATGCGGTTGCGAAAAAGCTCGCTTTCGGTCGCCGCAGCGTTTTTGTCGAAGCCTTGAAAACGGCAGCTAAAATGTTAGAGTCGCGCGAAGCGCAAAATCGCCATCTCGTTTTAATCACCGACGGTTTGGACAGTACGGCGAAAAAAGAAGAACGCGAAGCCGCCATTAAAAAACTGCTCGAAGCCAATGTTTCGGTTCACGTTTTGAGCTACACGGCAATGGAGCAAAAAGGAAACGCCTCGCGCTCGGTTATCTTAAAAGGCGGGGATGGTAAAACTCCTAAAAGAACAGATGAAAACAACAAAATCAGCTTGCCCGGTCCGATTCAGGATTTGATGAATCTGCCGCGCCTCGGTTCTATCAACACCGACCGCGAAATGATCAAAAAAGCGCGCCAGCAGCAGCAGGATTTGCGGGACTCGCAAGCACAGCTCAATGATTTGGCGTTCAAAACCGGCGGCGCAATCGTTTTCCCCGAATCGGACGAAACGCTCGTCGCCGAAGGCAAAAAGATCGCTGAATTGATTGATTCGATTTACGTTGCCACTTACATTCCGAAACGCCCGCTCGAAGCGTCAGCGCCGGGCGAAACACGCGAAATCGGCGTCGTCTCGCGCCGCGTCGGTTTGAGAGTCGAAGCGCGTCGGGTTTTCGTTGTTCCGACTAGAACTCAATAATAAGGTCAAGAAATGAATAATTCTTTACTCCTCTAAAATGTTAATAGTGAAGTTATTAGACGTTCCGTCGCAAATGTAGAATTCCGTTAGATTCAAAGTTCGGTGTTTCTCGCGACTGAACTCAGGAACTTTATAGATGCAAATAATACTTGAAACCACATAACAGTTATTCAGTTATCGAATCTCTCCACCCAAAGCTCGCCGGATTCTAACAATACGCCGAACTCAATCATATAAGGACGGCTAGTATCCTCAGAATAAAGAGGGCGATTAAAGCAAAATGTATTCGGATGTCGGGCGCAATATTTTTCCATTGATCTGAATATTTTCCCTCGCGTAGACCGACCCTGATTAATGTCTCTGCGCTGAGCAAATATATTGACTTCCAGTCCTCCGCCAATTGTGTGAGCGATAAAATGTCCTTTATCGGTATTCTCACCGAAGTATTTTCCGGTTTGACCGACCCAGCCTTTCAATCTTGATGCATCCCGCTTCTCGGAAGTCGGTTGAGAACGCCCCAAAACCCCGACAACGCGGCTCTCTATTGTCGGGCTGTAAGGAACAACTCCCGTAACTTCAAGCTGCGAATAATCATCATAAATATACTCAAACTTCTTAAAAAAATACCTGCATAAATTAGTTATGCGTGGAGTCATTAATAAATATTGTTCGTGGAAATCATGCGGCAACTCCTCTGCTAGAAAAGCAATTTTAGTTTCCATATCAGCATCTGATATTTGTGAGAACAATCCGGCGTAATCTATTTCATAATCTTGCATAGAATTTTCTTAGTTTCCGGTAATACCGGCTTTTATGCAAACCGTTGTATCTTAATAAGTAGTCGGGCGTTTCTTCCAGCGTATTCTATATCAATTCTAACTCTAAAATGTAATTAAAGAAATATAAATCATGGAACAGAAAATATATGTTGGCAACCTCCTTTACAGTGACACAGAAGAAGACCTTCATACTCTTTTTGCAAGATATGGAAAGGTGCATTCGACTGAATTAGTTAAAGATAGGATGACTGGTCGAAGTAAAGGTTTTGGGTTTGTCGTTATGAATGAAGATGGTGCTGAAAAAGCCATTGCAGCACTTCATAATAGCTCCCCACATGGGCGAATGCTAACAGTTAATAAGGCATTACCTAGAGAAGATAGACCACGAAGAAGTTGGGATGATAGTTTTGGAGGAAGAAGTTGGGATGATAGTTTTGCACTAAATAAAAAACAATCTGAAAGGGAAATGATTGCTCTTGGTCTTTGGGATGATCAAGTAAAACTCGTGACACTTACCCCCGACGGAAAGTATAGAATTCTCGATACAGAATAAAAGCTTCATAGCATTCTGTATATTGCTACATCAGAAACCTTAGAATTACAAAGAGCTGTAGAAGAACTGGAGTCATTAGTAAATGATCCGAAGGCAAAGGAACAAGCTTTCCAGGATTTCTTTGACCGGAATCGTGATTTTATACTTAATGATGATTATCGGGACGCACATCCACACATTACTTTAGCTCAAGATAATGGTCAGACATTGATACCTGATTTTGTGTTAGAGCCGGTTGACCAAAACTTTTTATGTGATCTGCTTGAACTAAAGCTTCCATCATCTCCTGTATTTATTCAGAAAAAGAACCGGGAAAGATTTTCGGCGGCTGTTTCAGAAGCACGCGCTCAACTTTTGGAATATCGTCGCTTCTTCGATGAGCAAAAGCACCGAGATTCAATATATGAAACGTATAGGTTGAGGGCTTATATGCCTAAAATGTTCTTAGTTATTGGGCGATTAGGTGATATTAATCCCTATAATAGACGCAAGATTGAAGCTTCTGAGCCTGATCTCCGCGTGCTCACATATGATGACGTACTTGGTCGAAAGAAAGCACACCTTGAGGATATGAAAAAGGGTCGAGTGGGAAGAAAGCAGCGATAAGCACTGCAATTTGCTCTAACAACTCAACTCATTTAACCAAATAAGAAAATGCTTGTCTCTCATCTTCACGTTTACAGTTGTCTCCCGTTTGATTGATATTTGCCTTAACTATCGCCGAAACAACTGTTGGCGATAGTGATAAACTTTTTGCTCGGCGTAAATCCGTAATCCTCGCCGTTCCAGCGCATCAGCTTTAGCGTTAATCCGTTTAATTTGGCTTGAGTTAAATCGGGATTTTGCGCAAGCCATTGTTTGCAGCTTTGTTTTTTTACAGCTCGCCGGACATAGGTTCGTAATCCGATGAGATTGGAGATGATTGAAGGATTCAGAGCTTCGTTTAGATGGTCGGTGAAAAACGGCTTGATGAGAAGCTCGCGGGAATTAAAATTATGATTGAAAGTCCAAATTCCGTTATTGAGAAGCAAAACCGGCGCTCTGGTTTCACCCTTGATTTTCAGCTCCCTCGTCAATCCCTGATAAAACAGCATTCCAACGAAATTGGCTGCTAAATCGGCGTTTGAATAAACTCCGGAAACCATTGTTCCGTAATAAGTGCGCTCGGTTTTCTGTCCCCAGAGAATTGCCTTTCGGGCGGCTTCGTCGGGCGTAGAGCCTTTCGACGCGGCTCGCCCGGATATTTTGTAATAGGTGTAACCCTGCTGAAAAAAATGCGCTATTTTGTCGGTTCCGAATTGCGCGCCGTAAACCTTTATAGTTGGACTGATTGTTAGATAATTGGTCGGAACCGTGAAATAAACTGATTTTAAATAGCCCGTTTTATAAAGCGCAGGCGTTGCGCGGAATTGATGCGTTTCAACCCAGGTCGCGGAGCGTGTAAAAGGAAAGATGCCTCCGCCGAGCGGATTATAAATTTCCCGTACAATCGCTTCCTCGGAACGCAGAAATGCGAGCCGCGCTCGCTCTTTTTCCGCCGAACCGCAATTTGGCGATTTTCTTTCGACAGCCGGATTTTCCAAGCAAGATTGTCGCCGAATGATTTCCGCGTTTATTTTATCAATCGCTTTTTTTATATTTTGCTCGACGTATTCCGAAAGCTCGTCGCCGATGTCTCCGAGCGGCTGCGGCGGCAGATTGTATTGATCGGTTTCAAAAGCCGCGACGGATTGCAAAAGCAAAACGGCGGACAAAACCATCCGAAGAATTGTCAGAAATTTTAAACGAGCTTTGACGAACACGAAAATAGAAATCTGAAGAAGTGCGAAATGTTGAATAATAAATCATTCAACATTTCGCGTCATTGCTTTAACGATTACTCAAAAACTCTGTCAACCGGCGTGATTGTCACATCTTCCGGTCGAAGTTTAATCGGATAAACCGAAATCGCTTTGTCCTCGTCGAGAATCGTTTGCGGTTTCGGCGAATTATAAGTAATCGGCGAAGCGGTGTTGTTGATGATTGCGCTGCGCAAAGATTCGGCGTCTTTGGTTATCATAACGACGCGCATCGCTCCTGCGTCTCCGAAATGTTTGCGAATCGCGTTGTTGACATCCTGCAAAGTCAGCTTCGCAAGCTGTTCTTTCATATATTGATTGAAATTCGGAATTCCGTAATAACGGCTGTCGAGCGCGTAGCCGAGCGCGTCGTCCTGCGTTTGCGTCAGAATGTTGACGTATTTCGACAAAAACTCGCGCGTGGCTTCAAAAATTTCCGGCGACATTCCGTTTTCGACCAATCGGTTATATTCGTACAAAGCCGCGCGCAAAGAGAAATGCGCATTGTTCGGCTCGACCGGGCGAATCCAGATTTGAAAGATTTGCGATTGCCGCGCCAGATTCGGGTCGGGCTGAAATTGAAACATTCCGCGCGGGAAATATTCGATGTAAGCGTAATCGCCGTAATTCAAACCGCGCGCTTCACGCAGACGCTGGTAAAGATAGCTGTTTGACGAGCGATGCTGTCCCAGATACGAGGCGACGACCGCTAATGCCGGAAAATCTTTCGACGCGCGGTTGATTGCAATCGGAAATCCGAGCGAAATCGCCGTAGCGCGTGTTTCGCGCTGTACGATGTCAATTTTCATTCCGGTTTCGAGATTCGGCTTCGCAACTTTGCGGACAGTCTTTTTGCCTGCGGGAAGCTTGGCAAAATCTGCTTGAAATTTTTTAGAAAAATCCGCCGCGAAACCACCTGACATTCCCAAAACCAGATTTGCCCGCGAGTAATTTCTGGCGTAAAAATCTCTGACATCCTGTAAGGTCAATTTTTCCAGCGAAGAAATCGTTCCGCGATTGTGATGTTCATACGGATGATTGTCGTAAATGATGTTGTAGAGCCGTTCTTTGCCTAGTTCCTCATCATTTCCCTGCCTCAAGCCGGTTTTTAAATAATTCATCGCTTCGTCTTTGAGGCGTTTGAAATCGTCTTCGCGAAAACCGGGTTCGAGCAGCATTTGGCGAACAATAGCGTAATATTTTTCCAGATTGTCGCGGTGAGTCGTGCCGGAAAACGTGGTCATTTCCTTATCAACCTGCGAGCCGAAACCGGTCGCCATCGGATAAAACTGCTCGACGATTTGCTCGTAAGTTTGGGTTTTTGAGCCGCCTTGCGCGAGCATCGCAGCGGTCAAAGACGCCACGCCTTCTTTTCCCGCCGGATCGTCCATCGCGCCGGTCAAAAACTGAATCCGAATCGAAATGAGCGGCGAGCGATTCGGCAAAAATACCGTGTTGCTTAAATTATTCATCGTGTTTGAAGCTTTTGTGCCGCGTTTTTGCGCCAAAACCGGAAGCGACAAAATTGCGACCATTAAGATTGCGAAAATCGGTAATTCGTAATTCGTAATTCGTAATTTCACTTTTTACCTCCGTTTTTTGTCGCCAGCGTCACAACAGTTTGGTTTTTATCCTGAAAATACGTGCGAGCGGCTGCGCGAATGTCTTCGGGCGTTATCCGGTCGTAAAGCGCAAACAGTTTTTCAAGCGTTTCCGGCGTGCGTTTCAGAGCGATGTACGGCGCGAGTGTGTTGGCAATCGCGTCGTTGCTGTTCATCGCCATCGCGAAACCGTAACGCATCCGCGAGCGCGTTTGGTCGAGTTGTTTTTGCGGGACAAGCTCGCCTGTATAATGCTTGTAAGTTTTGACGATTTCATCGCGGACGTAATTCATATCGGCGTCGGATTTGGCGCGAGCGTAAACCGCGAAAAGCTCCGGGTTAATTTTGTCATCAAAATCCGGGCTGATGAAATCGGCTTTTTGCTCCTGCAAAACCAGCTTTTGATAAAGATCGGAGTTTTGCCCGAAAGCTATCAGCGACAGCAAATCAAGTGCGGCTTTATCTTTGCTCTCATCCGAAAAGGCGGGACCGCGATAAGCAACGGCGACATATGGCAAAGTCGGCGAAGTCCATTCGATATGCTCGCTGCGCGCCTTTTCCTGCGCCGGTTCGACGGGAATTTGCGGTTTGTAATCGCCCGGCTGCCAACTGCCGTAATATTTGTTGACCATCGCCAGAACTTCGTCGGGTTTGACATCGCCGACGACTACAATCGTCGTGTATTCAGGACGATAAAAACGATTGAAAAACTGCAAGCTGTATTCGTACTGATTCGGGTAATCCTGAATATCTTTCAGATAACCCATTGTCGTGTGGCTGTAGGTGTGTGTTTTGTACGCCGTTTCGCGCAAGACTTCGTGCATTTTGAAAGTCGGCGAGGCGCTGTTTTTGTTGTATTCGCCAAGAACGGCGAGCGCTTCGGTTTTATATTCCGGCTGCGCGTATTTCAAACGCTGAAAACGGTCGGCTTCGAGCCGCATAATCTCGTCCAAATCTTCTTTGGCGAAAGTCGCGTGGTAAACCGTGCGGTCGTCGGTCGTGTAAGCATTGCTCGACGCTCCGGCTTTTTTCATAATCCGGTCAAAGCTTCCCGGCGGAAAGTTTTCGCTCCCGCGAAACATCAAATGCTCGAAAAAATGCGCGTAACCGGACTTTCCCGGCTCAATTTCATTGCGCGACCCTGCGCCGACGACTGTATAAAGCGCGACCAGATTCGGATAATCGGTCGGAACGGTGATGACGCGCAATCCGTTCGGCAAATCGTTAATTTTATAATCGTATGGAAAAACCTTGCGCGCGTTTTGCGCGTCAACAGCAATTACGTTTGCGGCTATTGCCGCCACCGCGAAAAGAGCTAAAAATATCATTTTCATTTTATTTCGTAACACTCAGGGAGATAATCTTTATTTCAGATGTCAGAAAACCTGTTGAAAGTTTATCCGAAAATCAAAATGTTGGCGACAAACCGCCTTTGTGATTGTTCTCCTTTATAAAAATTAGATATAAATCAATTTGCTCCAAGCAAATCTCGAACAATTACTGCTCCCAAACCCGAAAATTGATTTTCTAATCCGCTTCTGAGGCGCGTAATAATCGTAAGTTTTCAACAAACCATTTTTTCTATTGTAATTCTTTAACTTTCCTAGTATAAATTTACATATTCAAAGGCTTAGCCTTTAACAAAACTTATCGTCTGTTGATGGTCTTGCCAAAATTTGTACAAGGAGAAAAAATGCAGCAATTTAAAATCGTCTGCGCGCTCTTTCTAAACGTCATTCTGTTTTTCGGCAGTCTGGCGCCAATCGTTTCCGCTCAGGATTCAAAAACGGCTTTGTTTCGCGGTTATCGCACCGGATATTCCGACGGTTATATGGCTGGTTACCGCGATGCGTCTGAAAAATTACAACGCAACGTCGAAAAACATCAGGATTACGTCAAAGCCGACCGCGCTTATTTGCCGGAATACGGTGCGCCCGAAGATTACCGCGACGGTTATCAGCAAGGATTTGAAACGGGTTATACGACCGGCTTTGACCGTCAAAGCTTTGATTCGACCGTTCCGCCGACGCTCGAAAGACGCGGCGGAAAGACCGTTTCAGCAACAGCGAATCAAATAGAACCTCCGGTTTCAACAAATCCCGCACAGTCGGAAAGCATTTCCGCCGCGACCAATCCCGATGCTTTGATTGTAATTCCGCCTAATACCGAATTGATCGTTGAAATGCAGAGCAGTTTGAACACCAAAGACGCTCGAAAAGGCGATTCTTTTCAAGCCCGCGTCGTCGCGCCGGTCGAAATCGAAGGCGCAATCATTGAAGGTCGCGTGACGGATTTGCAAAAGCCCGGACGCATCAAGCGGCGCGCCGAGATGCAGCTTTCGTTTGACCGCATTTTGCTCAACCAAACCCGCTGGTCGAATCTAAACGCAATGGTCGTCGAAGCGTTTCCCGCCGGAGACAAAAGCCTGAAAAATAACGTGAAAACGGTTAACTCAGAAGGAACCGTGCGGGGCAAAAGCTCGTTCAAATCCGACGCCGTTATTGTCGGTTCGGCTGCCGGAACGGGCGGAACAATCGGCGCAATTGCGGGCGGTCCGGTTGGTTTTGCAGTCGGTGCGGCGGTCGGCGGCGCATTCGGTCTCGGCGGCGTTCTCGTTGCGCGCGGCAAAGACATTCGACTGAACGAAGGTCAACGCCTCAGAATCAGAACCGCTTACGAAGCTCAAATCCGCTAAAAGTTTATCGGGTTTATCGAGTTCATCGTGTTACGAGTTTTCTCGATGAACTCGATAAACCCGATAAACTCGATGAACTTAATAACTTTAACCACAGATTTCGGAACGTCGGATTATTTTGTCGGCGCGATGAAAGGCGCGATTTTAGCCGTTAACCCGGATGCACATTTGGTTGATATAACTCACGAGATTCCGGCGCAGGACATCGAAGCCGCCGCTTTTACCATTTTCGCCGCTCATCAGACGTTTCCCGCCCGAACGATTCATCTCGCTGTGGTTGACCCGGGCGTAGGTTCCGAGCGTCGGGCGATTGCGGCGATGACGGAAAAATATTTTTTCGTCGCGCCGGACAACGGGCTTTTGAGCTTTGTTTACGACGCAGAGCCTTTAATCAAAGTTTTTAACATTACAAACGAGCGATTTTTTCGGCATCCTGTTTCGGCGACTTTTCACGGGCGCGATGTGTTTGCGCCAATCGCCGGAGCTTTGTCGCGCGGAGTCGCGCCTGCCGAATTGGGCGAAGAAATCACGGATTTTGTTCGATTTGAAATTAAAAAGCCGATAAAAATTGACGAAAACACAATCGAAGCTGAAATTTTTCACATTGATCGTTTCGGAAATTGTCTGGTCAATTTAAAGCGTGACGATATGCCGCAAAAATTTCTCGAAAGCGGTTTTCGGGTTGAGACTACGGGGCGCGAGATTGAGCGGCTGCAAAATTTCTATGCGGAAGCAAATGAAACGGGCGAATTGTTTATGATTTTCGGGAGCGCAGGTTTTTTGGAGCTGGTCGCGTTTCGAGATTCGGCGGCAAAAAAATTAACAGTGGAAAAAAAAGCGGTTTTAGTTGTAAAGTGTCGTTGATAAAAAATGGCAGGAGCGACTTTCCTTGCTCGAACGTACCGACCGCCACTTCGGAGTTTTTTTCAAACGGTCGTCACGCTCGTCGCAGCCGCTCCTGCTTTTTCCCCACGCGGGGAAATCGGTTTAGAAACTTCGTCGAAAGAGATACGAAGCTCTGATAAAAAAGGTTCTCGCGTTTCTCTCAAATTTCGGTTCGAGCTGTCCTGTAAAAGGGCTAAATCCGTTGTAATTAAAATTATCGTTGTAGCCGACGTAAAGCGCGGTTCCCGGATTCGGGTTATAACCGAACAGCAATTGCCCGGCGGCTCTCGACGCCAGCGTGTCGTAATCAACGCGCGTACGAACAAACGCGAAGCGAGTAAATTGATAAGTCGAGCGCAAGGTGAAAATGTTTGTATCGAACGCCGTTAATCCGGTGTCGTTGCGTGTCAAACGGGCTTTTGTGTAATCGAGCGAAACGCGCAGCGGGTCAATTGGTTTGTAATTAAATCCGACGTTTAAATCAAACTGCCGCCCGGTTCCGGGATCGAGCTGCGATTTGCCCGCCAGAGCCGCAGGGCTGACTCGCGGATAACGATTTCCGCCGCCGAAATCGAAATCGTAAGCGTTCCAGATTGTGCCGATGAATCCGTAAGCGCTGAATTGTTTATTAAAAGTTTTGCTGGCGTTAACACTCAAATAAGGCTGGTAAGTCGAGCGTTCGGGCGCGCCGAAAAATGCGCCGCCGTTCGGTCTGGTCGGCGCGCGTTTTAAACCGAATTCTTCCTCAAAAAGTCTTTCGTAGCTGAGTCCTCCGCCGAAATTGATGTAGGTGCTTCCCTGCAAAGTCAGATTGACGTTTGAGCTAAGCCCGGCGTCCTGCGAGCGCCCTTTCCAGTCGTAAGCGATGTTTGCCCCGTGACGCCAATCGGCGCGCAGGAGAAATCCTTTCGATTTCGGTTCGGTACTCAGGCGGCTGCCCCAGAAAAGCGAGTTTGTATTTACACGGCGCGTAAAACCGGCATCGGCGCGATAATCTTTCGAGCGCCCCACGGCTTCTATAACCCAGCCGCGATTTTTCTCGGTGTAATCCAGATTCCAGTAATATCCGACGCCGTTTCCGACGCGATATTGTCGAAACGTATTTCCGCCGCAAATTTCTCTATTCCTCTGCGCCTGTGTTTGATTTAAATCAGGTTCAAAAGCGGCTTCACGAAAACAAGTCCGCGAATTGCTGCCGACCACTTGAAATTGCGAAACGAGCCTGGGGCTGTATTTGATACGCCCGTCAAAACCCGCGAGAAAATTGCGCTGTTCGGGAAAAATGCGAGCCGTGCCGAAAAACCCGACGTTGTTTTCTCTGCCGAAGTCGCGTTTTACGCGGACGACGGCGAAATGCGCGTTTTTGTCCAGAAATTCATCAATTCCCGGTCTGACGGAAGGATCGTTGCGGTCGTCTTCGTCGTAATTTCCCGGCGCTTTGTCGGTCGCCGCGAGAAATCCGAACGAGGTTTTGCCGATTTTTCCGGTTAATTTTGCCGCCGCGTCCGGGTCAATAATCTGGCGCGAATAAAAAACTTGCAGCGGTGATTGGAAAATCTCGACGCCTTCCAAAAAGAACGGGCGTTTTTCCTGAAAGAAAATCGGAAAACGCTGATTAGCCGTGACGACGGGCGCGTCGGCTTCGATTTCGGCGAAATCCGGGTTGATCGCTGCGTCGAGCGTGACGTTCGGCGTGATGCCGAATTTCATCGTGACGCCGATGTCTTGTTTAATCGGTTGATTGACAAATCTTCCGGGATCGGGCAAAACGCCGTTCGGGTTACGAATCGGATCAAAAATGCCTCTGTCGTTAAGAATGTAGCGCGGAACGGTGCGCGTCCGGCGTCCGGTTTCCGAGAGCGTGATGCTCGGCACGATTTCCAGCGTGCGTTCGGTTTTGATGTTTTCGAGACCGGTGATTTTGCCGTGTTTGACAAGCGTGCCGGAAATGTTGCGGTCGTCGGGCATCCACGAATCCAATTCGTCATTGAATCGGTCAATGTTGCGCATTACATTGAAGCCCCACATTTTTCCTTTGCCGGCAGTGTAGCGCAGAGATTTAAACGGAATTTTGACTTCGACAACCCAGCCGTCGGCGACGATTGAGCCTTTCGATTCCATCACGATGTCAACCGAAAAATCCTGTCCCTGCCCTTCGGTTTGAATTCCGTCCATCTGAATTCCGAGCGGATTAAAGCCGAGAATATAAGCGCGCCGCTGGTCGTTGTAAGTATCGAGCCAGACGCGCACGTTGTCTTCGCCGAAAACATTATCGCGGCTGGCGACGGTGGCGCGAATTTTATCCGGCTCGTCAAAACAGTGAAATGCGAGATAAAGATGCCGCTCGTCATAGCCGAGATAAGCGATTGTCGGTTTTGAAGGCGCAGAATTGTCGCCGGGCGAAACTTGATAAAAATCCTTAAAAGTCGCTGCTTGCTGCCAAACGGCTTCGTCCAATTTGCCGTCAATTACCGGCGACTGCTCAAAACGCGGGATTCGCATCGGCTCGGTTTTTTCAGGCGGTAAGTTAAAGCGAGATTTTTTTACGGAGCTGTTTGCGTCTTTATCATCATTGTTCTTATTTTTTTTTGCGTCGGATTTCTTCGTCTCCTTTGCAGTCGGCGTGTTTTTTGGGGAAGGCTCGGCTGATGTCCTGACGATATTTGCCTGCGGGGGCGGCGCATCTTGAGAATAAGCTGCTGTTGATAAAAATAAAAATGCGGTTAAGAGCAGGATTTTCATTATAAATTTTCGTATTTAAAGCTGTTTTATTGAGCGAAAATGAAGACATTTCTTAAACGCGGGCTGCGCCGAAAAGTTTCAAGCAAACTACGAAAAGTTTTGTGAGCGGTTATTTTTTAATTCAATAACCGCTCACAATTTAATTTTTAGCCGAACAGCGGATTACGCAGCGGCACGAGATAAAAATTGTTGTGTGAGATGCGGACGTTTGATGCGCTGCGAACATAAATTTGCCCGTCGGCGGTCGTGCGTAATTTGTAGTTGGAGCTTCCGCCGCCGATTTTCCAAACGGTCGAGTTTCTTGTGTCTTTCGGCTCGCCGTTCGGCTCGATGCCTTCAAACGTGACGTTTTTCGTCGTCGCTTCGAGCGTTGCCGAAGCGTCCTGGTTTAAAGTCAAAACGGTTTCGCCGCTCACGGTGTTTGTCGTAAGAGCCGTGAAATTGCCTTCGAGAGCAATATTGCCCTCGGTGGTTCTGATTTTAGCTTCGCCATCGAAACCGATCACGCGAACCCGCCCCTCGCGCGACGTAACCGACAAATTGCCGCCCGAATCGCGCACGTCAATTGCGCCGTTCCCACCGTCAAGCTCCACTTTTCCGGTGACGCCGTCAACGCGAATTTCGCCGCCGGACATAATTTTGACGTTCGATTTGCGCGGGACATAGATTTCAAGACGATAACGCTCGACTGTTTCGGGAATGTTTATACGGATTTCAGAACCGTTTTTTTGCAGCGAAGGCTTATAGTTGCTTTCTCTTGCTTGATGCGTAAAATTGAAAGAAACTTCCGATTTATCCCAGCCGCGAATGCGAACAGCGCCGTTACGCGCCATTACGTTGAGATTCGGAGCGCTTTCGACATCCAGACTATAGGTTTGGCGGCGGCTGAGTGCAAAATGGTTATATTCTCCCGGCGCATCGTCATCCATATCGAGGTCAATGTCAACATCCAAGTCCATATCAACATCAATTTCCGGCACGGAAGCGCGCGCCTCTTCGACGGAGCGTCTGATTTCTTCCTGATCAATCTTCATCGCTTCTTTAGCGACTTTTTTTGACTCTGCAATTGCTTTCCTGATTTCCTCCCGCGTTTTTTCGTCCATATAAACGCTGCCTTCGATTGCGGGAGTTGGCGGAGTTGGCGGAGATACCACAACGTTCGGTCTTACCTTAGCTCTCGGAGGTTTCGGAGGTTTCGGGGCTTTTGCTTTCGGACCGAAATCGCCGTGGGAATCGAAATCCGGTTCGTCCATCTGGCTTAATAGATTGACAGCCGGTTTCAGCGAGCGCCCATCCTGATTGCGTCGAATGTTAATCGTGCCGTTAACGGTGTTCAAACGAATCGGAATTTGTCCGTCGCCGAGTTTTCCGTAGAGATTGTTGCCGACATATTCGCCTTTTTTGACCGGCAAACCGAAATCATTGCTGATATTGCCGTGAACGGTCGAGGCTTTGACAATTGCATCAACATCCGAAGGAAGCTGTAATTTAAGCGTGCCGTTAACAGTATCAACTTTGATTTCGCGGACGCTGTTCAGACTGTCAAAACTGACGTTGAGCGTACCGTTGACAGTAGAGATATTAACCGAACCGCGCAGGTTTTGGGCTGTTACGCTGCCGTTGACGGTCGAAGATTTTACGATGTTTGACATTCCGGCGAGCGTCACGTTGCCGTTGACCGTTTCGACTTCATCGAGCTGGGCATTGCGCGGGACGGTCAGTTTGTAATCAACCGAATATTCCGTGCAGCGATTGTCACTACCGTTTGACCAGGTTTTGTGATCTTTGTCGCTACGACTAACAGTAATATTGCGATTTTTGCCAAACTCGGTTTCAACGCGCACCCAATTCGGGCTGGCATCAATCTGAATCTCAATATCTTCGGGCTTTTCGCACTGAATCCGCTTTGTGGCTTCGACTCGCACTTCGTTTCTGTCCCAAGCCTCGACATCAACTTTACCGTTAACGTTCGATAGCGAAACGCGCCCGTTCGGGTTGAGCGGATAAGTTTGATCAAAACGCGTATCTTGCGCGGTCGTTTGAACGATTTCCGTTTTTTCAACTCCGGCGAAATTGGCATTGACCGTTTGCGGTCGAGACACGGGCTGCGGCTGGGCGGCGCTTCCCGCCGAAATCATACCTGCAACTAACAATGAAATTATCCAAGACATTTTTCTATTTCCTCTTATTTGATGATGACGAAACTCTCTGTTCCTGCACTAAAAACACCGACAAGGAAAAGTTTGTGACAAAAAATTTTGACTTTTTTCGGAAATTGAATTTTAACAAAGAAAAAGCGGCTCGCGCGAGCCGCTTATAAAGGATCGGATATATGAATTTTCACACTATTTTTGCACTAGCGATTAATGCGGTCGCCGGCATTGCTGATGGCATCGCCAACCGAATCAATCGTTTCGCCGACGCCGCGTTTAAATTTACCCCAGGTTTCCTGCGTGTCGCCTTCGATTTGATCGGCTTCGCCTTCGGCTTGCAAATCGCGGTCGCCGATTAAATTGCCGACGCCTTCTTTCAGAGAGCCTTTGGTTTGATCCCATTGCCCCTCAACTTCATCTCTATTCGGTGCTGCCATTGCGTTTTACCCCTCTCATTTAAAATGCGACTTATTTTCATACAGTCACTTTGTTCTATATTTAAATGGCAATTATTATGCCGTTAATGATTCACCATATTTTGCCGCAAAAAATCAAGGTTGCGAAAGAAACATCGCAGCCTTGATTTTTGTTTAAATTCGCCTCAATCAAAACCCGGTTTCAGTTTTCGGAAACCGGGTTTTGAGATTCGGCTGCAATAAAGTTTACAGCTTCCGGCTATTTTTCTTTGGGTTGTTCAATCTCAACCAAAGAAGCGGAAGGCGCTTAAGAGCCGTTGATTTCTCCAATCAGAAAAGCTGTGTAATTATGACCGGAAACACTGTTGTTCAAAGGCTGATACGGGCGAGAAACCGGATCAAACTTCCAATTACCGACTTGTCCGGTATTGGCATTTGGTGCGCCCGCAGCTATATAGCGCAGAATCAGCGTTGCATCGAACGGAGAGATGTTTCCATCGCCGCTTGTGTCGGCGGCGATTCTCTGATTTGTGTTTAAGGCATTCGGTCCCGTTCCGTTAGCAGCGATGTGACGAAGAACCAATGTTGCGTCAAACGGAGAAATACCGTTTCTGTCACCCGTCTTTGTCGGTGTAACCGTGTATTGTCCATTAGTAAACAAATTATTCAATGTATATCCTCCCGCGCCGTTTGAAGCGGCATTTACCGTAGGCTCGCCAATGCTCGAAACGGCTGAAAGCGATGCGTTAGCGACGTTTATGCTGGCGTTCGTGCCGTAAGTAACGGTTCCGCTGATCGAAAGAATCGCCTGCGGCACGGCGGCGGGAATTTGATACAGTCCTTTGCCGTAAGTCGCAATTCGTAACATTCTACCTGCTCCCGAACCGGCAAACGCCATATCAAATACGGCGACTCTCGGCAGTCCAAAACCGAACGGCGCCCAAGTAGAGCCGCCGTTAGTCGAGATGTAAACGCCGATGTCGGTTCCGGCATACAACACATTATTTTCAACGAGAAGAGCGGTGACCGGAACCAGCGGCAAGCCGGCTGCAGCGCCGCTGATTGCCGTCCAGGTCGGAGGAGAATTGTTTAAATTTGTCGTTTTGTAAATTTGCGGAGTGTTGAAAACCGAAAGCGTCACGTAAGCCGTGTTTTGATTTGTCGGATCAATAATTACGCGAGAGACGAAATTGTTCGGGACGGCGTTTGCCGAATCGAGATTTTGCAAAGTCGTCGTTCCCGGACTCGTTCCCGTTCCCCAAATTCCTCCGTTCGCCAGACCGACTATGCGCACGTTGTCATTTTGCGGCGAAATGCCGATGGTGCTGATAGCTACGCCGGATTGAATCGGCTCCTGGCTGACTTTCGTCATCGTAACTCCGCTGTTGCCGGAGCGATACAGCACGTCCGAACCGAAATAGAGAGTGTTCGGATTGCCCGGACCGCGTTCCATCGGAGCGTAGAATAAAATCGCCGACGCCGAACAAGTCATCCCGTTCGGAATAGCGCCGCCGAATCCGCAGCCGTATAAAGCCCAGCCGTTTGGATTAGCAGATGCTGAAGTTAAAACCACGTCATAACCCATCGCATTGGTCTGATTAAAATATGTGTGATACATCGTCACGGCGGTTGTGTTCGATGCGTTTTGATCAACCACCACCTGACCGCCGTCGCCGTCCGCCGCGTGCGACCAAACTCCCGCGCCATTGAGAAAATTCGTTCCGTTGTCCTGAGTTCCGCCAATGGAAAACGTCGGGTCTGTCGGATGTGTGTCGAGACTGTTAAATTGCGTGGCAAGAAATTGCGAGTTGTTCAAGGTTGTCCAATTCGCTCCGCTGTTGGTTGATTTCCAGATGCCGCCGTCGTTGCCGTGATAAATAATAGCCGGGTTTGAAGCGGCAACGTCAATAGCGTTCGTATCGCCGTGTAGATTGACCTGGCTGGTGGTAAAACTTGCCGCGCCGTTGGTTGAATAAGCAAAAATCGGATTTGTTTGCCCGCCGATGTAAACGCGGTCGTTGTCGGGATTCGTGTTGGTCGGCACGGCTTTGACGGCGATGTTGAAAAAACATTGACCGCCGCAGAAATTGTTGTCTATCCGCAGTTGAAAACTCGCCCCGCCGTTTATTGACCGATGGATTGTGCCGCCGGCATTTCCGGTTGCCGCGTAAATCACCGGATTGGGCTGTCCTGAAACATGATAAATAGATAACTCTCCATTTGTATCGCTGGTAGTTCCTGTCACTGTCAGCGGCTGTGTAAAAGTCGGAGCGGGGGCGAGCGCATTGTTTGTGACTAGAATACCGCCCGGGTTGGATGTCACCCAGGCAACGAGGAGATTAGGATTGAGAGGGTCAATGGCTAAATCACGAATATTGGTATCCTGGCTGGCAAGCGGAAGCGCAAGTTTGTCAAAAGTTGCGCTTGTGGTCGCATTCGTTGAGCGATAGATGCCGCGATTGGGCGAAGAAGGAAGCGTCGCCGAGGATCGAAATCCGCCGAGACCGCTGGTCGTGCCGACAAAAATTGTCGCCGGGTCGGTCGGATGAACGACGACTTCACCGATGGCGCGACCATTGAACTGAGCGAATCCGAGCGGTCCGTTCAACGTCGCCGTCGTGCTCGCGTTGTCAATTCGATAAACGCCGACTCCGAAAAAGGAAGCGCCTGTAAAATGCGGCTCGCCCGTCCCGACGTAAACGATTTCAGGATTTGAAGGAGCAATCGCAATGGCTCCGATTGCCAGGCTTTGCGCACTATCCATCAACGGAGTCCAATTCGTTCCCCCGTCGGTTGTGCGATAAAGTCCGCCCTGCGAAGTGCCGACATAAACAATATCCGAATTGGTCGGGTGAATAGCGACAGCCGTAACACGTCCGCTGACGCTGACGCGGTTTACTTCGGTTTGACCGTTTGGAATCGGCGCGGGACCGAGCGGCGTCCAAGCTGCCAGCAACGCCGCTTGCTCCTCCAACGGAGCGGCGGCGGCTTCAGCCATAAGAGCTTCTTCCTGCTTCTCGATTGTTTCGACGGCTTCGCTGCGGGCGCTGATATTTTCTATCACATCGCCATCCATCATTCCGCGATACATCGCGATTTGTTCTTCGCGCCTTAGCAGGAACTCTTCTTTAGTAAGTTCATTTTTCACTGACGCAAACGAGGGAATATCCGGGTCGTCGCCGAATTTCAATAATTCTTTGACGGCATCTACTTTTAAAACAGCAAACACAGCCATCAAAAGGATTACCGCTGCTGCGACAGATACGGATACATACAGCTTAAACTTTTTCATGGAAACTCCTATTTATAAGAAATTGAAATATTTCGTACGCGGGTATAGGCAAATGAATCAATGTTGATTCAATTATGGAAGCCGCATTTTTAAATTTTCTTCTTAATTACGACCCGCGGTTTTTGCGGATAGATTGTTTGAAGGCAAGGAGATTCTAATTTAAAAGTTTTTAAGTTTCAAATTCAAAAACAAAAAATTTCGTATTTTTTGAAAACTTTTTTAATCTGAAACAAATTTGAGTTGTCGTTTAGGCAAACGGCGCAAGAACAATGACTTATCGAAACAAAAAAAGACGATGGAAACGACCATCGTCTTTTTTGTTTTTAGTTTCCCAGACTTTTACATTCCGCGATAATTCGGACCGCCTCCGCCTTCGGGCGTCACCCAATTGATGATTTGATACGGGTCCATAATGTCGCAGGTTTTGCAATGAACGCAGTTGGAAAAATTGATTTTCAATTCGCGTCTGCCGGTTTTCGGATTTTCTTCCATTTCATACACGGCAGCCGGACAAAAACGCTGGCACGGATTTCCGTATTCTTCGGTGCAGCGAGTGGCGCAAATTTCGGTGTCAACGACGTGCAGATGCGCGGGCTGGTCTTCGTCGTGCGCGACCGAGGCGTGATAAACGTCCGTAACTTTGTTAAATGTTAGTTTGTTGTCAAATTTCAAATCGCCGTAACGCTGCGAAATGTCGTCGCTCCTGTAGCCGTATTCTTCGAGCTTTCTGATTTCGAGATGCCCGGCTTCGTGTTCGGTTTTATCCGACAGTCCCCAATTTCTGCCGCCCGTAATAAACTGCAAACCGCCATTCACCAAAGCCATAAAACGTCCGCTGGCAAAAGCCGAGTGAAAGTTGCGAACCGCATATAATTCGGTTCTGAGCCACGATTTTTCAACTTTTTCCTGATAAACCTTGAGTGTGTCGGCTGAAAAATCGCCGCGCAGCAGAGCTTCAAAAATCGTCTCCGCCGCCAGCATTCCCGATTTCATCGCCGTGTGAATGCCTTTTAAACGCTGCCCGTTTAAAAACGCCGCGCAATCGCCGACGAGCAAAACTCCGCTCGCGTAGATTTGCGGCATCGTATGCCAGCCGCCAGCCGCGATGGTTTTCGCGCCGTAGCGAATCATTTTTCCGCCTTCGAGAATGCGCGCGATTTGCGGATGAGTTTTAAATTTTTGAAACTCGGCGTGCGGATCAATCAGCGGGTCTTTGTAATCGAGTCCGGTGACATAGCCGATGTTGACGATGTTGTTTTTCTGCCCGTAAACCCAGCCGCCGCCGTAAGTCTGCGAATCGGAAGGAAAACCCAAAGTATGCGTGACTTTTCCGGTTTCGTAATTCCCTTCCGGCACTTCCCACAATTCTTTGACGCCTAAGCTGTAAACTTGCGGATTGCGGTCTTTGTCCAAGCCGAGCCGGCGAGTTAAATGTTTGGTCAGCGAACCGCGCGAGCCTTCGCCCAAAACCGTCACTTTTGCCAGCAGATCAACGCCCGGCTCGAAATTCGGTTTCCGTTTGCCTTCTTTATCAATTCCCTTGTCGCCCGTGCGAACGCCGACGACGCGATCCAAATCGTCGTAAAGCATTTCCGCGCCGGGAAATTCCGGGAAAATGTTGACTCCGGCAGCTTCGACTTTTTCGCCCAGCCATTCGACTACGCGGTTGAGCGAAATGATGTAATTGCCGTGATTTTCGAGCGGCGGCGGAATGACTGGCGATTTAATGGCGCGCGTTTCGGTTAAATAGAAAAAATCTTCGTCCGTCACTTCCGATTCGAACGGAAAGCCCTGTTCGAGATAATCGGGCATCAATTCCGCAATCGCGCGCGGGTCAAGCACCGCGCCCGAAAGAACGTGCGCGCCGACCGAAGCGCCTTTTTCGATAATCCCGATTTCGATTTCGCCCAAAGCGGGCAGTTTTGTTTTTCCGGCAGCCGCCGCTTCGTTGTGTTTGTTGATTAATTTCGTCAGATGCAGCGCCGCCGCCAGATTTCCCGGACCGGCGCCGACAAACACGACATCCATTTCAAGTTGTTCACGTTCCACTTGTTTTTCGCTCCGTTTTGTTAAAAATGAATGACCATTCAGTTAGGCGGAAGTATAACAGAAACAAAGCTTGCTTGCGCTAGTCAAACAAAGCGAGTTGCGATACATTTTGCATTTCAATCGAAGTTAGCCGTAACTAAGTAAAATGACAAATTATCTCAACACAACGTTATCTGCGGCAGAAATTATTGAACAACTTTCTGTTCGCATTTATGAACCTCCACTTAGCTTGTTAAGAGAAGATTTAGCTCAAGTTCCCGAAGCTTTGCGGAATGTTATTCTGTTTATAGATTTCGATACGGAAGTAACAATGGGCGGGATTTTGACTTTCCTTGAGAACTCAACGGGTAAGTATCTTTCTGAAACCATTACAACTTTTGTGGCAATCGGCGCAATTGAAAATGCCAGACATCTTGCACAAATTAAAGATTTGATGAAATCTTTTGGCGTTGACCATAATCGCCTACGTAAAGATTTTGAAGGGCTTAATTTATTTGAAATTACTACCTTTGAAAAAACTCACGGCAAAGAGTTAAATGCAATGGCTGAGGCGATTCAAGAGACTGCCGAATTATTATATTTGGGACGCGGTACTGAAGAAAATCCTTACGAGTTATTTCAACATTATGTTGATCGCAATCGTGAAGAAATTATTACAGCGGTAAATAGCGTGATAACAAATCAATAGACAAATATTTTTACTGTTGCATTAAAAATGAGCAATAAATCGAAAACAGGCTGGCTGGCAAACAAACATCACAAGCGAGCGAATCGCGCGCTCGAACGCCAGCTTGAATATCAAAGAAAAAAAGCCGAAGCTTTGCGCGGCGAGGAAAGCAAAACTTTCGTGACTTTTTGGAGCAAGTCGCAGTTTAAACGACAAATGCTCCAGAAAATTCACCCGATAACGCCCGACACCCGCGTTCTCGAAGTCGGCAGCGGCGCGCACGGATTGATTTTCGGTTTCGGCGAATGCGTCGGAGTCGGCGTTGACCCGCTTGCAGTTCATTACAAAAATCTTTTCCCGACGTGGCAAAAAAATGTGCCGACAATTGCAGCAATCGGCGAGCAGCTTCCGTTTGCTGACGCAGCGTTTGACGTTGTTTTGAGCGATAACGTCATTGACCACGCCGAAAATCCAGTCGAAATTATTTATGAATTAGTGCGAGTTTTAAAACCCGGCGGTTTGTTGTATTTCACGGTCAACGTGCATCACCCGTTTTATTCTTTTGCCTCTGATTTGCACGGCTTTTGGAACGCGCTCGGCATTCCGCTTGAGCTTTCGGCTTTTGCCGACCACACGGTTCATTTGACGCCCGAAAAGGTGAGCAAGATTTTCAATGAATTGCCGCTTGAGATTTTGGAACAGAAAAACAACGTCGCCGAAACGAAACGAAATCAAAAACAGGCAAAGATGCGCAATTTCGACTCGGGACTAAAAAAACTGTTTTATAAAAACGCTTTGTTTGAATTAACCGCCATTCGGAAAAATTAAAGATTGTGAGCCTCAAACAGTTTCGTTTAAAAATCAGTCTTTTATTTTTCCTTGTTTGTTTGCCGCTTTTACTGTCAAATTTTACAGCCTGCGAACAGAGTTCAACACAAAAATCGCGTCTTGCCGATTTTCCGCCTGTTATTTTATGGGCTTGGGAACAGGAGGCAAATCTTGATTTTCTCGACGCAAAAAAATACGGCGTGGCTTTTCTAGCGCAAACGTTAGAGATGAAAAACGCTGAAATTATAGTAAATCCGCGTCGCCAACAGCTTCGTGTTAAGCCCGAAATCGCTTTAATCGCCGTCACTCGTATCGAACCGCTTGAATCGCCGACGCTTTCCGACAAGCAAAAAAATGAAATCATTAGCTCGATTCTAAAGACGCTGGAATTAAAGAACGTGCGCGCCGTGCAGATTGATTTTGATGCGGCGCTTTCGCAACGAGATTTTTATCAAAGTCTGTTAAAAGATTTGCGAAACAAACTGCCGGAAACGACGCCGCTTTCGATTACGGCGCTGGCGTCGTTTTGCATCGGCGACCGCTGGCTTTTTGAAGCTCCGGTTGATGAAGCCGTGCCGATGATTTTTCGGATGGGCGCGGACGACCGAGCCGTGAAAAATTATCTGGCAAATGGCGGAGATTTCAAAGTTGAAATTTGCCGGCAAAGCTACGGCGTCTCGCTTGACGAAGCGGTGCAAATGAATTTCGATAAATCGCGGCGGCTCTATGTTTTTAATCCGCTGCAATGGAAGCCCGCAGATATGACGAAAATCGAGGGAAATTTCAAATAAAGGGCGGAAATCAGCCGCAAACTATCAACTATAAACTGTAAACTATAAACTGATTTGCAAAGAAACGATGGTTTTCTGCAAATCAGTTTATAGTTGATAGTTGACAGTTTATAGTTCGCTTTTTTACTTGCGAGATAGACCTGTAAAAACGCCGACAAAACTCAAATTCCCTGTTCAGCGATACCACGAAACAATCGTATAACGCTCGCCGCCGCTCACCGGAGTGACTTCGTGCGTCGTCTCGGCTCGAAAAGCAACGAGCTTTCCCGGCTGCGGCTCGGCGGCGCGGCGATAAGAATAATTCGGAAAGCCGCCGTGAAAAACAAGTTCTCCGCCTTGATACGTATCGGAAAGCCTTTCTGCTGATTGAGCGTTTAAAAAGATGATGATTGAGATTTTACGAAATCTCGTCTCGTCGTAAATGAGCGGTGTGTTGCCGTCCTGATGAGCGACGAAAAAATCTCCGGTTTGATAACGAAGAAATTGCGGTTCTTCGCATTCGTTAAGCGTTACACCGAAATGCTTTTCGATCTTTTCCCTGCAATCAAGCAATAACTCGCTGACTAACTTTCTCGTCTCGGAAGAAACGTCAACCCGCGACACTTTTCGCACAAGAGGTTCGACCGTTCCACCTGACTCTTTGCCGTAAACCGTTGCCGCGGTGCTTACGCCTTCACGGATTTCCGCCAAAATCTTTTCCCGCGCCGCAACGTCAAGAAAATCGTTGATTTCGAGTAATTCAATCATCTGATTTAAAACTATTTCGCCGACCGCGCAGTTTTTGCTTTTCGCAAATCTTCGCGGTTTAAGTCAAGCTCGGACGCCGGAATAATTTCGATTTTTATCGCCGGAAAACGCTTTTGCAAATCGGGCAAAAACTTTTTGGCATCGCCTGCGATAACGATGTTTATTGTCGTCTCTTTAAATAAATTCCGCACAAACTCGCGCGCCGAAGCGTCGTTTACCTTTTGGACATTTTGAACGAATCGGTTAATTTCATCCAACTCCAAATAGTACAAAGCCAATTCGCCGATTTGTCGAACCAATCCGTTGGTCGTTTCCAAATCGCGAGAAAATTCACCGATTAAAACCAGCTTACGCGGCGTCAATTCGGCTTCCGTGATTTGTTCATTTGCCAGTCGCTCAAATTCATTGACCATAATTTGAGCTACTTCAGGCGCTGATTCGTTTTTGGTTTGCGTTCGAGCTAAGAAAATGCCGCCCGCCAGAAGCGCTGATAAATCGCTTCCCGCGCCGTAACTCAAACCTCGTTTGATGCGTATTTCCTGATTCAGACGCGCCGAGTAACCGCCGCCTAAAACCGAGTTGGCGACAATGGCTTGATAATAATTTTTGTCGTGTCTGGCGAGCAGACTCGGCTGCCCGACTGCAACAGCAGCCTGTCCGGCATCCGGCAAATCCACAACAGTAATTTTTTCAATTTTTGGCTCTTTCGTCTGAGTTGGGGCTGCCTCCTGAATCATGGTAATAATTCCCGGCTCCTTTGGCGGAGTTTTTGGATACTTTCCTACTCGTACCGGCGGAGTTTTCGCCCAACCTGCGAAATATTTATTAGCCAGAGCAAAAGCAGTGTCCGGCGCGATGTCGCCCGCGATAACAAGAACAGCATTATCCGCTTTGTAATGTTTGTTGTGCAGATTGACTAAATTTGCCCGCGTTATCCGCTTGATGCTTTCGGGCGTTCCGGTGAGCGGGTAAGCGTATGGTTCGCCTATTGCACCGTAAAGAATTATGCGATTAGCCACAAGGTTGGCGAGAGTTGCAGGCTGCTTGAAATTCACGCTTAACTCATCCAGCAATTGAGTTTTGTAGCGAGCTATTTCAGCGGGCGAAAAAACCGGATTTAAAGCAACATCAGCCATAATTGCCATCGCTTTATCCATTTTGTCGGACATAGCTCGCACCGCTACGCTCGAATAATCCCAACTGGCGTCCGATTCGATTGAGCCGCCGAGAAATTCGATTTCTTCAGCGATTTTTGAAGCCGACCGCGTGCGCGTGCCTTTGGTTAAAAGCTCGGCGGTCATATCAGCCGCGCCCGCCAGCGTTTTCGGGTCAACTTCGCCGCCCGATTTAATCATCAGCTCGGCGGTCACAAGCGGCACGTTCTTCGTCTGAACGACAATCACGCGCAAACCGTTTCGCAGAGTTTTTTCAACCGGCTGCGGAATCTGCGCTTCACGCGGCGCGGTCGGTTTTGGAGGCGGTTCCTGCGAATAAACCGAAATAAACGCCAAACACAAAACAAAGGCAGAAACGCTTAAACGCCTGACAAAATTCGTAATTCGTAATTCGTAATTCGTAATTCGCATTATCTGTCTCCTTTCGCCGGTTCGTTTTGATAATTAATGACGACGCGGTTTGTGTCGGTAAAATATTTTTGCATCACGCGCCGCACGTCTGCGGCGGTCACGCGGCGAAGTTTTTCAATCGCATTATTGGCTTCGGCGGCGTTTCCGAGAATCAACTCGGCGCGTCCCAATGCGAAGGCTTTCCCACCGTTTGTTTCGCGTTCGGCGAGCGTGTTGGTGATAATTTGATTTTTCGCTTTTTCGATTTCAGCCGCCGTCGGCGCGGCGGTCTGAATTTTCTTTAATTCAGCGAGCAAAGATTTTTCCAAATCCGCGATTTTCTTGCCGCTCGCGGCAATCGCATAAAAAACCATCAAGCCTTTGTCGGCGCGGTCGTCAACATAAAACGCGGCTTCCTGCGCAATTTGCTGTTTGTAAATCAATTCCTGATAAAGACGCGAAGATTCGCCGCCCGATAAAATGTTTTCGGCAATTTCGAGCGCGGGCAAATCCGCATCATTCGCTTTCGGCGCGAGATACGTAACCGCAATCGCCGGCAGCGGAACGTTCGGCGCAGTAACGGTAAAACGCTTTTCCTCTGTACGCGCCGGTTCTTCGACAACAACGCGCTGAATCTTTGTGTCATTTCCTACGATTCGCCCAAAATATTTATCAACAAAACGGTTGAGCTGATTCTGTTCAAAATCGCCGACGACAATCAAAATCGCATTATCCGGGCGATAAAAAACCTCGTAAAACGAACGAACGTCTGCGAGCGAAGCGGCGTCCAAATCTTCAATCGAACCGATTCCCGGTCGTTTGTAAGGATGCTGAACGAAAGATTTGCGCTCGATTTCGTAATAAAGCCTGCCGTAAGGCGGATTTAAAACGCGGAAACGAAATTCTTCCTTCACGACATCGCGCTCGGATTTAAAATTCTCTTCGATAACATTTAGATTTACCATCCGCTCGGCTTCCGCCCAGAGCAGCGTTTCGAGGTAATTCGACGGGACGACTTCGTAATAATTCGTAAAATCATCGTAGGTCGAAGCGTTGTTCCAGCCGCCGACATCTTCGGTCAAACGGTCGAACATCTCGCTTTTCATATTTTTGGTTGATTTGAACATCAAATGCTCAAAAAGATGAGCAAATCCGCTTCGACCGGCGGGATCGTCTTTGCTCCCGACTCGATACCAAACCTGAACCGTCACGGTCGGACTCGAATGATCTTCGAGCGAGATGACTTTGAGACCGTTTTTCAAAGCTCTTTCTTTAAAATTCAGCGGTTTGACGTTGATTTGCGCTTCGGTTGAAACTGCGCCCGAAACGACAAACGCAAATAGCCACAACAATAAAATCTTTCGCATTTTGTTTTGATTCTCTGACAAAAAATTGCTGTATTTACGGGAGATGCCTGCAATTTGTTTTCGATGAAGATTTAAAGACAGCGGTTTGCGCTTTTTGCATTTATCTGAAAACAAATGCCGAGAGTGATGCGTTAAGCGCGCATCAACTCTCGGCAAATTTAAAATTCAACTTGTTTAAAATTCAAATCGAAGCGTTTTAACTGCCGCCGCCGATTGAGTCTTTCATTGATTTACCGACGCGGAATTTCAGCGTGGTTTTAGCCGGAATTTTAATCGGGTCGCCGGTCGCCGGATTGCGTCCTTCGCGTGCCTTTCGCTCGGAAAGAACCAGCTTGCCAAAGCCCGGCAGAGTAAATTCGCCGTTTTTCTTAACTTCGCTCATTGCGAGGTTAGCCAATTCGTTTACAAACTCTTTAGCGGCGGCACGTTTCATACCGGATTTGTCCGCTAAGTGATTGATGATTTCGGTTTGCGTCATTCGTTTTTTCGCGGCTCCACCGCCGCCGCCTTTTGACGAACCGCCGCCTTTTCCTGAACCTGATGAACCTTTTTTAGCTGCCATTTTAGGGATTCTACCTCCAAAAGTTTTGAAATGATTTTAAGTTAATCGCCGCTTTCTTCGAGAAAAAAGCAAAAGCCAAAAACTGCAGGAATCAGCCGTTTGACTCGAAAAGCATAACCGGCGCGCGTTTGCATCCAACGATTTTGATTGTTTTGTTCACCGGAAAATTTAAATTAATCGGGGCGGCAGGATTCGAACCTGCGACCTCTGGTTCCCAAAACCAGCGCGATACCGGGCTACGCTACGCCCCGTTTCTTTAAATTTCTCGGTTGTTATTCGTCATCGCACTCAAAAGATGCTTACAAATAGCGGATTTTATTCCGTTAAACCCGCACGGTCAAGGGAAATTTTGAAAAAATCGCCTAAAAATCGAATAATTTTGCGTGTTGCGCGCCCGCGATGGCTTATTTCCTGCTTTATATTTTCCGGCAACTCGCCAAAAGTCTTTCGGAAATTTTCCGGCACAAAAATCGGATCATAACCGAAACCGTTGTTTCCCTGAGGCTTATCTGAAATCAATCCTTCGCACGTCCCGATTTTGAGGCAAATGATTTCGCCGTCCGGCGCGGCGAGTGCAATTGCGCAGACAAATCTGGCTTTTCTTTCACAATCGCCGGTTTTTTTCAGCTCCGCTAACAGTTTTTCAATCTTTTCCGCATTTGAAGCCGTTTCTCCGCCATAACGCGCCGAAAAAACGCCGGGCGCATTTCCCAGCGCTTCGACCTCCAAACCGGAATCATCCGCCAAAGTCCAAAGTCCGGTTTGCAGAGCGTAACCGGCGGCTTTTAATTTCGCGTTTTCCTCAAAGCTCGCGCCAGTTTCCGAAACTTCTTCAATATTATGAAAATCTTTTAGCCCGCAAATCTTAATCGGCAAATCTTTTAAAAGCTCGGCAAATTCGCGCACTTTACCTGCGTTTCCGGTGGCAATCAAAATTTTATCCGGTTTTTCAAAGCTCATCTCAAATTCACTCTATAAAATTTTGTTTGCAACTTGAAAGCCCAAACATTTAAACTCTTTGTGACAGGATTCGCGCTGCAAAAGCTGCGAACCCGCCAAACCACAAAGTCGTTTTCGACAGGAAAATATTTTGGTTCCAACGTCGCCCATCTCAAATTTAGCCGTTATAAATCCAACTTTAGAATCTTCGCCCATTGCGAATTTCGACAGCGCTGATACGCCGTTGCTCGCAGTACGGCGGGAATTGTCGCTGTGGCTGGCGGCAATTGGCAAATTCGTCGAACCGGAAAATTACTCATTCAAAGACGTGGACTCCAAAAATGCCGCGCGGCAGGATTGGTCGAACGAACTGCGCGCTTTGCGTTATTCGCTAATGCGCGCCGCGCTTCTCACATCGCAATTGGCGGCGAAATTTAAAACGCCCGAATTTGAAGTCCTGCCCGCTGAACTCGAAGCAAAAGAATTTGCCGAGCTGTATTTGATTCTCAGTCGGTTTTCAATTGTTTGCGACCGATTGCTGGCAGTTCAGCCGTTGGATTATTACGGCTGGTCGAATTTTTGCGATTCACTGAAAAACAATCTCGATAAAACGACGCTGCCGCTAAAGCTGATTTCGACTGATTACGCCGCACTTCCCGAATCACTAGTCGTCTTAAATCGAACCGCAAAAGCTCGACATCCGTTCGGCAAAGAAGTTTTGGAAACGATTGCGCGTTTAAATCGCTTGCTCGAAATTTTGAGAATCATCGGAAACAAGCTCGAAAATGATTTGCCGCTCAAAAACTCGCTCTTATTTTTCTCTCTGATTCACGGCGAAACCAAAGATTTGACGCGCTTTATCGAACAGCGCCTGTTGCGCTCAATGCCGCCGGAAAACGAGTTTTTCGATTTGCTCGACGGAACGATTTATATCATTTCACTGGAGCTTAAAAAAGTTTATTCGCGCGAGTTAAAAGGAGTTCTCGATTTGCGTCCCGCACCGCAAGTTGTCGCCCGCGTCGAAACTTCCCACGGTCTTTTGCAGGATTGTTTTCAGCAGTCAATTATCCTGCTCGCAGAGGCTTTTGACCCGGAAATCGAAGGCTGGCGGATTTTCCCGAATTATCAAACCCGCCTCGAACAATCGCTCGTTTTGCGCCTCGACCTTTGGAACGCACTCCAAAACGTTCAGCGAGCCGAAAAGTCGCCCGACACATTTTCCGCCGAGAAACTCAGAAAATCGCTCGAACATTTACGAAACAGTTCTCTTTATTTTTTGATGTTCAAAGACTGCGAACCGACCGAGCGTTTTATCGAGGAAATACTGCAAACCAAACGCCTGCAAGACATCACGCACGTTCTGCATCGCTTCGGCGCTTATCTCGAAACCCTGCTCGGACAAGTCAATATGCGCGGCGTTCTGGCAAATCATCCGTTCGATTACCCGAAAATCGAAGATTAGCTGTTTGGAGGTTTACGTTTAGTTAGCCCGATTGTACGGCAGGTTAATTTTCAATTGCCGGCAGAATGTATTTCGGGACATAAACGTTTTGGGCTTTCAGACCTCCAACGTCGTTGTAATTGCCGGCATAAAATGCCATCACAAGATCGAGTTCCGGAATCGCCATTACAATTTGACCGCCATTTCCGGCGGCAAAATAAGCGCGGATATTGCGCCCTTTGTAAGGATACTCATTAATCCACCATAAATAGCCGTATTTACGATCTCCAATATCAATCCGATGAGAAGTGGCGCGACTCGACCACTCGCGCGTAAAAATTCTGCGTCCGTTCCAGGTTCCGCCGTTAATGTGAACCTGTCCGAGCTTCATAAAATCACGCGGCAGAAACTGTGCGCCGCCGGTCAAAGTGAAATCTCCCGCCGATGAAATGAGCAAATGATACTGCCGGATGCCGAGCGGTTCGGCAATCAGTTTGTGGAACAATGTCTGCGTAGTTTGTTTGGCTGCACGCGCAAGCACGCCGCCCGCTAAATTGGAACCGGCGCTGCAATAAACTCCCTTTTCACCGGGAGCGCGCATCATTTTCAAAGCGAGCGTCCACTTGTAAAAGTCAGGCTCATCGGTTTGATCCCACATATTGTCTTCAAAACCAGCCGATTTGGGATCCCCTTCATCGCAGTCGTAGCCTGATGACATTGTTAAAAGATGTTCGAGAGTGAGCGCACGTTTGCGCGGCTCAAGATCGTGCGGAAATTCACCGCCGTTCATAATTTGGTAAACAGAGTCGGTTGGGCTGATGGGCGCGCCCGAATTAATCGCCGCGCCTACAAGGTCGGAAGCTATGCTCTTTGAAGCTGAGCGGGTGTCGTGCGGCTTATCGCGGTGTTCGCCGTGAAAATATTCTTCCAAAACCAGCTTGCCGCGACGAGCTATCAATATTCCGTGATCTTCCTGAGAGTTGACCGAATCAACCGGCGTATCAACGAGCATTTGGATAAATTTTTCCATAGCCCCGCGCGATATGCCGACATCTTCAAGCGAAGCGGTTTGCCATCCGTCGTCTAACACTGGCGGCGGCGCATAGCGGTAAGTTGCGGTCGGACGCCCGCGCGGATAAAAGTCGGTTGCATCATTTGCGTTAAGCCGCTTGAAATCATAGCTTCCACCGCGTGTAGGGATTTGAATTGTCAGGATTTCGTTGCGATATACGGCTTCAGCCAGCATGCGCCCTTTTTCGCTGCCTTTATTTGCGGCAAACAGCTTTACCGTTTCTCCTTTGCGCTCAAGATAATCTATTCGAAACCGAGTCCAGCCAAGATTGCGCTGCGGGTTTCGCAGAAACGCGCCGACCGAACCGTCGTCTCTTTCCTTAACCATTAGGTAAAAGGTCATTGTGTCGTCTAAAGGAACGACATTTCCGCGCCAACCATCGCGCCTATATTTCGTGAGCGTCACGAACGAAGCGATAGCGCCGTTATCAACGCCGGCAGGTTGAATCCAATGCCCGTCAATCTTTGTGCGTCGGGCGTCGAATTTCCCCTGAAATTTGCCTTTTCCGTTCGTCAGCTCAAACGTGATAGTATCGCCGTCCAATTTAGCCTGCGCGAAATATCCGGCAATTTCCGCTTGCCATTTGCCGTTGCTCTGCCTGATAAGCAGTGTCCCGCGAATGTCAGGACCAAATCGGCGTTTCGCTTCCCATAATCCGACAAGCTCTTTAGCAGAACTTGATTGGGCGTTTGCCGTTTTCATCAATGAAGCTGCCGAGTACAACGCAAATGCAGCAATGAAACCTAAAAAATAGAGTCTCCGCATAATTGCCAAAATCTCCGATAAAGAAAATCCACCTTCTATCCAGGAGAAACACTGCACGCTGCAATTCTGTGACAAAAACTTTGGTCTGAAGAAATTAGGAAGCAGATCAAAGAGGAGCCGACATAGACAATTTAATTTAAAGTAGCACCTGCGTGAACAGTTGCGTATCCATTGAGGCTGAAAGCACCCGCTCATGCAAGTGCTACTGACAGCCAACGCCTTACATTGTTCTCTGATGACAAAATGCCAAAATCGGATTCACACTGAAATGCGAGGTTTCGCCGTAAACGGAAATTCGCTTTCGTAAGCGTTTGCCAAACGAAGCAGAGCGTTTTCCGACCAGTGCGTTCCCAAAAGCTGAACTCCGATGGGCAAGTTTTCGCTTGAAAGCCCGCACGGAATCGAGATTCCGGGAATTCCCGCCAGATTTGCCGAAGCCGTGTAAATGTCGCTCAAATACATTGCCAGCGGATCGTCCGATTTTTCGCCGATTTTAAAAGCGGTCGAAGGCGCTGTGGGCGTAATAATGGCGTCGCAAATTTGAAAAGCGTTAAGAAAATCTTGTTTCAGCAGCGTTCTCACTTTTTGCGCCTTGGCGTAATAAGCTTCGTAATAACCGCTCGACAGCACGTAAGTTCCGAGCATAATCCGGCGTTTTACTTCCGCGCCGAAGCCTTCTTCTCTCGTTTTGCGATACATCTCGCGCAATTCCGGCGCGTTTTCCGCCCGAAAGCCATAGCGCACCCCATCGTACCGCGCCAGATTCGAAGATGCTTCCGCCGTGGCAATAATGTAATAAACCGCAATATTGTATTTAGCGTGCGGCAATTTGACATCAACAATTTCAGCGCCCAGTTTCCGGTAATTTTCAATTGCCGTTTCGACAGATTGGCGCACTTCCGAGTCCAAGCCTTCGCCAAAAAGCTCGCGCGGAACGCCGAGCCGCATTCCGGCAATCGGAGAATCAATTTCCGACAAATAATCCGGCACGGGAACATCCGCGGTTGTTGAATCGTGAGAATCGCGCCCGGCGATTGTCTGCAAAACCGGCGCAATATCGCGGCTCGTTCGCCCGAAAATCCCGATTTGGTCGAGACTCGAACCGAAAGCGACCAGCCCGAAACGGGAAATGCGTCCGTAAGTCGGTTTCAAACCTGCGATCCCGCAAAACGAAGCCGGTTGGCGTACCGACCCCCCTGTTTCCGAACCGAGCGCAACACGGACAATTCCAGCCGCGACAGCCGCAGCCGAACCTCCCGACGAACCGCCCGGAACGCGCTGAACGTCCCACGGATTGCGAACTGCGCCGAACGCCGAATTTTCGTTTGACGAACCCATTGCAAACTCGTCCATATTCGTTTTGCCGACGATAATCGCGCCCGCTTTTTCCAGACGCTCTACGGCGGTCGCATCGTAGGGCGGATTGTAATCGCCCAAAATCCGCGAGCCGCACGAAGTTTGCGAAAATCGGGTGCAAATGTTGTCTTTGACGGCAATCGGGAGACCTGCGAGCGGCAATTTTTCGCTCGCGTTTTCGATTTCCGCAGCGCGTTTTAAAGCGTAATCGCGCTCAATGGTTAAAAATGCGTTTAATTGCGGATTTAATTTTTCAGCCGCGCGAACAGATTTTTCTACTTCGGCGCGGATGCCGTTTTCTGCTGTATTCATCGGATTTTAAAATTCTGATTATAAAACTTTCGGAACGCGGAAATGACCTTCCGCCGGATCGGGCGCTTCGGCGAGCGCGGCTTTTTGCCCTAAAGACTGGTGCGGTATGTCTTCGCGCCGCGTGTTTGTCGTTTCGCCTTCCGCTGTAAAACCACCGGTTGCGGTCTCAATCAACTCTGTGTTCAGTTCATTTAATTGCTCGACGTATTCGACGATGCTCGCCATCTGCGGCGTGTAAAGCGCGACTTCATCGTCCGAAATTTCGAGATGCGCCAATTGCGCGATTTTTCTAATATCTTCTGTCGTAATTGCCATCGTTCAATCTTAAATTATTATTTCATTTTTTTCTTTCGCGCCAGACAGCTTCCGGCGGCGAGCAGAAAGTTTTTTCTCAAATTGTCGTCTTCGATGTTTTCCGCCGCTTTCGCCACATTTTCCGGGACGTTTTTCATTGCAATTCGCTCCTGCTCAAGACGACTTATTTCGTCTTTGTAACGCCGTTCTCGTTCTTCCGCTACTGTTTTTTCGTCAATCCGAAACTCAATAAATGTGACGGTCGGGCGTCCGAGCGTGGCGTTTAATTTGAACAGCATTTGCCCGCTCAGAGATTCGAGATGTCGTTTCCACATTGCGTCTTCGACCGCGACAATCAAATGTTTTTGATACAGCCGAAACGGCACGGCGCGCGTCAACAGTTCTTCGCCGCAGATTCGCCGCCACGCGATGAAAACAAGCGATTCGTTGAGTTCTTCGGCTCGTCCTTCCTGCCGGAGCATTTGCGGCAGCGTTTGAAAAATGCTTTTCACAGTTTTGTCTTACGCTCTTAGTTTTTTATCATTTGCTTTTTCAAGTGTTAACATTGCATAAATTTCAAAGGACAAATGACCAAAAACTAAGGATTAACGATTTGAGTTTAATGGAAAAAGAACCTCTGCTACAAGCGAAATCACTTGACTTGCCTCAATTAATTCTAGCCTCCGCTAGCCCGCGCCGCTCAGAAATCTTGAATGCGGTCGGGTGGAAATTTGAAAAACAAGTCGCCGATTTGGACGAAACCGAACTGGAAAATGAAAAACCGGCTGATTACGTCGTGCGGCTGGCACGTGAAAAAGCGTTGGCAGTTGCCGGAAAAATCGAAAACGGCTTGATTTTGGGCGCTGACACAACTGTGGTCATTGAAAATGAAATTATCGGGAAACCGAAAGATTTGGCTGACGCCGCCCAAATGCTCGGCAAATTATCCGGGCGTTGGCACGAAGTTTTAACCGGCGTTGCTTTAGTCAAAAAAAACGACGGGAAAACAGAAATTCAAGCCGATTTGGAACGAACAAAAGTTAAATTTTTTCCACTTTCCGATTCTGAAATAAATTATTTAGTCGAACGAGGCGAACCGCTCGACAAAGCCGGAGCTTATGCCGTGCAAGGCGTCGCCGCGCTGTTTATCGAACGAATCGAAGGCGATTATTGGAACGTCGTCGGGTTGCCCGTTCAGCTTGTTTATAAGCTGGCGCGGCAGTTTTGAAAGCAGTGCGAATCATAATAAAAAAACTTTATGTCCTTAGCATTAAGTTTTTCAGAATTAAACCGCAAAGAGCGCAAAGGTTTTTCGCAAAGGACGCAAAACCGTTTTTTCAAAAATTTGAATGCAGAATAATGTAAAATTAAAAAAACACAATTTTTGAGTGTGTTTTGTGCAGAAACATTTTTGAATTTTGAGGATGATAAAAAAGAATTCCAACCAATCGCCGAAACAAAACGTTTGGGCGCGTCCCGGAATGAGCGTGACTTTTCGCGCCGAATTGATGCCGGGGCGCGAAACTGAAAAACGCACCTTTCGAGTTAAAACCGTATTGCCGAACAACCGAGTTATGCTCCACGATTTTGAAGGTGAGCATTCGGAAAACGAGTTTGAGCCGATAAGATTTTAAAAAGAAAAAGCGTTCGTCAAAAACGAACGCTTTTTCAATCGAATTTAAATTTATTTTAGAGAATTTTGTCTATTTCCGCCGAAATTTGCGCGGTTATATCGGTTTCCGGGTCAATTCCGGTAAATTTGGCGGCGACGCTGCCGTCTTTATTCAAAACCACGAACGCCGGAATCTGATCTAAACCAAATGCTTTCACAGTCGCGCCCTGCGGATCGCGCAAAGTTCTCACTCCTAATTTGCCGCGTTCGCCGAAGGTCGTCAACTGCGCGTCCGTCGCGTAGTTATTTGATTTGGCGTCGGCTGAATCGGTGCTGATGAAATAAAGCGTCACGCCGCGTTTGGCGTAATTCTGCTGCAAAGCGTTGATGATTTTAATCTGTTCGCGCGAGAGCGGCAGCCAGGACGCGCCGACAGCCAGCACAGCCGGAGTTTTCAAACCGTAAATTAAAACGTTTGATCCGTCGAGCGAGCGCAGATTGATTTCGGTCGGCGTCGTTTGTTTGGTTTGCTTTTGAGCGCGAACGACGCTCGCGCCTCCGATTAGCAAAATTGCCGCGCCCGCGACGCCGGCAAAAATCATTTTTTTATTTAATCGTTTTTTGGTTTTCATATTCCTTAACATTGAATGACAGCTTAGAACCGCCGGTCATCAATGTTTTAATCGAATTTTCAACGCTTGTTGTGATGCCGATGAACCGGCGGAAGTTGGATTTTCGGAAAGTTTATCGCTTGTTCAAAACGGTATTGTCAATCAAGCGTGTTTTGCCGAAACGGACGGCGACGTTGAGCAAAACCGGATCGTCTTCGATTCGCTCGACAGGCTGCATCGTCTCGTTGTCAACCGCCGCGACGTATTCGAGATGGGCGCGCGGCTCGGCGTTTATCGTTTGCGCGATTAATTCGACCAGACGCGGGGCGCTGCGTTCCCCGTTTTTAAAAGCGAGCTTCGCTTCGCGCAAAGCTCGATAAATAATCGTCGCCGCTTCGTGCTCTTCGCGATTGAGATAAGCATTGCGCGAAGACATCGCCAAACCCGTTTCTTCGCGCACAATCGGCATTACGACCACTTCCGTGTCAAAAGCCAGGTCGCGCACCATTCGTTTGACGACGGCGACTTGCTGGGCGTCTTTCTGTCCGAAAAAAGCGAAATCGGGGCGAACCGTGTTGAACAGAATCGCCACAGCCGTCGCCACTCCCCGAAAATGACCGGGACGCGCCGCTCCTTCCAAAACATCCGAAATGCCTTCGACGTAAACATAACTCGAAAAACCCGGCGGATAAATATCTTCGGCTGTCGGCGCGAAAATGTAATCAACGTTGTAATCGGTCAGCAGCGCGGCGTCGCCGGTTAAATCGCGCGGATATTTATCGAAATCTTCGTTTCTCCCGAACTGCATCGGGTTGACGAAAATCGTCACGACGACGACATCGCACATTTGCCGGGCTTCGCGCACAAGCGATAAATGCCCTTCGTGGAGCGCGCCCATCGTCGGCACCAATCCGATTGTTTTGTCCTGCTCGCGCCTCAATTTCCTGGCAATCGAACTCATTCGCTGGCGGCGGTGAATAATTTCCATAGAAGCTATCAGTAATTAGTAATTAGTAATTAGTAATAAGTTAAAAAAGCTGATTACTGATTACTAATTACTGATTACTTTTCACTCTTCACTTGAATTCCTTCGGGCATTGGGTAAGATTCCTGTTCGCTTGGATAATCTCCGTTTCGGACATCGTTTGCCCAATTTTGCACGGCTTCGGTCATCGTTTCGCGCAAATTGGCGTATTTGCGGACAAATTTCGGCTGTCGCCCGAAAGTTAAGCCGAGCAAATCGTGCAAAACCAAAACCTGAACATCGCAATCAATTCCCGCGCCGATTCCGACGGTTGAAATGTTCACGGATTTAGTAATTTCGGCGGCAAGCTCGCGCGGAACCAGCTCCAGAACAATCGAAAAAGCCCCCGCGTCTTCGAGCGCACGCGCGTCGTCAATTAGTGCCTGCGCGGCGTCGGCGGTTTTGCCCTGCAAACGATAACCGCCGAGACGGTTAAAAGATTGCGGAGTCAACCCGATGTGTCCCATAACGGGAATTTCTTCGTTGACTAATCTTTTGACGATTTCCAAACGGTTTTGCCCGCCTTCGAGCTTGACGGCTTCCGCGCCGGCTTCTTTGATAAATCTAAAAGCGTTTTTAACGGCGTCCTGCTCGCCCGTGTGATACGAGCCGTAAGGCATATCTGCGACGAGCAAAGCGCGTTTAACGCCGCGCCGCACGGCTTTTGCGGCGAACAGCATTTCGTCCATCGTCACGGGAATTGTGTTGTCGTAACCGAAAACTACATTTCCGGCGCTGTCACCGACCAGAATTACTTCAATTCCCGCTTCATCAACTACGCGCGCTGTCGGATAATCGTAAGCCGTCAGACAAGTCAGACATTCCCCTCGCTCCTTTGCCGCGCGCAGAAAAGGCACGTTTATTTTTTCGATTTTCGGTGTTTGATGCGATGACATTTGGCGCGTGTTAGGGATTTTAAATTTTGACAGGCTCTTTTGCAATCGGAAACTGCGCCGCCGGAGAAGAAGCGAGATTTGCGTCAATCGGATTCCAGCGGTGAACCTGCGCTTTGTCCGGCGTTTCGACGAGCAATTGGGCAATGTTTTTCTGCAAAACCGGATGCCGCAAATCCGGCGACAGCTCGTTTAACGGCACGAGAACAAAGCGCCGCAGGTGCATTTGGGGATGCGGAACGGTGAGGAAATCGGTTTGATGAACATTTTTGCCGAATAGAATTAAATCCAAATCCGCAGTGCGCGCCGCTTTCGGGGTTTCGCGTTTTCTCCCCAAAAGATATTCGATTCGCAGCATTCGCGCGAGCATTTGTTCGGGTGTGATGTTGTTGATTTCGACTTCCGCAATCATATTGAGAAATCGGGGCTGTTTGTCATCAACGGCAACAGGCTCGGTTTCATAAATGGCGGAAAGCCGTTTCAGACACACCGACGCTTCAAGCAGACCGCGCACGGCGAGCAGTAAATTCCCCGCCCTGTCGCCCAAATTCGAGCCGATTCCGACATAAGCTGTCACGGTTTCAACTTTCATCGCCGCCGATTGTAACTTAACGGTTGTTTTTTTGGTAGTTCAATGTTTCAATTAAAGCGAGCCTATGGCTCAAATATTCCAGCAATGCTTGGCTGAAAACAGGCATTCGGGCGGCTTTTTTAGCAGGTTGCGCCGTCTTAACAAAAATGGCACGCAGAAAATTTCGCAACAATTCGCGCTTTGATAATTATTCAGACCGCTCTTTTCAAGAATATCTCTCGAACGCGCCCGCGCCGCAAACTTCGCGGACAGAGCTTTTACGCCTCATTCGCGGCGGCGAAGATACTTATCTCGAACTCAAAGTCCGGCTTTCAAATTCGGAAAGAATCTCACAGGAAATCTGCGCTCTGGCAAACACGGACGGCGGCACAATCGTGTTCGGAGTTTCCGACCAGCTCCGCATCGAAGGCGTTTTGGACTCTCAGGAAGTTCAGCAGGAATTGATTCGCATTTGCCGCGAAGAACTTTCGCCCGCTCTGACTCCGCTGATTGACATAGTGGCTTTCGATAGCGGGCGCGTTGTCGTCGTTTGTGAAATCGAAGGCAAACGCCGCCCGTATCGAACGCGCGACGGCAAGTTTTATTTGCGAATCGGTTCGGAAAAACGCGAAGCTACGCGCGAAGAATTGTCAGCCTGGCTCGAAGAAATTCGACCGCTCGGTTTTGAGAATTTGCCGGTTCCCGCTGCGAAAGAATCGGACATTGACGATATGCTGCTCTGGACTTTCGCGCGCGAATTTGCGGGCGATGCGTTTGATGAAAAGCAGATTCCGACGAATTACGCGACCGGCGAATTTTTAAAACGCGATTTGCTGCTCGCTTCGGGAACAATGGACGAGTTTACTCCGACCGTTGCCGCCGTTTTGCTGTTCGGAAAAAACGAGCGAGTCGCGTCTCTGCTGCCGCGCGCGAACGTCGTTGCCGCCAGATTTTCCGGCGATTCAACGGACAGTCCGATTGTCGAGAAAATCGAAATCGGCGGCAATTTACTGACGATTTATGAAAGAGTTTTGAAATTCGTCCATCGCTACTGCGATTTGTGGGAGGAGCGCCCGCGCTCATTTGCCGCAAACAACAATTCGCCGGTTAAAGCGCGCGCCAATTATCATCTCGGCTCGGTTTCCGAAGCCGTCGCCAACGCGCTCATTCACAGAGATTTAGCGATTCGTGAAACCGGAACCCGAATTTCGATATTCGACCATTCGATTGAAATCGCCAACGCGCGCCGCACTTTGGGTTTTGTCCCGCCTGCAAACCGCGCGATTCGTTACGGCATTCCGCACCGCTTAAACCCGCAGGTCGCCGCCATTTTTTCGAGCGAGGCTTACGGCGCATTTAATTCGCACCACGGCAATTTGCCCAAACTGCTCCGCGATTCGAGGCTTTTTTCCGGCAAAAAAACCGAAATTTACACCAGCAACGACGAATTCAGAATCAGGCTTTATGGAATCTGAGATTAAATTCAAGACGAGAAAAGGAGAAAAGGAGTAGAGGAATTGGAATTTTGCTTCCTCTTCTCCTCTACCCCTTTTCTCCTTTTCTGCTGAAATGTATTACTTCTTAGCGTCCTCGCCTTTCGGTGGCGTGTAAAACGGGCGATGCTGAACTTCGTATTGTTTTTGCTCGGCTTCGTCAAATTTGCCGTCGTTGTTAACGTCAACTCTGACTTCGATTTTCCGTTTTTTGCCGTCGAAACGTTCGTTTCCGGCGTCGTAAGCGAGGCTATACTGACTGCGAAGCAGCGCGTTGATGCTGTTTAAAACGCTTGGCAGCTCTGATTCAAACGTTACCGGAAAATACATTCCGCCCGATTCTTTGGCAAATGTGCCGAGCGTGTTTTTCGCCTGCAAAAGAGTTAAACGTCCGGGAAAACCGCTGATCGAATCAGTCGCCCCAATCTGCTGGTCGTACATTTTCAAAAACATTTCACCCGTTCCGATCACGTAAATCGGAATTCCGGCGGCTTGCACGATTTTCCGCGCCTGGTCGTAATTGATTTTGCTCATAGAATCAATTCCGGTGCCGACTAAAATTACCGCGCGGCGTTTGGCGCTGACGTTGACCAACCCGGCGTAATCCATTTTTTCATCTTTAGAGTTTTCCAACACGACCGCATCGGCGCGCCCGCCGACGAGCGTCAATTTTAAAGCGTCAAACAGATTGCTGTCGGTAAACGCCGGATTATTGTTGAGCAGCAAGGTAATAACCTGGTTAATTCGTCCCGGATTGTTGGTGAAATCGGTGAGCGGCGTCGGGCGAATGTCAAACGCGATTACCGAAGCGTAATCGTCCGGCGGTTTGATAAAACGCGACAAAAACATCGCCACCGGACGCACCATTTCCATTTTGCCCGGATCGTAACCGCGCGAGCCGTAATAACCGAGCGCCGAAGCGGTTTTGCTGTAATCAACGACGAGCGTGACGGTAATCGGCGATTCGGGTTCGGCAAAGTTGCTGATTTCCTGTTTTACGCCGTCTTCGTAGATTTCAAAATTCTTTTGTTTTAAGCCGGTGATAATCTGCTTGCTTTTTTTGTGATAAACGACCGAATCAACGTTGATGATATTGGTTTTGATGGTCAAAACCTCTGTGTCTTTTATCGGATTGGCGTCTTCGGGCGGAGTCGGTGCGGGCTGCGGCGCATTCGGGTCGGGACGCTGGTTCTTCTTTTGATTGGTTTGCCCGGCGGGAGGCTGCTGTCGCCGCGATTGAGCATTTGTTTGAACGATAAAACCCGATAAAACAACGGCGAAAACGAAAAAAGCGAAAAACTGTCGGAGAAAATTGCTAAACATAAAGCACCTTTGAAACTGCCTGAAAATTACTTTCTGATTGTACGCGGAAATTATTCTGCTGCAAGTACGATTTAAGTTTTCGATGCAGTTTCCGAGCCAAATTATGCCCGGCGAAACAAGTCTAAATGAAAAAAAGGAATGAAATCACTGAATTTGATTTCATTCCTTTTTAGCTGATTTATCGGCTTTCGCTTTTTATTTTTTGGCAGTGTTGTTGACGGCTTCGGCTTCGATTGTAACGTCAAACGCGCCTGAGTTGTCGTCCAGATTTCCTTCGTTGATTCCCAAAAAGAGCATTCCGTCGCGCTGTGCGACAAATTCGCGGCTGCTGCCGATGAAAACGAAATCGTTGTTGTCGTCGCCGATGACGGCGATCAGAGCGCCGGTTGGTTCGGTCTGCATCAGACGCTGCGAATCGGCAATCGAACCGACGCCGGCGGGCGTCGCAAAACGTCCCTGACCGAGCGAAACGCGCCCGTTTGCAGAGATGCGAACGCGCTGACCTTTACGCACGACGACTCCCGAATTTGTCCAACCGTTGGCGGTCGCGTCGGCGAGCACTTTGAGCGGGTTGCTCTCGCCCCGGACGGTAATAAATTTGCCGGACGAACCGGAATTGGTCGTGTTTGTTTTTGGAGTCGAGATTACAGGCTGGTCGCCGGAGTCGCCGGTTTTCGGCGAGCTTATCGGCGCGGAGTTAATCACCTGCGATAAACCGCCGGAGTTGGTCGCCGGTTTATCCGTAGACGGCGGAAGCGTCGAGGTGGTCGTGACGTTCGGATTCGTTTTTTGATTGTTTGAAATCGGCGGATTTGTTCTTTCCGGCGCAGATTGTGGCGGCTGCGCGACAATCCGGCTGTTGTTATTGACATCGGCAATTGCCGAATCCGCAACGTTGTCGAACTCGATTGATTCGACATCTTCGATGAAAACCTGAAGCTGGCTGCGCCGACCGCGCGAGCCGTCGCCGATTAAAACCGTAAACTGCTGGTCTTTAAACCCGACGACTTTACCTTTGACGACCGTGCCGTCTTTCAGACGAATCGTATCGGCAAAAACCGTAAAACTAAAACCGAAAACTAAAATGGCGGCGCACAGCGATAAGATGAATCTTGATTTGGCTTGCATTTTCTCCTCCGAGCCTTTGGGCATTAAAACTGGTTTGAAATGGACTAAAAAACGAGAGAGCGTTTTTTTTATTTTGTAAATTTTGATTTCCGCTTGTCTGCGGGAGAGTTTATGTTCGTTTCAAAATTTATGTTTCTGAAACGTTAAAGTCAAGCATTAAGAGTCGCAATTTCGGATTTTCGTTGTTTCGGGCGAAATTAGCAGAAACAATAATTTGAAAAATAAAGCCGGAGACGGATCAATAAAGCTTTCATAAGTCAGTTTTGAAAAAACTTATTTTGAATTAAGTTCTTCTGCTGGAGGACGACATTGAGTTTTTATCCATCCAAACAATTTAACCATTTTTTTAGCTTTAAACCTGTTTTTTACAATGCAGGTTAAAGTACAGGTCAAAAAGCCGATTGCAAAACTAGCTCCGCCAGCAACCGGATTCGGTCGCAGGTTCGACTTCTGTCAGCCGCTTCAATGTTTATCGAAGGAAAAAGGCATCTTACGAGATGCCTTTTCTTGTTTGGTGTGTCATTGGTGTGCCAAGCCTTTAAATGCCATGATTTTTAGTAGTGTCCTTTGTTGGATTTACTTGGTAAAAACTATCGGAATCGGAACGTCGGAAGCAATTCCGAACTCCATGGCGTTGAAGCCGGAAGCCGAACCTTGTACATACCAAATGCCACCTCTATAAACAGCCGCATCATCGGCACCATCTCCATCGTAATCGCCCGGAACCGGCGTGTCCGTAGATAAACCGAAGTTAATTGCTTGAAGCTGTCCATCCGTTGAGCGGCGAATGTACCAATTTCCGGCGCGGAACACGGCAAAATCGGCTCTATTATCATTGTCGTAATCTGCCGGTACGAGCCGATCATCATTCAACCCCCACTGCAAGGCGGTAAAACCGGCAGTTGACTGCTGGACGTACCATGTAGCGTTTGACGGGCGGAACACGGCAAAATCGGTTTTGCCGTCAGCATCGTAATCCTCAGCGACTGGTTTGTCGCCGTTTGCTCCAAATTGAAGGGCGATCATTTCCCCTCCGCTTGCGGGCTGGACGTACCAGGTTCCATTTGTCGGACGGAAAACGCCAATGTCGTCGCGGTTATCGCCGTTGTAATCGCCAATCGCGGGAATGTCGCCCGCCGTTCCCCAAACCGTTGCCGTAAACGTGTTGTTCTGACTGTTAAGGACGTAAAAATTTAGTGCACCGCCGACGTTTCGCATTACGGCAACATCGGTTTTATCATCGCCGTCAAAATCGCCCGCGAGGGGCTGGTCGCCCGTTTGTCCGAAATGCTGGGCGGCGAATCCTGCTTGGCTGCGAAACTCATACCAAATTCCGTCGCGAAACACAGCGCGGTCGGTTTTGCCATCACCGTCGTAATCGGTTCGCGTATTACGCGATGGTGCGCAAGTGAAACCGTCTTGCAGTTTCCCGCCGGTTATTTGCAAATCATCTATCCGTGTACCAATGCCCGAAATACTGCCGTTGGTAACTGTACGCCAGCGCAAAGCGACGGTTTGATTGTTCGCCGCCGAGGGGAGATTAACAACCGTATTAACGAAACCGTTTGAATTACCTGTCCACGCTTGACGATTGCTCAATTCGTGGGCGGCAGTGGGCGCAAAAGATTGATTGTAGCCGCCGGAGGTAAATGATCCGCCGGCAGCAAGAATATCCTGCCATTCGCCGGTCCCAATTTTGATTTCCAAAACCGTGCCGTCAAAACCGGTCTGGGTATTGTAATTCAATTTAAAGCGAAGCTGAGACGAAGCCGATTCAATCCGCGCCAAAATCGAGGCGTCGGCAAGTCCGTACGTCGCCGGAGCCGGCGCGAACAAGGCATTTGGCTGACTGTTCGACCCGGTGTTGGCGGTCGCCCAGCCCGTTGTTGTGTACGCGCCGATTTGCTGTTTCTCCCAACCACTGGGAAGAGAAGGCGCGGTTACGGCATCGAAGTTTTGTTCGGTGGTCGTGAAAGCCGGAGCGCCGATGCGCAGCGTACGAGTCTCGGAACGCGTTCCGCGATTGCTGGTAATGTTAAAAGTTAGAGTCAAAAGACTGCCGCATTGAGCATTTGCCGGAACGGTGAAATTGATTTGTTTGGCTATCGTTTCAGCATTGGCGATGTCGCCGTAAGAGGCGCTGCTGCCTGCTACTTGCAGATTGATGCTGCTAATCGTTTCACCAGTGTTGTTTGAAAGCGGAACGGTCAAAACAAGCGGCTCGCCCGGTTCCGCGTAACCGTTGTTGTTTCCAGCCGCGTCAGTAAACGTAAAATTCGGTGTTTGCACAACGTTCGGCAAATCGAACGCTTCGATGACACGCGCAGTATTATTGCCCGTACCGGGGGTCAAAACCTGAGCGGAAAATCCCATTCCGCGGGCGGCGAAACCAGCCCAGACATCAACCACATCAGCCGCCGCGCCGCCCGCCTGAGCAGCGGCGACAATGGCGTCGCGCTCCTGCAAAAACGTCGGTGTGAGCGGCGCCAGCTTCATCCCGTCGGTGACGAGCTGTAAAACCCGGCGATTACCCGCCTCGTGTCCGAGTCTTTGAATCAATTTGCCGCGCACTTCCCATAAAGCAGATGACCAGATTTCGCCCGCCGCATGAACTTGATCAGCGGCGGTGGCGGTTGTTCGCGGGGGATAAGCTCCATCGTTAAGGTTGAACTGAGTGAAGTCAATGTCGGCAAATGTCATCGGATTAAAGGGGCGATTGTATAGACCGCCGGTAGCGGCGAGAATCGCTTTCGGCAAGCGCCGACCGCCGTAATAATAATTGGTCGGCGATGTCGCGTTATAAACCGAATAGCTGCCGCTCGGATAAACTCCGTTCAGCGGGTCGGTCGGCTCGCTAAGCATAGCGTGCGCGTAAAAATCCGACCAGCCTTCGCCCATTCCGGCTGACATACTTGACGTTAAACCGGTCGAATTGCCGTGCAGGCGGTTTGATAAACCATGCGTTAATTCATGAATGACAATGTCGGCATCCAAATCGCCGTCGCGGTTCGGAGTCGAGAGACCCCAGATATACATCTGCATTCTTCCGCGTGTGCCGTCTGCCGGCGTGAAAAAATTGGCGTTGTTTATGCCGGAATAATCCTGCGCTTCAGCCGAGATATGGTCGTTGCCGCGCCCTTGTCCGGTAAAGTTTTCATTTTGGAAATTCCCCGCCGCTTCGGTGAAACCAAGCAGATACATTTCGTCGTGATAACGATTGGTCAGGTAAAAAAGATGCGCCACCGCGCCCTTTTGATATTCGGGGTTGAGCGGGCTATCTCCGACGCCTCCGGGTGCGCCGGGCGAATAATTGAAATTGAAAACGCGGTTTTCGCCGGTTACGGTTTGGTCAACGCCGCTCGGTGCCGAGCGATCTACGCCCGCTTCGGCGTTATTGCCGTTGGTAGTATTGTTGCCGTCGGTAATCCAGCCTTTTTGGTTGAATGTATAGGGCGCTTCATTGCCGATGAGCGTGACGCTCGTGCGCGGCAGAATCGGAGCCTGCCCTCCCGAACCCGGATTGATAAGTCCGGGCGACATTGGCGCCGGGCTGTCCAGCGTGCGGATCATACTTGTGTCGTTGGCGTAAACGCTGTAAGTCGCCGCCTGCGTTTGATCTTGAGCAATATTTTTTCGCCAGAGCAGCGCGCCGGTTTCGGCGTCAACTAAAACGTAATAAGATGCTGTGTCTTCCCAAATCAAAACTCTCCACGCAGGGCGCGCCACTCCCGTTTCGGTCGGAAAATACATTTTTTCGGTGGTCGTCGCCCAATCGCCCTCACCGAACCTAATTTTGTTTTCGCTCTGAGCCGCAGCATTTGTTCCGCGTTCTAAATCATCGGCTCTCATCTCTCGCCCGACGTATTTAAACGCCGCCTGCACCGCCGCTTCCGGTGCACCGAAATCATCGCTTAAATTGCTGTCGTTGATGCCGGGCGCGAGATTGTTTATAACGCGAAACATCTCGCCGCGTTTGTTGAATCCGGCTTTGACTTCGCCGCGAAACATGGGAATGCCGTTTATTGTTTGTTCGAGATGAACGAAAGAAAGATTCCCGTCAGGATTTGTGTAATCGGCAACGGTTTTCAATCCATCAATTTGCCGGCTCGGCATGCCGATGAGATTGTCGTTTTGTTTTAGAAAACCGCGTAAAATATCGGGGCGTTTACCTGCCCCCCCGCTACTCAGAGCAGCCTCACCCTCCATTGCGTTTACGGCTATAACTTCCGGGGTGCCGAGTTCCAGGTTGCGCTCGATTTTGAGCGAAGGGAGCCGGCGTTTGAGCAAGGCTTCTGCGACATTCATTTCTCGCCGCTCTTTTGCCGCATTTAATTCGGAAACTCCGGCAGCGGTGCGGAAAGCCGATAACGATGCAACGGCTGACTCATCAGTCCGAATATCGTAATTTTTGAGCGGCTCATACTGATTTCCGTTTTTTTCAGATTGAATCGGTTGTTGAGCGGCGGAGGAAGGTGACAACTGCGCGAGCGGCAATGTTACAAGCGCCCACATCAAAGCGGAAGCTACTATAGATGCTGTAGGTTGGCGACGGTGAGCGTTGAATGAATCTTTTTTCATTATTATTGTTGTTTTGATTGAAAGTGATTTTCCTAATCAAAGGCAAATTGTTTCGGAAATGTTTTTTTTCAGCTGTAGTGGCAACCAAAAATTTGCCTCTATTTTGCTCAACGAGAAAATAAGTGAACAAAATTTTACAATGTTTCTCAGAAACAGTAAACCTACTAGTTTGATTCGGGGAAAATACAATTGATGCTGAGCAATAGAGCTTGAAAAGAAAGATTGGACGACATTAAACGGGGGCTGTCGAAAATGGACTCCAGACAAGACCCCGGTTAAATCGAGAGAGTCCGAGAGGCTTTTTAAAATCGGGCAAAATCATCTGGCAAAAGGCATAAAAAAAAGCTTACGCTTTCGCTTGCGAGATTGTAGAATATTCTGAAATTTCTGCAAATCTTAGATTGTTTTCGCAAAAATATCTTATGAAACTAAAAATTATTGTTGGGATCTTATTTTTAAACTGTTACATTGTTTTCGGACAGGCGCAGATAGCTAAAACTCCTCTAAATACAACAATTCTTAATGATTCGGGAGCATTACAAAAGCGTGCAATACGCAAGAATATTCCGCTCACAAACTCAATTCAAAAAGCTTATCGGAGTGGAACGAGAGATACCTCAGGTCGTCCGGGACCGAATTACTGGCAGCTAAAAACCGATTACTCGATTAACGCCAGCCTCAGTCCCGAAACGCAAGCCATCACCGGAAGCGAGACGATTGCGCTTCATAATAATAGTGGGGATAAGCTTAATCAGATTGTTTTGCGTCTTGACCATAATATTTATCGTCCGAGAGTTCCGCGTGGTTTTTCAGTTCCCGCCGAAACTACCGAAGGAATGGTTGTCACCCGAATTAAAATTAACGGAACTGAAATTGATCTGAAGTTGAGTCCGCCGGAAATACCGCACCAAGAGCAACAGAAGATTGAAAAATCATTTGTGGTTGGCTTAGACCAAACCGTGGCTACTGTTGTTCTCGCAGAACCGATTGCTGCTCGTAGTGTGGCGACAATAGAGATTGATTGGCATACAAAATTACCGGGAGGCGAGGGCGGTCAAGGGCATCGAATGACGCAGCGGTGGGAGAGCAAACTTTTCCAGCCTACTCAATGGTATCCGCGCGTGGCGAAATACGATGATTTGCGCGGATGGGATACAAATATTTACCTCGGTCCTTCAGAATTTTATAACAATTACGGAAGATTTGATGTCAGAATTGAAGTGCCCGCCGGGTGGCTCGTCAGCGGAACCGGAGTGCTGCAAAATGCCTCGGAAGTGCTTGCTCCTTTTGTTCGTGAGCGTCTTGCCTCTGCGCTCAAGACTGATGAAGAGGTAATGATAGTTAAAGAAGACGAGCGCGGTGTCGGCAAAGCATTATTACCACGAAGTAAGAACGTCTGGCATTTCCTGGCAGAAGAGGTCAACGACTTTGCCTGGGCAACATCGAATCAGTTTGTGTGGCGCTCAACCCGGGCAAATATTCCGCAAAAGGGCTACGTTCCGGTTCATATGTTTTATCTGCCGGAAAGAGCGAATCTTTTTAAAAACGCCGGAAAAAATGCTCGCCATGCACTCGAATTTTATTCTAAGCTCCTGATACCATACGCCTTTCCCCAATTGACGCTACAAGACGGACCAAGTGCCGGAATGGAATATCCAATGGTCATCAATTCAAATCAAGGCGCCGCCGATCACGAGACTTTTCATCAATGGATTCCAATGATGATGGGAACTAATGAAACCCGTTACGGGTGGATGGATGAAGGGTTTAATGAATATTCAAATATCCTTTCAGATGCCGATGCAAGTGGAAAACCCTATAACATTGATCTTTTGGGGCAGAGATACGGCTCAATCAGCGGCAACGAAGATGAACCAATGATGATGTGGAATGCCAACTACGGAGGGACATTCTATGGTTTTCAAACCTACGGAAAAACAAGCATGATGTTGTCTATGCTCGGCGGAATAGTCGGCGACGACGCGATGAATGCTGCCATCAAGAAGTATGTGGAAACGTGGAAATTCAAACATCCGTCGCCCTGGGATTTTACGTTTTTTATGAATAAAGAATTTGGTCGCGACTTAAACTGGTTTTGGTATTATTGGCTTTTCACGACAGAGTCGGTTAACGGCTCAATCAAAGACGTTGCGGCGCGAGGAGAAAAAGCACAAATCACAATACATCAAGCTGGCGAAATGCCTTCACCCGTCATACTCAAAGTCGAATTTGCTGATGGAAGCGAGAAGATTAAATCAATGCCAAATGCAAAAATGATTGACGATAAAACGGCAATTGTGAAATGGAATGAAGATGTTTGGTTTAATGGAGACCGCGATTTTCGAGCCGCGCTTGATTTTGGGAAACGCCCAATTAAAAAGATAACTTTGGATCCATTTGGAAGATTCCCGGATTCGGATACTAAAGATAATGTCTGGACAAGCAAATAGTTCAAAAAACCTAGTTTTTCTAAGGTAAGTTATTGTAGATGTCTCAAAAACGCCCTCTCTCCGCCCCTTTCTATCTGTTTTTTGCGCTTTAACTTATAAAGGCGCTTTTGCCGAAGGGAGTATAAGATATGAAGATTGATGAAATTGCGCCAGACGTTTACAGATTTTCGCTTTTCGTTCCGGAAATAAAAGTCTCAAAAAGGGGCGTTTTTGAGACAAACTGGTCTCGAATCATCTTTCTATGGTTCAGCAATAAAATTTAATTCCATCAGTTCTTCATTAATTGTAATTACTTGCGGAGAGTATTTGCCGTTTTTAGAAAGGACGCTGAAATTATAAGTTCCTCCTATCTGCACGTCTGCGAATCTGTAATAACCGAATGCATTTGTTAGCACCGTTCGTGTTACTCCCGCAACATCAGTTATGGTTACAAATGCTCTGAAAATGCCTCGTCCGTTGTACCCTATTACCCGTCCGCCGATTGTTACGTTGGCGGCTGTTGAACTGAAAATTTGCCTACAAGCAGAAAACTCAGAAGTGTTTCCTGCCGGGTCAGTAGCCGTTGAGGTTATAAAGCGATTATTGGCAACTGTGATCGGAAATGCAATGTCGAAGGAAGCATTACCGCTTGCGTCTGTTGTTATGCTTGTACTACCGATAAAAATCTGTCCTTCGCCATTACCAGAAGGATCACATGCAGCATTGTCGAAAAATTCGATGGCGAAAGCTGTATTGGCAGTGCTGTTCAGCAAGCCCTGAACCTTTATTGAATTTCCAGAAATTACGGCAGAAGTGATGACTGGAAAGTTTTGCAGAGTGTTTGCGCCTGCGTCCGAATCATTGGCATCGTTTGGGGTAATTCCGCCTGTGCCTAGGTCAATTGCTAAGCCACCGTTCGAAAAAAATGAGTTGCGGCGAATAGCATTTTCAGTATTTACGCTAAAAGTACCAACAATGCGAACTCCAATGCCATTGTTGTAAGCAATAATGTTGCCTGCGCCTTCTATTGCGCCGCCGATAAGGTTGTTTGAGCCGGTAATAGAAACCGCTTGCGCTCCCTTGTTTGGTAAAGCATTCGTTCCGCTAATATCTGTGCCGATATAGTTTCCCTGAATAATATTGCCCGTTAATCGTTCCGTTGTGCCGCCGCCTATGTCAATAGCAGTATTGTTGCCAGAGACTACGTTTCTAGCAGCAGCAGTTGTTCCACCTATTAGATTGTTTGATGAACGAATGTCAATTGCGACTCCGTTATTACCATTACCAAGCGCAACGGTTCCAGTAACGTCTGTACCGATTAGATTGCCTTGAACAGTGCTCCCAAGATTGTTGTTCAATATAATGCCGCCTGTAAAATTTCCTGAAATAATATTGCCAGCGCCCGGCTCTGTCCCGCCAATTATTGCTTGGCTATAAACATCAATACCAATAAAGGCGTTTGGCACAGCGCTTTTACCTGTGATGTCTACCCCGATATAATTGCCTTGAATACGGGGAGGAGAGAGTGGATTAAAGAAAGTAGAAATTCTTATCCCCTGAAAATTGTTACCGGAAATAATATTTCTTGCTGCTACAGTTGTACCACCAATCAAGATAGTTTTCCCGGTAGCATAAACGCCGAAGGTAGCGTTTGGGATTCTCAATTTTCCAGTGATGTCGGTGCCAATTAGATTTCCCTGAACAATTGTGTCTTGCCCCCCAACATAAACCCCGGCTTGACCATTGCCGGAAATTAAATTTCCCATTCCCGGTTCGGTTCCGCCAACAATATTCCCGGAATTTGTTAAAGAGAGAATACTGATTCCGTTTCCGCTTCCATCAGAGAGTTTGGCTGTTCCCGCCGCATTTGTACCTATGAAGTTTCCTTGAATTTGATTATTAGAGGCAGATTGACTGATAGAGAGGTTGTCAGAACTACTTCCTGAGATAACATTTCGTTCAGATGCCGTTCTGCCCCCGATTAGATTGTTTGAAGAAGCAACACTAATTCCACCACTATTTCGCCGAAGAGTTATTCCATCTGGATCGACGCCAATATAACAGCCTTGAATAGTGTTCCCATCGTTAGTATCTATTACCAAAGCAATACCATCTCGAAAATTGTTGATTGCAATGCTTCGTAAAATACTATTCCCCGCCGAAATTCTTAAACCAGGCGAAAATCTTGTAATGGAAGTACCATCAATGATAATTAGCGGTGTTCCAGAAAAGCCAGGCTGCGTTGAGCCATCTATAATTATCGGATCAGTGATTATCGGCAACTCACTTGTCGGGCGAATCATTTGAATGCCAGAGCCAATATTAAAAACGATTGTATCCGTCCCTAAATTAGTATTTGCATCAAGAATTGCTCGTCGTAAACTTCCCGCGCCGGAATCATTCGTATTTGTAACTGTAGAAGTTGCGGCTTTTATTGAAAAAGGTAAAATTATTAGACAGAATAGTTGTAAAACAATAAATGAGGCTTTTTTCATGAATTTCTCCCACTTCTAAATTAAGTAACGACCTTGTGAATGTGTTTTTGTAGGAAATCAAATAATAAGCAATAAAATGCGTTCTATAAATCAAAACCGCTCAGTAACTGCGTATCAAAAATACTGGTTTATGAAACAATGGATTGTTTCATAAACGCCCCTTTTTGAGACAGCTAAAACCTTTGTAAAACTGTTTCAAAAGTACACGTTTTTGAGATATGCTAATTGTTGAATTATTTGTTTTTAAGTACGAAACCGCGATCCCCTGTTTTCGCAGTTTGTCTCATAAGCCGTCTCATAACTAAAATCCCAAAAACGTATGGCTTTTGAGACACTTTTTGAAAGAGGTTTTTGGAACAACTAACAAGTCTGAAATTCATCTTGAAAATTTGTCTTAAATGACAGCCTTAAAGGCAAAAGCAGTTTAATGCCCGGAGGCTACTACATTTCCTACTACATCGTGTTTTTAGTTTGTTGTTGAAAAATTACTGAAATGCCGATAAATATTGGAGGCGGCGATCGGAATCGAACCGATGAATAAAGGTTTTGCAGACCTCTGCCTTACCACTTGGCTACGCCGCCGCTTTGATTTTATTTAGGTTATCGAGTTGTAAAAATTGCTGATAGATTAGAACCGCACCGTTTGATAAAAACTCATTACAATTTCCAATACACTATTTTGATAAAAAACAGTGATTATTCAGCAAAATTAAACTCATTTGTATCAAGGAACAGTAACGAAAAACCAGTTGTCTCGTTTAAACCGTTAATTATGCCGAGAGAGCGGTAAATTTGCAAGCGTCACTACATTCTCATTACAAACCCTTAGTGAATTAAATGCTAAAGCGTTTTTGCGGGATTTTAGTTGAATTTAAGTTACATCTTCGGGAGAATATCAAAAACATTATTGAATTATCAATTTATATTTTACTTATAATGAAATACTAAGTGCCTTCCAATCAGGAACGTTCTAAATTAAATCAGCCAACTGTCCCACACAAATTGTTTCCTTTAGGTAACAATCTTATCGTCTAGCGAAACCACGAATTCAATCTCGATATTAGAGATGATTTGGATGATTAATCTTTTTCAAAAGTTAGTTAGAATGTTGCGAAATGATGCGCAGGCGTGATTGAAATCCGGTCGCCGGATAGTAGATGTTGTCTTTTTAACTAAGTGGCATATTGTTTGCTATCGTCAAAAACATTAATGATTTAGGAGAACTTAAGGAACGCCGAAAAGTTGAGAATGTCTCGTCAAACAATGAATTTAATTGATTAGTTTTTTACGTTACTTTTATTTTCATTTGGAATCGTACTCTGATTATAGTTTTTCTGAATTCAAGCATTTTAATGAATTTCAACCCGGCTTAAGAAAACATTACGAATCGGTATTGTGAAAATAAAATGAAAAAACTGTTCCTTTCGCTCACTGAAGTACATGCTCAATTATTTATCGGCAAATTAACACTAGCTTTAATCTTAGTTCTGTCGGTTGTAGGTCATACTAACGCATGAGGGACTAATTCAATCCCATTAGACGTTAGCAATCTCAGTTTTACTCCGACAACCATTGATACAACCAATAGCTCACAAATTGTGACCGTGACGATTCGCGCTACAAACACTGTTACAGATGTTAAGCGCATTTTCGTTAGATTCCGAAGCCAGACAGGAAACCAATTTGTTTATACTTCGATGGACAGCCAGAACCGTATTTCCGGCGATGGCAGAGACGGATATTATCAAGCGGGAGCAACGTTTCCTCAGTACAGCAAGGCTGGAAAGTGGTATGTTTTTGAAATTACTGCATTTGATAACTTAAACAACTACAGTAATTTTTCTTACAACAATATTCTGGCGCGTAATTTCCCCACTGAATTACAGGTTATAAATAATAATGAAGATACAACTCCTCCTGAGATAGCAGATTTCAGTTTCACACCATCTGCTATTCATACAGCTAACGGTTCACAGGATGTCACCGTCACTGTTCGAGTTACAGACGCAAAAGCGGGCGTTAGGGCGAGTAGTGTTAGTGTAGGGTTTGCCATCCCTAATCAAGATTTTGTGTATGGTGTTTCGATGAACCGTATTTCAGGTGATGACAAAGACAGAATTTATAGAGGGGTTCTAACATTAGGTCCAAATACGCCTTCAGGAGTTTATGATGTTCACGTATTTGTGTCCGATGCGCTTTTCAATTACAGGTCTCTGACGGCATCTGAGCTTGCTCAACGCGGTTATCCCTCTCAGTTGCCAGTCAATATGTCAGCCTCGATTGCGTCTGTTTCAATCAGCGGACAAGTATTAACAATAAAAGGTCGAGGCGTATCAAAAGCTGTAGTTAGCTTGACCGAATTAAACGGTAATGTGAGATTTGCCTCTACTAATCCGTCCGGTTATTACCATTTCAATAATGTCAAAGTCAGTGAGACTTATAATTTGGAAGTAAAACACAAACAGTACAGCTTCGCTCCGCAAGTTTTGTTTGTTGATGGACAATTGTCTAATTTGAACTTTACAGAAAATAACAAATCGGAAAATTAAATTAACATTGACTTTGTAAGATAATTTTTCGCGTATTTTTTATTACTAACCTCCGGCTATATCACTCGACTTTGACCCGGCTTTGAAAAAGCGTAAGGCTAATGCTAAAGGGGAAAGTTTTAAAATTATAATTTTAAAACTTTCCCCTTTAGCATTAGCCTTTAAAATCTTTGGAGCGGGAAACGAGGCTCGAACTCGCGACCTCAACCTTGGCAAGGTTGCGCTCTACCAACTGAGCTATTCCCGCCCGTCGCAAAATGTAATTCTACAAAACGAAACAAAATTGTCAAGCGTGCCTTAATTAGTCGTTTTTTGATTTAATTTTCGCGCAATTCACCTGACAAAAAAATTACAAAGCATATTACATATTTTAGCGTCGTAAAATCGTATAATTTCATCATAGAAGGGCTTGTGAACAAGCCTTGTTTTCTTGCAGAGCCTTCAATGAAGCAAGTTAAAGTTAAAAAGCGTTTGTTTTGTTGATTTATAAAGGATTATTACAATGGATTTTGCAACCAAAGAGATTTTCAAACGTTATGCCAGCATTTTGGTCGGACGACCGATTTCGCCGGTTTTCCTCAATATTCTGGTCACATCCGTGTGCGATATGCGCTGCACGCATTGTTTTTTCACCGAAGAATTGGATGACCGCAATCGCAAAAAACTGCAAATGAAGGCGGACGAAATCGCGCGCATTTCCGAAACATTGGGCGGCAACCTCGGCGTTTTGGTGCTAGCAGGCGGCGAGCCTTTTACTCGCAAGGATTTGCCGGAAATCGTGCGCTCTTTTTACGAAAACAATAAGCTCGATTCGGTTTATCTGATGTCGAACGGGCAAATTCATCAGCGCATTTTCCCGGATGTGACGCGCATTATGGAAGAATGCCCGAATTTAAATGTAACGGTCGCGCTCGGAATTGACGGAATGCAGGAAGCGCACGAAAAAATTCGCCGCAAGCCCGGTTCGTGGGATAAAGCGATTCACACGGCGCGGACTTTGCAGCAAATGAAAAAGGAGCAGTTTCCACGCCTTAATATTCAAACCTGCACGTGCGTGATGCGCTCGAACGAGGACACGATTTTCGATTGGTATGACTTTTTGAAGCACGATTTGAAACCGGACAAAGTGAATATAAACTACATTCGTCCGCCGTCAGCCGATCCGAATGAATTGAATTTCGACCACAAGCGTTATACCACTTTGTCGAAAATGATTCTGGACGACACGAAAAACGCGGCTTTAAAAAACAATTACGGGGGCGAATCCGGCTTTTTCAAGGCGGCGGTTGATATTTATATGCACGATGTCATCGCTAAAACCAAAGAAGAACAAAAAGCACAGCTTAAATGTTACGCCGGGAGCGCGGGCGCGGTGATTTACGACACGGGCGCGTTGTCGTCGTGCGAAAACAAAAAGGATGTTTTGAATCTGCGCGATTACGATTGGAATTTTCAAGCCGCCTGGCGGACTAACGAAATGAACGCGCGCCGCAAGGAAGTTTCGGCGGGCTGTTACTGTACGCACGAATCGAATTGCTATTATCCGTCGCTGCCGTTTAATGCCGGGCATTTGCTTAAAATCAAAGGTCTCGAAGGCAAGCTGAAAAAAGCCGCCAAACAGCTTCTCGAAACCGAGGCGCGGGAGACAGCCGAAGGTGTAGCAGTGAAAGCGTAATTTGTCCGTTTCGGTACTGACTTTGAAAAGCACGAATGACATGCTTGTTGCTCGTGCTTTTTAATGAAATTTGGTAAATAAGCGTTTAATTTTAATGTCTCAACCAGCGCCCAAAATTCTGATTATTTCGTCCGACACCGGCGGCGGTCACCGCTCGGCGGCGGCAGCGCTTGTCGAAGGCGTCAATCGTTTTTGGAACGGGCAATCGGCGATTGTGCGCGTCGTTAAAGCGGTGGAAGAATCGCATCGAATTACAGGGCGTCTGGTCGGTGTTTACAACTGGGTTTTGCGGAACAAACAGCATTGGATGAAATATATTTATTGGGCGATGAACCGTTTTCGCCCCGAAACGCGGGAGTTTTTTCATCGGCGCTGCATTGGTTTTGTTCGTGATTTGTTTGAAAAATGGTGTCCGCACGTCATCGTCAGCGTTCATCCATTGACGCAGCACCTTTTCGGGCGCGTTCTTCGTGAACTCGGTTTGCAGAATACCGTTCCGCTTGTGACGGTCGTGACCGATCCCTGCTACGGTTTTTGGAAAGGCTGGGCGTGCGATGACGTGACGCTGTATCTGGTCGCCAACGAAGATGCCCGGAGGCAGTTGATTGATTACGGCGTCTCGGCGGACAAAATCAAGATTTCGGGAATGCCCGTGCATCCGAAATTCCATTTTGCCGACGAAAAGGACGCGCAAGCGGCGCGAACCGCTTACAATTTAGACCCGGAAAAATTTACGATTTTTGTCAATGCGGGATTTGTCGGCGGCGGAAATATCCCGCAGATTTTCAGGGAATTGGTGCGCGGCGAGTTGGATGTGCAGGCGATTTTCCTTGCCGGAAAAAACGAAGAGCTGCGCAAAGAAGCCGAGGAAATCGCCAAGCAAGCTAAATTCCCCGTGCGCGTCATCGGTTATTCGGATGAAATCGAAAAGCTGATGCAATCCGCAAACGTGATGATTAGTAAATTAGGCGGTTTGACGACTTTTGAAGCTCTCGCCTGCCGTTTGCCGATTATCGCTGATGCGACTACGCCGCCGATGCCGCAGGAAGCCGGAACAGTTAATTTAATCAAACTGCGAGGCGCCGGAGTTCTTTTGGAAAAAGCGACGGACATCGTGCCGATGATTCAAAATCTGCTCGCCGATAAAAACAAATACGAAGCAATGCGCGAAGCGACAATCGGGCTGGCGAAACCAAACTCGACAAAAATGATTGTCGAAGAAATCGCCGCGCTTCTGCCTGCATTCAAAGAAAACCCGATTCAAACCGCGAAAGCCGCTTAAATTGTTTTCTCCGATTTTTAAGATTTCGTTAAATGTAATTTATTCCTCAATTTCAGGCGGAAACTCAACGCGGTCGAAAATGTCGGCTAATTTAAAACGGCAATTTATCGTTTCAACTGTGAAATCAGCGGCTAAACCGGAATATCGGTATAAAGTCCAACCGCCGTCAGCCTGTCGAATATAATGCTCGACAAGCGGCTTGTCCTGCGAAACCAGAATGTAATCGGTTAAGGTCGGATTCCAATTTCCATAACGCAAAAACTTCTCGCCTCGATCAAATTGTTCGGTTGATTCGGACAAAACTTCAAAAATCACCGACGGATTTAAAATCACGTCGCGGTGTTCATCCAAATACTGCGGCTCTCCGCAAATCACAACCACATCCGGGTAAGAAAACATTCCCTTTGTCGAACGCGGCTTTTGCGGCAAAGAACCGCTCCGAATCTTTGTATCTTTAACTCTTCCCTGATACTTTGAACCTTTTAATTGCTCGTAAAGCAACCCGGCAATATTAAAACAGATTATTCCATGCGCGTCGGATTCGCCCGCCATCAGATAAATTTCGCCGTCGAGATATTCGTAGCGTTCGTCCTCGTTGCGGTCAATATTGAGATAATTCTCAATCGTATAAACAAATTTTGTTTTCGGAAAAACCATAACCTGTTAATTTGCAACAAGGGTTAATCGGGTTGTCGGGCTGATTTCATTCAAAGCGTTTTGCAGAAGCGGCGCGATTTGTTCGGCTTCGCAATAATTTTTGCCGAGCATTTTCAAAATTCGCTTGCGTTTTGTTTCGCCGTTTAATTCTTTAAGCCACGCGCTGCAAAACGCCGTCACGAGTTCCGGCGTAAATTGCCCGCCGACGTTGCGCTGCAAGTCTTCGATAACTTCATTTGCCGCGCGGCGGCGTTTATAAGGTCGGTCGGTCGTCATCGCGTCGAACGAATCGGCGAGCGTGACGATTTTGGCGATGTAAGGAATCTCGTTGTCACGCAGATTTTCGGGATAACCGCGCCCATCCAACCTTTCGTGATGATATTTAGCGGCAAGCGGGACTTCGGCAAACGGGTGTTCAATCGGCGCAAGAATATTGTAGCCGACGGTCGTGTGCCTGGTCAGCGCGGCAAATTCCTGTTCGGTGATGGCGCGCGGGGCATTGATAATGCTGCTGTCAACGACGAGCTTGCCGACATCGTGCAGATAACCGGCAACAGCCACGCCCTGCACGCGCTCTGCGTCATAGCCCAATTCTTCGGCGATAATTTCGCTGTATTTTCCGACTCTTTGCGAGTGTCCTTCGGTGTATTTGTCTTTGCAGTCAATCGCCGCGGCAAACGATTCGACCGTAGATTTGTAAGTAAATTGCAGAGTTTGATAAAGCTGGAAATTTTCTTCCGCTCGTCGTTCAAGCTCCGTTAACATATTGCGCTGAACGATTCCGACGGCGATGTGGCGAGCCATCGCGCAAATGATTTCTTTGTCTTCGGCGGAAAACCGCTCGCCGCTCGCTTTTCCGCCGAGCAGAATCAATCCGATTAATTCATCACGAACCACGAGCGGCACGAGCAGTTCGATTTCGTTGACGACCAGAATCGAAAGATTGTCTTTGACAAACGGCGTCCAATTTTCGGCGTGCGAATTGATTTCGATTGCGTTTAAACCGGCGTCGAGAAATTCGCGTTCGGCTTGGCGGCTGAGAGAAAACGCGAGCGGAAATTCATCGCCGAGACCGCGCACGGCGAGAAAATTTAGTTCTCCCGAAAAACGATTAAATTTCGCCACGCCGCCCCGCATAATCGCCAGACTGCCGACCAGCAAATGCAAGCTGGTGCGAATCATTTTCTGGAAATCAAACGCGCCCGTTATTTCCTGCCCCAATTCAGCGAGCGCCGCAAAAGTATGTACGAGTTTATGATTCTGTTCAGCCATTTTGTTTAGGAAACAGCAATTTGAAATGAGTTTATTGCCGCCGATTCATCTTTTTCCAGACGAACGTGGCGCGCGAGACCGAGCATCTCGAAAAGCTCCGCCGTATGTTCGTTGATTTCGGTAAAAACCAGATCGGCGTTTGTTTTTTTCGCCGCGTCAATAATTCCCAGCAGAATCGAAACGCCGATGCTGTTCACAAATTGAGTGTCCTGGAAACTAACTACCAGAGCGAGGCAGCCCGCATCGAGCAAATTTTGCGCCTCACGCTCGATGCGCTCGCCGGTCAGTTTGTTTAAATAATCTCCGGCGTAAATTACGCCGATGTTTCCCTCACGCCTCGAACGAACGTTGATTAAGCTTCCCGTGTCTTTATTCACAAAAAAAGAGGTTTCCTTTCGACGCGCCTATTTTACATTAAATAGTTCGTTGTTCGTAGTTCGTTGTTCGTTGTAAATCGCTAATTAACGTTGTCGCTTGAATTTTAAACGATTCTTGAAAGAGAAGTCTGCAACGAACAACGAACTACGAACAACAAACTATTTCCTCTTTGTCATTCTGATTATCGTGCCGTCGTCGGTGCGGATGAATTCCACTTCGTCCATCAAGCGGCGAATCAAGCGCAGCCCTAATCCGCGTCTGCCGGTCGGATCTTCCTCCGGTTTGCTGCCGTTTAATTTTTCCGGCGGAATCTGCAAACCGCGATTTGAAATCGTAATCACAAGTTCGTCGGCTTGCATCTCGAATTTTTGATGAATTTTGCGGTCGGGACTCAAACTGTGTTCGGCGGCGTTGATGCAGGCTTCGATCAGCGCGGTTTTGATTTGATTGATCGCCGCCGTTTTAAAACCGTATTTTCGGGCAAAGTCTTCCGCCGCCTGTGCTGAAATCAATTCGGTGTCGCCGCCCATCGGCATAATCAATTCAAACTCGTTTCCCTTTTCTCTCCCGGTCGAAACTAATTCCGCTTCCAGCATTTCGGCTAACAATTCAACTTGTCTCCGGCTCGACGAAAACGCGCCGCGCGCATCCAAAAGCCGGGACGCTTCTTCGGAAAAACCTTCGGGCGCGACGAGCCAGAACTGAGCGCGCCGGAAATTGCAGAAAACCGCGACAGCTTCTAAGCGGTCGAGCCAAAATTCGGTTAATTCCGCGGTCGCTTCTAATTTCGATTCGATTTCCGCCGCAATCCAGACAATCTGGCTGTCGTCTCGGTAATGCCCGCTCTTGAAACCCACCGCGACCGCGGAGCGCTCTCGTTCCGCGATGCGTTCAATCTGCGGGTAAAACTCTGCGCAATTCGCAGCGAAAACAATTTGCGGCAAAACGTTTTTTTCGATTTCGCCCGCCAGATTTTCGCGAACGAGCCTGTCGTCTTCGCCCTTGTAAAATCGCTGAAACCGATTGTAATCAAACAAAACCGTCGGAATTTCCTGCAAATTAAAATTCTGCAAAAGCCGGCGCAAACCGAGCGCCGACGAGCGGCGATAAAATCGCGCCATCGTTTCCGGCGCGCGTTTGAGCGCCGTCGCCAGAGTTTCGGCAACTACGAGCGAGCGCGGCTCGTTTTTGATTTCCAAACGATAACGCGCCGTTACGTAATCACGCGCAATTTCCGCTCTTTCCGCCGTTTCCACGACGCTCGAATCAACGCGGACGATTTCATTTAAATGCAGAGCGCGCATAATCCGATAGAACTCTTCTGTTTCAACCGCGACTCGATTTTGCCAAAACTCGATTGAAGATTTGTTCGCCTCGCCATCAAAAGCATTTTTCAAGACATTTAAAATCTCGCGTTGCGTCTCCGGATTCGGCGCAATGCGCTCGAAAATCTGGTTGAAATAACGGCGCGTTCTTCCGCCCAAAATCTCCGCCGCGTAAACCTGCTCGCAGCGCCGGAAACTGTCCAAATCAACGCGGCGGTCGCGCGCCGATAAAATCAAATTAGTAATAAAAGCCGGATTTGCGTTGAGCTGCTGAACAATCAAATCTCTGGTTTGTTCGTTAGTTTTAACCGCATATTTGGCGGCGAGCTTCTCAACCAGCAAACCGGCATCGGTCGGAGAAAGCGGCGGCAGATTTAAAACTATCGCATTTTCCAAATTCGCGCCGCCGTTTTGCAGCGCGTCCAACAAAAACCGCCGCCGCCCGCCGATAACGAACCGGGCGGTCGAACGCGCGTAAATCTGCTTTATTTCATTGATTAAATCTTCATTCGCCTCGTGAAAATCATCGAAAATCACAAAACACGGCGCGCTCTGTGCCGCCGCGCGTAGCGGCGCGGCGAAAGCTTGCCTGACCAAAGCTCCCGAATCGCCGCTTTGCGATTCATCTTCATAAGCAAAAATTAAACGATCAATCCACGCTCCGTCGGTTGGCGAAGCAAGCCGCGCAATCTCGGCAAGCTCAAGCGCGGCGTCTAGCAATTTCGCGTCTTTGCGGCGAAATGCGACAGCTTGCTGCAAAAATGTCTGCAAAAAACGACGCGCCGCCGTTTCCGCCGTTTCGTTTGTCTGAAAAGCAAAATAAATTGGAAAAACGTTTGATTCTTCGGCGAAAAGTCGGTCGTAAACCTGCCGCAAAAGCTCGGACGCGCCCGCCGCCGGAGCCGACAAAACGAGCAAGCCGCTCGCCTTTTCGTCTTTTCCGGCGCGCGCGAAACGCAAGATTTCGTCCTGCTCGCGCTCGCGTCCGACAAAATCCGCAGCCGCGATTCGGCTCAAAATTTGTCGGATGTCGGCAGATTTTACATTTTTCCGTTCAGACATATTTTCATGCGGCAATTTGTTCAATTCTTACGAAAGCGCTCCGTTTCCGTTGCCGTAAATCTGGATGTTGTTTCGTCCAGCATTTTTCGCCGCGTAGAGAGCCTGATCGGCGGCTTTGATAATCAATTCCGGCGTATCGAGCTGCGGCGAAAAAGACGCGATTCCGATGCTGATCGTCACTTTGTCGTGCGGGAAAACGGTCGCTTCGATTCGCCGCCGGATTCTTTCGGCAATCGGTTTTGCTTCGCTTTGCGTGGTTTGCGGCAAAAGAATCGAAAATTCTTCGCCGCCGTAACGCGCCGCAATATCTGCGCCTCGCAAAGCGGCTCGCAGGGAATTTGCCACGATCCGCAAAGCCTCGTCGCCAGCCTGATGACCGTTTAAATCGTTGTAGCGTTTGAAAAAATCAACGTCAATCATCATAAAGCTGAGCGGAAAACCGTGTCGCTGCGAACGCAATACTTCTTCTTCAAGACGCTTTTCGAGATAACGGCGATTCGGCAAGCCGGTCAGCGCGTCGGTAATCGAAGCCGTTTCAAATTCGCCCGCTTTTTGATGCAAACGGGCGCGGTCAACTTCAAACGCAATTTGCGGCGCGATAGCTTCAAGAAGCTGCAAATCGGTTTCATCGAAAATTACTCCTCCGCTTTTTTCAGTCAAATTTAAAACTCCGACCGCTCTTCCGCCGATTGTCAAAGGCAAAATCAAAAACGAGCTTGATTGATAATCACGTTGTTCAACGGGCGGCAAATTTAAATGCGAAACATCGCCGACCAGAATCGGCATATTTTCCTGAAAGACGCGAAAAGCAATTCGCTCGCCCAAATTTGCGGTTTCGTTTTTGATTTCTTCAGCTTGCGCGCCGGTTGCCGCAACCCCTCGCAAAACCTGTTCGTTTTCGTCGAAAAAAAGCAGCGATGCGCGTTCCGCTCCGACTAGTGCCGCGCAGTTTTCGACGAGCGCATCGAGAAAGTTTTCCGGTTCGGCGTTTTGCAAATCGGAATTAAATTTCTTAATTGCGGCTTGCAAACGAATGCGCTGCTCGACATCTTCGCGGAGCCGCAAAACTTCGAGCGGCAAAGCGATTTCGGTTAGAAAATCGGATAAGCGGCGACTAATTTTTTCGTCGAGCGTTCCGTCTGCAACCACAATCGCGGCGCGAATTTCGCCGATGCTCGAAACGACTGGGAAAAGCTCGATTTCTTCGCCCGTGTTTTTGTTTTCGAGACGAAGCGAAGCTCGGTTTTCAGCCGCTTGCTTTATAAGCTCGTCGCTCGGCTTTAAATTAATTCGTCCGATGTCGCCGCCGAACTTTTCGCCTTTTTGAAGCAGCGTTTTGAAATGTTGCCCGCGTTGTTCGAGCCAAGCCAAGCTCTCAAAACCAAAAGTTTCTGTAATAAATTCGGCGGTTGCGGCAGCGGCGGCGAGATAGTTTTGTCGCAAAGCCGCGCCTGATTTTTCGCGCCACGCGCGCACCGTTTCAGCGGTCAAATCAATAACCGGATTTTGAGATTTTGCTTCATTAATCTTTTCAACCGGTTTTGCCTCGCGTTCAGGCTCGGAAATTGTTTCGTCCTCGTCAAGAAACAAGATTTCCTCAGAATCAGGTTCCGGCGTGTCAAGCTCTAAAACGTCGTTTTCCGTTTCGGCAAATTCATCGGACGCCGATTCGGGCAAAACAATTGTTTCTTCGTCGCTAAATTCCGGCGGCGTTTTGGTCAGAGCCGACAAAGCGGCGCGTTCTTCCGCGCTCAAATTTTGCAAACGAGCGGCTAATTTCTCCAAATCTTCGAGCGAGCCGGAAAGATTGATGTTTTCAAACAACTCGATCTCCGGCAGATTTTGCCAATCGCCGAGAAAAATCCGCTCGGTCAGATCGCGGTAATCCGAAGTTTGTAAAAAAGTTCTCCCGACAATCGCAACAAGCGGTTTTTCTTCGGTTTCAAGCGGCGCGGCAACGCAATAAAGCCCTGCGTGACAGCGGTAATTGACGGCTTTTCCGGCTTCAATCGCTTTTTGAAACGCCGCTCCGCAAAACGGCTCGCAGCGCTCCGCGTGTGTGACGGAAGATTGAACGACGCGGCAAATCGAATTATTGTTGGAAACGGCAAGCGCCGGGGGCTGGTGTCCTTCGACGACAAGCACGGACAAACCGGCGCGTTCTGCCAGCGCATCCTGCGTTTTCTGCCAGGGTTGTCCCTCGGTTTGTTTTTCTTTGGTTTCTTCCATTTCTGCCGTTGATATTATCGCTGTATTGACTGAATTCTGAAAATACACTTTTATCCCTCTCGAAAAAAACTGTTCGGATTTGGTGAACTTTATTGCTGCTACACTCGGTTAAATACGCCGAATCAGTCGTTGTTTTCAATAAATTTAATGTCAGGCTGGAAGCAGGGAAATTAGAACCGCCGAGACACTAAAGACGCTATTTTTTTTATAAAAAATTCCAGGATTCTGTAATTCCCATCTAACCTCTCATTATTGTCCTCTGCGGGGTTAGTTATTTTGACAGCGAGCATGGACGCTCTGAAATAATTGCGCCGCAAGTTAAGGCTGGCGGCTGAACGATTGGAGCAAGCTGGAAGAAAAATTATTTTGATTTTTTCGAGTGCTTAGGGTTAATTCGTCTATCACGAAGTTTAAGCCGGATGCCGCGCAGCATTTTTGCTTCTTGAGTGCTTATTCCGCCCGAAACGATGTTGTATCGAAAGATTCAATAATATTTTAATTAGTGTGTGGCTGTACAATTAGGAGTATCAAAAATGAATATTCTTTTTCGATACTCCTAATTTTGTCTCTCTTATATGATTTAATTAAGATAAACGCAAAATTCACAAATTGAAGAAAGTATTTGACTACTTAAATTACCTTATCTTCCATCGGCGATACTATTACTTTCACAATTCGATTACGCTGCATTTCTGCAACTAAAAAGCGATATCCCCGCCATTCAAAACTCTCTCCGGCACTTGGCACTCTGCCTAAATGTGTCAGCACAAATCCGGCGATAGTTTCATATTGACCGCGTTCACTATTTGGCAATTCTTTCAATTTCAACGCTTCCGTAAACTCATCTACTGCGGTGCGCCCGTCAAATATAAAAGAGCCGTCTTTTTGTTCGATGATGCCGTTATCTGATCTAATGCCTGCGTTAGTCGCTAATTCTCCCACAATAGCTTCGAGAACATCATTCATCGTTATGAGTCCCTCGGTTGCGCCAAACTCATCAATGATAATAGCTAGATGAGTATGAGAGTTTTTAAATTTTTCCAGTAGCTCTAAAGCAGTAATCGTCTCCGGCACATAAAGCGGTTTCTGAATAGCGCGCTCTATGTTGAACGCCTCTCCGTTTATGAACTGTTTGAGCAAATATTTAGCAGCAACATATCCAATGATATTATCAACCGTGCCGCGACCAACCGGAAAACGTGAAAAAGTAGATTCGTTTATCGTATTTTGAACTGCTTCCGCCGAACTCTCAATGTTAATCCAACAGATTTCAAGGCGCGGTGTCATCAAAGCGGTAATTCGCTGGTCTCCCAAATGAATCACGCTTTCAATCAAGTCCTGCTCTGTTTCTTCAAAAACACCGGCTTCCGTTCCCTGTGCAATCATTCCTTTGATTTCATCATCGGTAATCGGCGGATCAACTACGGCGTGAACTTTAAAGAATCGGAGAATCAAGCCGGTTGGCGCGCTCAAAAACCAGACGATAGGTGAAGCGACAAGCGAGATGAATCGCATCGGACGGGCGACAAATGAGGCAATTCTTTCCGGGTAATTAAGAGCGATGCTTTTCGGAATCAATTCACCGACCACCACGGAAAAATAAGTAATGATGGAAACAACAATCACGAAGCTGATTGTTTCTGCAAAAGTTTCAGAGAATGAAGCGGACTGAAATAGTTGGGTCAAATAAACGGCTATTCCGGCACCGCCAAAAGCACCGGCGAGAACACCGACGAGGGTAATTCCGATTTGCACGGTAGAGAGAAAATTATCAGGTGCAGCGGCTAATTCAAGCGCAGCCTGCGCTCCTTTGTCGCCATCTTCGGCTCGACGCTGAAGGCGCAATTTGCGTGCGGAAACAACCGCCAGCTCAGACATCGAGAACGTGCCGTTAATTAACAAAAGAACAACAATCAAAAGAACCTCTAAAACTAAATACTCCATTTTATAATTTTCCGTGCATGGCAACCTTAAATCAATTGTAACCGCTCAAACTTTACGAATTTTCAGAACCGTGTTTTGTACAATTGAAAAAGTTTATCTCAGCGACTTACGCGCCAAAACATACGGCGATACCGCGATTGTAGCTTACCAGCCGGAAATGAGCGGTCTGCACAAAGGCGCAAAGTTCAGTCAGAAAGCCAGCGTTACCGGCGTTTGGAAGAAAGAAGGCGAAAGATGGCAGTTGGGGGCGTTTTTGAAACAAGAAAAATTAGGCAAACCAGATACATTGACTGATAAAAAAATAGCTTCCTGCCATTATTATAAATAATCTAATGCATAATCTTTCAATGCGTTGAAGTTAGTTTAAGCCCTACGATACCTATAACAATTAACAGAACACAAGTTCTACTCTTAATAAACGGAGAGTTTTCGATGTCTGAGCTAACGATTATCAGTTATGTTTATACTTTGATTTAGTTTGATTGTAATTGTCTGGATAAGATAGGTTCTGAAGATTTCGCACACATTTCGCACACAAACTTATAAAATTTAGAAATTTCTTGAATAACTCATTTACACTTCTCTACCAATGTTCATTGATAAAAGCGGTGTCTCTTTTGCCTGCTTTTTCGTATTACCATTATTTTCTAATAAGTGATAAATTTCCCTTTGCAAATTCCTGCGAATGTGCCTTATGACTAAATTCTTTTTCGCCTTTCTGTTTATGTTATCCGTCACTTTGCCTTCGCTCGCACAAGACAAAAAACAGGAAACGCAGCAGAAAAAAACCGTTTCCGCTTTGACGGAAAAGCTGCAAAAAATTGACGGCTTCGTACCTCTCTATCTTAACCCCGAAGACGGTAAAATCTATCTTGAAATCCCATGGTTTAACCGTGAATTTTTGTACCAGGTTTCCCTAACTACCGGAGTCGGCTCAAATCCAATAGGACTTGATCGCGGACAGCTTGGCGGCACGAAGATAGTCTATTTTGAACGCGCCGGAAACAAAGTTCTGCTGGTTCAGCCAAATTACAATTATCGCGCTTTAAGCGACAATATAGCGGAACGTCGAGCCGTTGAGCAATCATTTGCAAAATCGGTTATCTGGGGTTTTAAAGTCGAAGCAATTGAAGGCGAAAGAGTTCTGGTTGACGCAACAGGTTTTTTGATTCGAGATGCTCACGGCGTAACGGATCGTCTGCGCGCCGCTCAACAGGGAAATTACACTTTTGACGAAAACCGCAGCGCGTTATACATCCCGAACACGAAAGGCTTTCCAAAAAATACCGAAGTCGAGGCGACAATAACCTTGGCGTCAAATTCCGATGAAGGGCGCTTAGTCACCGCGCCTACTGCGCGCCTCATAACGGTGCGCGAGCGCCATTCATTTGTCGAATTGCCGGATGATAAATATCGTCCGCGCAAATTTGATCCGCGTGTCGGAGTTAACCCAATCAGTTTTTACGATTACGCAACGGGTATCAATGAAGAGCTTGAAAAACGTTGGATTGTACGTCATCGGCTTGAGAAAAAAGAGTCTAACGCCGCAGTTTCCGAAGCGGTTAAACCGATAATTTATTACGTTGACAGCGGCGCGCCGAAGGATATTCAGGCAGCATTGATTGAAGGAGCCGCATGGTGGAATCAGGCTTTTGAAGCCGCTGGATTTCGCAATGCGTTTCAAGTCAGAGTTCTACCTATTGACGCCGACCCGATGGATGTACGTTATAACGTAATCAATTGGGTTCATCGCTCTACACGCGGTTGGGCTTACGGCTCAAGCGTTGTTGATCCGCGCACGGGGGAGATTATCAAAGGTGTGGTAACGCTCGATTCGCAAAGGGCGCGGCAGGATTTTCTTCTCGGCACCGGACTTGTTCCGCAGTATTCGGCAGGCGGTTTATTAAACGCGGCTTGCGATTTCGCACTGCTTCCGGACGTAGAGTATTTGATAAATTCAGCCCGGAAAAATGACGCCGAGATGATGTCAATGGCGCGTATCAGACAACTTTCCGCGCACGAAGTCGGGCATACATTGGGGTTTGCGCATAATTTTGCCGCCAGCACTTACGGGCGCGGTTCGGTATTGGATTATCCGGCGCCAATGATTGAAATAAAAAACGGTCAGCTTGATTTTTCAAACGCTTATGCCGTGGGCATCGGCAGTTATGACAAATTTGCCGTTCGTTACGCTTACACGCAATTTCCCGCCGGCTCAGACGAAAACGCGGAATTGGAAAAAATTCTGCGTGATGGTGCGGCAAACGGAATGCTTTTTATTTCCGATTCCGATACGCGACCCGACAGCGCGGCGCACCCGCTTGCGAATCTCTGGGATAACGGAAGTGATCCGGTCGCAATGCTCAGGCACGAAATGCAAGTCAGGCGGATCGGTTTAAATCAATTTGGTTTGCAAAATATTCCGAAGGGCGCGCCGCTCTCTCAACTCGAAAATAAATTGCTGCCGCTCTATCTTCATCATCGTTATCAGTTGCAAGCGGCTGTTAAAACGCTCGGCGGAGTTTATTACACTTATGCCGTCAGAACCGAAAATACCGCCAACCCGCTTACGGTTCGTGAAATTGTCCCGGCTGAGCGACAGCGCGAGGCTTTGCTGGCGGTTCTCGATACTATCAAATCTGAAGAACTCGCAATATCCGACGATATTTTGAAGCTGATTCCCCCGACAGCATACGGATACAACTCAAGCCGATCTGAGCTTTTCGCCAAACGTACTAATCCTGTTTTCGATCCGGTCGGGGCGGCGGAAATTGCTGCTGATATTGCTATCAGCGGAATGCTTGAGCCGAATCGAGCTGCGCGTTTGATAACTTTCAATGCGAGAAATAAAAATAATCCTCATTTCCGGGAAGTTGTTGATGCGTTGATTAAAACGACCTGGAAAATTCCTGAACCGCCGAATGCTTATCAGGCGACAATTGAAAGAGCCGTGCAAAGCCTGACTGTTACGCGTTTGATGGACCTGGCAGCAAATTCTAATGCCCAGCCGCAAGTCAGGGCAACGGCAACTGGAGCCTTGCGAACGCTACAAGCAAGACTCAAGCGAGCCGCAGCAACCCCTGCCAGCGACACAACGGCGCATTATCAGGCGACGATTGATGATATCGAACGATTTTTAACTCGTCCCGACTCGCCACGTAAGCAAACTACGCCGCTTCCAAATCCACCGGGCGACCCGATTGGCGGGAATTGATACTTAAATTAAGTAATCGGAGAAATAAGAAATGATTCGGATGAGGGACAATTTAAAGCAAGCTTTATTTTGTCCTTTGTTCATTTCAATTGTTCATTGTTGGTATTCCATATATAAATACCTACTTAGGCGGTAGTGTTAAAAATATTTCCGATTAAACAGGCAAAATCTCTGTAAAATCAGTTTATGATCTCTAATGAACAGATTGTTGATGAACGCTTACGCCCGTTAATAGAATCTGAAAAGCAACTGTTAAAAGGCTTGCAAGAGCTGGCAGCAGCGGGTGGGCATACTGAAGATGCCCGTCGCTTAAGCGACATCCTCTCAGGTATTGATGAGTTATTTTTGCTTGTGATTGTCGGCGAATTTAACTCGGGAAAATCTTCATTCATTAACGCTTTATTTGGACAAAAAGCTAGAGTAGAAGGTCCCGTACCCGTAGATGACCGCATTACCATAATGCACTACGGGGATGAACCTTCCGAACACCAAATTACTCCATTTGTAATCGAGCAACGCCTCCCTATAGAATTTCTACGCGACATTGCAATCGTTGATACTCCAGGCACTAATTCAGTAATAAAAGCTCATCAAGAAGTAACCGAAGATTTTATTCCTCGTGCCGATCTCGTTTTGTTTACGACATCTATTGACCGCCCGCTGACTGAAAGCGAGCGTCAGTTTCTTTCTTACATTCAAGAATGGGGAAAGAAAATAGTCATCATTCTCAACAAGATTGACACAAAGGAAGAAGCTGAAATCATTGAAGTAATGGAGTTTGTTGACGGTAAATGTCGCGAAATGCTTGGTTTCAAACCTTTGATTTTCCCTATTGCCGCTAAACTGGCTTTTAATGCGAAACTTGGCGGCAATCCGCGAGACTGGACGCGCAGCCGTTTTGAAGCTTTAGAAGATTATATTTTCAACACATTAAGCGAACGTGAACGGTTACAACTAAAACTTCTGAGTCCGTTAGATTCGGCAAATACAGTTGCCGAAAAGCTGCAAGCAGAATATTCGGGAAAGCTCGAATTGATTTCCGAAGACACAATTAAGATTGGGCGAATTGAAGAACAGCTCGAAGCGGCGCACACGGAAATGCAGGCAAACTTTCAAAAGTTCATTCTTAAAGTTGATGCTCTAGTCGGAGAGATGCGCGACCGCGGAGTTGATTTTTTGGATCGCAACATTCGCGTGCGAAACTTTAATCTGTTACGCAGCGAAACCAGATTTCGAGAAGAGTTTGAGCGCGAAGTGCTTGCTCAATGGCAGGAGAAACTGGATCAAACGGTAAATGAGTCTGTTGATTGGTTGGTTCGCAACAATATGAAATTGTGGAACGATACTCTTGAATATTTCAATACGCAGGTGCGAAAGGCTCAGTATGATTCGCAAATTATAGGTCGAGTGGGAGGGCAATTTGTATACGAACGCGAAGAAGTGCATTCCCGTATTCGTCGTGAAGCCGAAGCGCGCATCCAGTCGCTTGATCACCGCGAGGAATGTCGCCGAATAATCGGCAGCTCAATGACTGCGTTGCAGCAATCTTTTGGATTGGGGGCGGGCGCTGTTGGCTTGGGGTATGTACTCGCAACGATTTTCACAACTGTGGCGCTGGATGTTACAGGCATTGCGGCTGCGACAGTATTGTTCACAGCCAGCTTTTTTATCCTGCCTTATAAGCGGAAACGTGCAATAGAAGAATTTAAAGCAAAAGTTGAAAAACTGAGATCAGAGATGCGAACTGTTTTTGAGAGCAAATCGGCAGATGAAATTGATCGCGCAACAGAAAATGTCCGAGGTGCACTTGAGCCATACACCAGATTTGTTAAAAGCGAGCGTGCTAAAGTAGAAGAACGCTCTTTAAATCTTCGGTCACTGATAGAACGCCTTCAATTCCTAAAGCGTGAAATTAAGGCAGTAGTGGCTGATTAGCGGGATATTAGAATATAAAAAGAAAAATGAATGCGTCCTAAATAGGATTTTTTGACGCTTTAATCAATAAACAAAGTTTCAATCACTTGTTTACTTTTACTTTTTCAAACTTCAACATTTCGCACACAAATTTATACAAAAGCATCGGACAAAATGCGGTTCATCGCTTCCGCGTCGCGCTTTTCGTAAGCGTCTAGCCTTTCGCGTTCCAATTTTCTCACTTCTCGCTCGGCTTCGCTTTACAGTTGTTCGTTTTTCGACTGCTCATTGGGTTGGTTGGTGGGCGTTTCGAGTTTTGACTGCTCTTAACTACTATCTCCGACAAAATTTGTTGTTTTTTTATAACTACGGTGATAAATTGGCACAAATTTTATGACACTTGTTTAAGTGGTGCGATGCATAAGATGAACTAAGTTCACCCATTACTAACAATCATTTACTTTGCTGGGGATAATTATGAAATTTATTTTGAGCGCAGCATTCTTTACAGCTCTCTTGGGCATAAATATCGTAGTGGCACAAACACCCGGAGTTGAAATCGCCCCGGCATTTCAAGTTATTGACGGAAAACCAAATGAGATCGGCGCATATTACCGCAAAGTTATTACTTCCGAATCCAGCACAAATCTCGGCATCCACAGCCGTGGCGGCACGATTCCCGAATTTGCCCCAGATAATAATCGTTTTTTTATCCAGGAATCCGATGGCGTCGCCGGATACAGTCTGACGGAAATGAACGATCCGAAAACCGGACCACGTGACCGACCGAGCATTTATATGGGCGGAAGAAGCAATAACATCGAAGTTGATGCGGGAATGGCGTGGAATCGAGTTTTTGCCGTTGTTCCCGGTTCGACCGCAGCGCGTGCAACCTGGACAACCGAGTCGGACGGTTCAAGCCGAACCGATCAATTTGTCATTGGACAGCGAAGCACAAACGAATATGTCGTCAAAGATCTGGCGGGCAATGAAGTCGCATTTGGCAGCACGTTTCAACCGACGGCGGATGGTTCCGTCACAATCGGCGTTAAAACGCTGCGACCTAATTTTGCATTTCGACCGTTTTTCCGCTCCTCCGACAGAACGACAAACAGCGGTTATCACACCATTGCCACGGCAGGCGGCAACAATGATTCCCGATACTACGCGGGCGATCCGTTCATCCTGGAACTCAAAAAACTTTCGACTGGAGAAATCAGACTGACTATCAGCGGAAACGGTGAGCAGACCGTTTATTCGGCAACTGTCGCCGGATTTGGCAGCGGTTCCGCGCCGTCTTACAAGCGAGTTGATTCAATAGACCAGAAAGGGCGCGAGGGGCAGACGACCGAACGCACAAACTCAACGGTTGTCCGCGGCGGCTGGGGCGTCACATCCGTGCTGAAAACAAGCGGCGTTAATCAGGCGTTTGCAGGAAGTGCAGGATTCACGGTGAAATCCGTTGAGTTTTCGCAAAACACTTACAATTACTTGTTTGGACCAATCGGTGAAGGACGCGCGACAAGAGTTGACGGCAGCGAAGTGATATATATCAATCCGCCAAATCCTTAAATTGAATTAAAAATTTTAAAAGGCAAAACTAGTTAATTGTATTTTGAATTTCAAAACCTATTTCAAAATGCCTGTGCCGTGGACATAACACTCGATTTACAGAATAATCGGTGCGAAGAAAGTTATTGACTAGCCTTTACAGCGTCCCCGGTAATGGGGCTGTATTTGCATCTGACATTTTGTCTTTTGCAACTTATTAACACGTCAAATTAGATTTTTAAAGCTAGAAGCCGTAATTTGATAGAGAAGACTGTCTTTGCCGGTATCATCCTTTCTTAATCCAACACAAACTCCGCCTATCTTTCCCATAGCTTTTTGGGAACGCAAGTTCTGAGGAGCAACAAGAAAAACAACATTTTCCACGAATTTAAAGGCGTGATAAAGCATTAGGTGTTTCATTTCCTTATTGTAATTGCCTCCCCAATGACTTCTGGCTAAAAATGTCCAGCCGATTTCAATTTCACTTTTTTCTCTGTCATATCCGTAAAATCGAGATGATCCGATAATCTTCCCGTTTTTAGAATCAATAGCAGCAAATGCTCTGCCGGATTCCAAAGCTTCGCGAAAGAATTCTTTAAAAACCTCTTCTTTATAGCGATCACTTGCAGGATGCTGTTCCCAAATCAGAGGATCTTTTGCGACATTGTAAAGATCAGAAAAATCTTGTGGTTCAAGCGGTCTTAACTCCAGTAATTCGCCTTTCAAAATCGGTTGTAGATCAAACAACATTATTATTTTTATCCAATAAAGTGGTTGTATGTTCTGTAATACTCGGCGGCTTTACTAACTCCGCTGTTTGAAATTGCGGTTCAGCCGTTTTCTTTATCCAGATATCGCTTACTGAAGGCAAAGCTTTATTGCCAAACATTGATCCTAATTTAGAGGGCTGTGCTCGTTCGGTCTTAATTGATGAATTGTCATCACCAAAAATGCGGGAATAAAGCATTCGTGATAAACCCGCAAGAAAAATCGTTAATGGAATAAATAACGGTGCGGGTCCGCCAACCACAATGCCGAAAAGAAAGAAAATAGGGAAAAGTACGCCGCTAAAAAACATCAATTTCGCTCCTCGTCGGATGCCTTTCCTCTTGGCTGAATGTGATTTTAAAGGTGTGCCCTTTTCGCTTGTGGTGAGGCTCGCATTGCCTTCGAGCCATTTTGTAACTTCATTTATAGGAAGCCCGCAACGCGAACAAAAGTTAAAATTTTCGGCGATTTGTTGCTGACCGCATTTAGGACAATACATAAAATAAACCTTAAATAATTGTAATAACGCTTTGGCTGAATGAAACTACGTCGAACTTCTAAAATTAGTTCCGAAATCGAATTGAGAACAGAGCGTAAAATATAAACTCAACTAAGTATCTGCGCAAACAGCAACGATTACTGTTTTACTGTCCGAGCAATGACACCGTGAACGGGGAAAGCACCATTTTCCGCGACGGCGGTGCGAACGGCATCAGCGCAGAATTTGATTTTTACCCGGACACCGGTTACACAATAATTGTTCTGTCAAATTATGACCATCCGTCGGCTCGTCCAATAGTTAAGAAAATGCAGGAGATGATTTCTGTTTCAAAATGAGCATAACAATTCAATAGTAGTCATAGCGAAACAGCACTTTTCATTCGGCGTTGTACACTAAACCTTTTTGGGTTCAATTCGGTTTCGCTCCGCCTTAACGCAACCGTTATGGATTCTGTTTAAACGTAAACTCCCTCTTCAACGGTGTTTCCATCTGATGTGCGGCGCATCCATATTTCAATCAGCATGCCTGTTATCACAACCGTAACGGGACCAAGAACGAGTCCGGCGGAACCGATTAGTGATACTCCTCCAATTACGGAAAAGAACACCAGCAAGGGATGCATTCGCAGCTTATCTCCTACAAAGACAGGGTAAAGCAGATTATCAATCGAGCCGATTACTACAATTCCCCATCCCGCTAATATCAAAGCCTTCCCCCAATCTCCGGTTAAAGCAAGGTAAATTGCCGCCGGAATCCATACTACCGGAGCGCCAAGGACGGGTATCAAAGACAAGAGAAACATTGCAATCCCCCAAAGCAGAGGCGAAGGAAGATCGAGCCACCAAAACATCAAACCACCTAAAATTCCCTGCACCAGCGAGACAGCGAACGTTCCGTAGATCGTTGCATAAATTGTGTCACTTACACGCGAAAACAGCTTATCCGTTTCCGACTGTGATAGCGGCATAAGAGACTTCACTTTCTTAACAATCAAACGTTTGTCACGGAACAAGTAAAAGAGAGTAAAGAATGTGATGATGAGCTGCACGCCAATCCAGAGCAAACCGCCGACAAACGTTGCGACTTGTGAGCCTGCTGCATTTGCCGCACGCTCCGCTGCACTGCGAACGTCAAAATGCGGTTCGATAACGGCGGTTATTCGAGCTAATTTCGGATTATTATCTACAGCGCTCTGCCATTGCTCTAATGCAGTCTGACTCTTTATAGTTTCCGCTTGTTTACCGATTTGACTGATAAAAGTTTGACCTAAAAAGATTCCCGGACCAAGAACAATAACTGCAACTATCAAAACGGTAAAGAATGCAGAAACAGTCGGACGATTGATTCGCGAGAGAATCTTGTTGTGAAGCGGATATGCTATAACTGCCAAAGCCGTTGCCCATATAATTGCTGATATGAATGGAAGAGCAATTTGGTAGCAGATGTAGAAAGCTATTGCCGTAACTATTACAAGTACAAAGGCAAGAGTTCGCTCGCGCGATAACCATCCGTCTTTATTTGAGGAGCCGGAATCCTGAGAATTTGGATAATTACCCATTCTTTTATTTAAATGTGATTTGTAGCATATTTCAAAAGTAAAGCAACTCTTGCATTAGGAAAAGGCTCGTTTCGAGATATTTCCAAATTAGATAACGCCAATTCAGTAAATTTTACGAACGAATTGATTACTGCCTATTTTGGCAAATAGTTAAGTTTACTAAAACAGCAAGAGTAAAAGAGAAACTTCATTTTGCTAACTTTCATTTTTCAATATCGTGCCTTTTTTATTAGCAATCCTGTTCTACAGTTAAATTAAGTTCGATTTTTAGCGATTTCATCTCGTAAATCATTGAGCAATCTGACTAAAAAATGCGCGTCTGACTCCATCGTACGATAATTCGTAATACATGCCCGCAACACCGGAGTTTCAGCATTGAGACGTGTAAAAGAAATCCATGCCTTACCGGATGCGACAACCTCGTTCGCGACCTTCATCAGAAAACCTTCGGTTTTTCCGATGCTCGTTTTTTTGTCGCGAAAGCAAACCACCGGAAGCAATGTATCATTAACCGTTTCCCAATCGTTTTTCTCCAATTCGTTACGAAGGTAATCCCCCATTGCAGTTTGGTGACGAATTGCTTCGGCATATCCATCCCAACCGGCAACTGCCAACGATAAAAACACTTTCAACCCGATGAAACGCCGCGACCATTGCATTGAATGAGCAAACGGGTCATTGACGCCGAAGTCAGAAGCATCACGCGGCATATAATCGGTTGTAATGCGACAAGCTTCGCTCAAAATTTGGTTGTGACGAGTAAGAAAAATCCCCGCGCCCATTGGCACTGATAACCATTTATGCGCGTCAAAAGTTATCGAATCGGCGCGTCCAATCCCCTTTAACAGTTGTCGCATTTCCGGAACAAAAGCCGCCGCTCCGCCCCACGCCGCATCTGTGTGAAACCATAAATTTCCTTCGAGAGCGATTTCACCGATAGTTGCTAAATCGTCTATCATACCTCCGTTTGTCGTACCAGCCGTCGCTACTATGAAAAATGGGGCGAAACCGTTTCTTCGGTCAATTTCGATTCGCTCGGCTAAATCCTCAACACTCATTTTAAATTCTGCGTCGGTTTTGATTTCTCTGACCGCATCAGTTCCTAGTCCGCAAAATCTGGCGGCTTTAACAAAGGAATGATGGCTTTGTGCAGAAACGTAAAAAACCGGTTGTTTTTCAAGCGCTCGCAATCCTCGTTCGGCATAATCGGGAAATTTTCTGACTAGCGCGCAAATCAAAGCCGTGTGATTGGCTTCTGCGCCTCCAGAACAAAACGTGCCATCCGCATTTGCAGTGTCGTAACCAAAACGTTCAGCGAAAGCGAGAACAATATGTCGTTCAACTTCTGAGGCGAAAGGATTATGGCTCCAAGCAGCAAGCTGCGGATTGAACGCCGCAACTAAAGCATCAGCCGCAATTCCCATAGCTGTTGGTGCAGGATTGAATAATCCAAAATAACGTGGGTGAGGAGTATGAACTTGAAATTCTCGCAAATTGTCGGCGGCAAACTGTAAAGCTGCAAGCGGTTGAACTGTCTTATCAAAATCAAAAGAGGTCAATCTACGACGAATCTCGTTTAAATCAATTGACGGAGCTACTGATAAACCAACAACATTATTGATATAATCTTCAATAATTACAATTAGCTGTTGCCAAAGTTCTGAGCGCTTTTCATCACTGAGAATCATCATATTCGTTTAATATAAAACGATTGGTATTTAATACGCCAAATTTTGCTGGGCTGGTTTATTGTTTTCGAGAAAAGTAATAGTCATTGACCACAAAAAGGTGAAGATTGTCAATTTTTGGACATATCCCAGGTTGCGACTTATGCAGAAACTCAAGCTAATCCTCAAATCCTTATTGGCAATATTATTCATATTGGCTGGCTCCAATCATTTCTTCAACACCGCATTCTATCTGCATATCATGCCGTCTTATCTGCCTTGGCACCTGTTGCTCGTTTACCTGAGCGGTTTATTTGAAATCATTCTAGGAATCATGCTTCTCATCCCAAAGCTGTCGCAGATGGCGGCGTGGGGAATGATAGCGTTGTTGATTGCAGTTTTTCCGGCTAACATTCAGATGGCGTTCAATCATGAACTTTATCCTGAATATAATCCCGCAACATTGTGGGTAAGATTACCGCTTCAAATTGTGTTGATAGGATGGGCTTATTGGTACGCAACATCTGCTTCTCCAGGAAAGAAGCGTAGTTAGTAGTTAGTAGAAAGCCGAAGCCTGACAACTAAAAGGGGCTTTTTGGGGACTCCTTGGCTGGAATTAAACATGCGTTTCAAGTGCAGTGTGGCTATATTTGCACTAAAGTCCAAGTAATCAAACTTACCTTATCATGTACTATCAAGAGGTAATTACCTAATTTAATTGATATGTAGATTATTGCATTGCCAGCCAGATTCTTTTATAGTTTGCCCGAGTAAAAAGGTTAATCATTTATAAGAGAGATACTTATATGAGTTCGCTAATAAATGCCATAACGGCTTCTTTCGATTGCGTCAAACAATCGCCTAATGCGCTATCTACAGGAGACTCTTACTTCATCCGGGATCAATCTACCTATGTCCTAAATCGCGCACGTTAAGTCAAGAGGCTTTCTCGTATGTGATGATTCATGAGTTAGCGCATTACGTTCCGCCAATGTCACTTCAGATCGGAGATCAAGCATATTTTCGTAAAGACCCCCAAAAGTATAGAAATCTTGATCCGGAGAAAGCATATCGCAATGCAGATTGCTACGCCCAATTCGCTTATGACGCAATTGGAAAGCCCGACTTCAAAACACATTAGATTCCTCTCTGTTGAGAATTTTAACCACTTTTAAGATTTAGAGAAATTTAAAACCTCAGTTGAGCGGTTTAATGTCTTGTGATGTAATCGGATTTTAAGTTTGAAAACAAAAAAATATGCCGGAAAAGGATTTAAAATCAGCCGCGCCTGTTCTTGACGATGAGACTTATCAATTCATCGAGGAATTATTTCAACTCGTCCGCTTCGGCGATGCCGCCCGACTAAGAGATTTGCTCGCTCACGGATTAGCACCTAACATCCGCGATAGCAAAGGCAACAGTTTGCTGATGCTGGCAAGCTACAACGGAAATCACGAAGCAGCACGCGCTTTGATTGAATACGGCGGTGATCCGCAACTTGCTAACGATCAAGGTCAAATACCTGTGGCGGGTGCTGTTTTCAAAGGCGATACGGAAATGGTGCGGTTGTTAATCGAAAGCGGTGCGGACGTAAATGCTCGAATGCCGGACGGAAAAACCGCGCTGATGTTCGCAGCAATGTTTGACCGCACGGAAATCATTGATTTATTGCTCGCGCAAAACGCAAATCCAACTCTACAAACTGCCGACGGAAAAACAGCGCTCGATCTGGCGCAAGCAATGGGCGTTCAAGGCGCAACTGAACAGTTAATAAAGGCGCACACGCGACCGAATGGATAAAAGCAACAAAAGCCCGAACTGAGACCTTTAATGAAAAAGAATAAGACGAGGCTCGATTATCGAGCCTCGTCTTATTCTTTTTCATTCCCTAAAAGTAGTGGTTGCGGAGTGAACCGTCAATTTTGCCTTTGCGCAGACAACAGTTTTTGAAATCTCTGCTTGGAATCGCAGGGACATAAATCATTGCGACCGAGTTTTTCAGAAAGTTCTTTGTCGCCATGAACAATTCGTTTTCTAACTCTAGTGCTTTCTGTTCGTTTAAAGGTTTCTGCACATTTCCAGTCCCCAAGGAGTTGCTAATGCGCGATCTATAGATGGTTTCATATCAATATAAGTCCAGCCCTTACGTTGCCAAATTGTCCCATCCGCGTATTCCACGCGATTGATTAAAATCTTTTCCTCGAAAAGACTTCCCGACTTATTCTCCAAACTTTCAATACTAATCAGGCTGCCTGGGCTGAACGTGCTGAATACCCTTAACTCATGCTCCTTATCAGGCTTGATCTGAACGCCGCAGAGAAATTGTCGGGATACAACGTTTGTTGGATTCTCCCTCTCTTTGAATTGGTACTCCCAGAACAGAATCTCAATGGTATTCCTGCCTTGGTTACGGATTCTGGCTTGGTATATGAAACCATCTACGGATTTGGATTTGGGAGATCGCGAATCCTGCATGTTTTTTTCAAGCGCCGCGCTGCGCGCCTCTATAGTCCGTTCCTTTGGATCGGGAGTTCCAACCGGATCGTTAATTCTGCGATTTCGTTCAAGGTTTCTATTGCCTGGAGTCGTAGCTGATTCAGCCGGAATAACACCTTGATTATTCGGATTCTCTATTCTCTGGCGAGACTTCGACCATTTAGAGTTAAGTACTTCGACTGGAGAATTTTCAGACTTGATTTGTCCGTTTAGGCTTTGTGAAATTAGCAGTATCAAAATTGGCAGAAATAAGACAACTCTCATAACTTCCTCCGGCAATGTGCAGTCTAATCCGAACGGCGACAATCTAAGCAAACATTTTTAATTGCAGATAGACTAAGAGTCTTCTCAACTCAGAGTACAACACTTCGTAAATTTTCTTCATTATTCAACTCAATTCTATTGTTCGGTAAAACAGTCTCAAAAATTTCTGAGACTCCTAAACCCCAAAATTTCATCAGGGAAGCTTTCTGATATTGAAGTTAAGTTACCCTTCTAATTTAACGTTTGTAACGTCTTTTGCAGCTCGCGCGAAATGATTGAACTCCAAGTCGCTTCCCCTTGAACGGTATTTGACAGCACGACATAAGCGTCACCGTTTTCATATAGACACATTATGGAATTATGTCCGAGCCAGTCTTCATAACCGGTATGGCGCATGAAAATCTTTTTACCTTCCTTAAATCTAACGCCCCAGCCATAACCATAAAACTGTTCTTCCACGTCTGAAATTCGGCTTTGTAAGCTTTGTTTTCCCCACAACTGTTCGCGGCTTTTTGCCGATAAGACTTTATTTTGCCGCAAAGCAATCATCCAGCGATAAAGGTCTTCCGTCGTGGAATAGATTCCCGTCGCTCCGCGATAACCCCAATTAGCTACGCTTTTCCCGTTTTTGTAGATGGCTGGATTCACATTTTGAGTGTTTATAATATTCGATACCGTAGCAATTTTAGCCTTCTCTTCGTAACCCCAAAAACCAGTGTTATTAAGTCCGGCAGGTATGAGCAGTTCGTTTCGCAGATACTCTTCAAAAGTACGTTTTGAAGCAATTTCAAGAATTGCCGCCAGCAATGTGTAACCGTCGTTTGAGTAGTGATAACCTTCACCTATCTTCCATTGCAATGGTAAAGCGAAAATAGCTTGAACCGATTTGTCACGTTCGATAATTCCATCAGCGGCATATTTGTGAGGCAGACCGCTGGTATGAGCCAGAAGATGATGAACGGTAATCTGCTGTTTATCATTGGGAACATCTTTGAAAAACTTGGAAAGCGTGTCATTAACAGAGAGTTTACCCTGCTCTTGAAGTTTAAGAATTGCGGCTGCAACAAAAGATTTTGAATTGGAAGCAATCCAGTAAACCGCGGAATCGCCTAAATTAGCTGCTTTGCCGTAGGTTTTATTGAGAACGATTTTGTTGTTTCTTGCCAGCAGAACAGAACCGGAAAACCCTTTATCAGCTTGTTCTTTTAAGTAAGCGTCAAGTTGTTCAGTTTTCTGCATGGGAGATTCCGAAGGCTTAACGATTTGAGCATCGGCGGCATTGAGTAATGCGGAGAATAATAGAACACAGATAATAATTGACTTCGTAAAATACATAGCGTTTCTAGGTTAAAAGGACGGTCTAATTCTATATAGCGTTAACAATGTTTTGCTTCGTCCCCAAAAGGGTCGGTTTTGAGACAGATCGTGTCCGTAGGAGTGTTTAACTCCCTTAATTTACAAGGAACAAAACGCCATGAGAAATATACTATTTTGCTGTCAGTTACAAGCCATTGTCAGATTTAGCCGGTGAAATAATTCTTTCTGACTTGGTAAACACTATGTTTTTAAGTGCGCTCAATTCCTTTAAATCTTCATTTGCATCTTTGAGCCTTTTTGTCCGCGAACAAATACTTGCCTGAATCTTACCTTCATCATTTCCATCGGCATATACCAGGTAAGTTTGATTTACCTTGAAGTTATAGCCGCAAGAGGCTGAGTCCGAGCTTGTGAAAACACTAATAGTTTTTTTCTTAACGCCCTTATAAGCTTTATCCACGTTAAATATCACTTCAACACTTCCG